>JAIOPX010000137.1 GCA_021413705.1 Planctomycetota bacterium | reverse complement strand
TTTAATTGACCTGGGGAGCAATACAGCCCTCGCCCCTGGCACGAAGTTCACGCTCATTGCCTACGATGGCGTTTGGAACGGCGGGTTGTTTTCCGGCTATGCAGATGACAGCACGTTCAGTTTCGCCGGCAACACCTGGCTGATCAACTACAACGACATCGCGGCGGGTTCGAACTTTGCTGCCGATGCGACCGCCAACGGAACGGCCTTTGTCACCATCACCGTCGCCGCCGTGGTCCCGGAGCCGAGTACGCTGGCCTTGGCCGCCCTGGGCCTGCTGGGCCTGGCCTATTTTGTCCGGCGTCGCAAGCAGAAGTTTTAAGAACGCTGATCATCGCAATGGACGAAACCGGGGCCAGCGCCCGGCGGCTGATGAATCATCTGAATTAGCGTTGTTTAGCGCAGATTAGTGTTCCTTACTCCTCCTTTTTCTCCCTATTTCTTTTCCGTGCCTCCGTGTCTCCGTGGTTCAACCTAACTTGCGTTGCTCACGCGATATTTGCTGGGTGAGATGCCAGTCTGCTTGGTGAAGAACCTGGTGAATGGGGCGGTCTCCTCGAAGCCGACCATCAGGGCAATCCGGCTGATGGAGAATTGGGTTTTTTCCAGCAGCTCTTTGGCCTTCTCCAATCGCACGCGCTGGATCTCCTCACCCGGCGTGTGTCCCAGCAATTCTTGGAATCGCCGTTCCAGCGAGCGTCGCGGAGTACCCATCGCCGCGGCCACATGATCGACCGTCAGATGATTGCAGGCGTGCCGCTCGATGTACTTGATCGCCTCCTTCAAGTTTCCGTTGGCCGGCAGAGCGCCCACCGTCGAGGCCCGCGCCACCAGCTCCGTGGCCGGCACCTCCGTCTCCCTAGGCACGCTGCGTTTGCCGTCGAGCCGCTGGTGGAGAGCCTGCATGGCCAAGTAGCCGGCCTCCTCGTTCGGTGTGCGAATGCTCGACAGAGCCGGCCGATGGGTGCGGGCTACGGTCAAGTCTCCCAGCCCCAGCACTTTCACCTGCTCGGGAATGGCCAGCCCCAGCGATTCACACAACACGCAGACCGCGCAGGCGAAATTGTCGTTCAGCGCCAAGACACCAATCGGCTTCCGCATTTTCTGAAGTAGCGCGGCCAGTTTCGTTTCGCTACGGGCCTGGGTTTCGTTTTCGAAGATGCCGATGTAGCGGTAAGTCGTCGCGAATTCGACCAACTTCTGCCCGCGCTCGGCCAGCGCATCGCGGAGCGCTTCGCCGCGCTGGCCCGAGCCGGTCGATGCCTGAAGGCCGAAGTAGATAAACGACGCGCACCCGCATTGCGTCAGGTGGTCGGCAGCCAGTTGAGCCACTGAGCCCATGCCGGCGTGGAAGTTGGGGATGCGGGGATCGAGAAAATCGGCCCCCACACTCACCGCCGGCACACCGCCGGCGAGCACCCAGTCGGCAATTTGTTTGTCGGAACTCTCCGCGGGTCGGGTGGTGGTAAGCACTATTCCATCGGCCCCACCGTGCCAGGGGGGCGGCACGCTGGGACGGATCAGCGCCGCCTCGCGCATGCGAAAGTCGCGGACCATGAAGCCCCCCTCTTCGCAGTAGCGCAAGACACCCGCGATCGTCCGATCGACAAGTTCCAGTCCCGCCAGTCCGTAAAAGCCGATGGTGCGCATGAGGGGTTAGGGGTTAGGGGTCAGGGGTTAGGGGTCAGGGGTCAGGGGTCAGGGGTAAAGTCAGATCGCAGAGGAGATGTTCTTCCCTCCTCCAGCCTCTTTTCTACAGCCTAATTCCTCCTTGGCGCAAAATATCAACGCTTTGGCGGATTTGGTCAAGACCTGTGGGTAGCGTTGAGTCATACTCAAGAAGGTGTGCGGGGCGTAATTGTTGGATGAAGAACCTGTTGAAGCGAGAACGCTGGTGTTAGCATTTTCTTCACGAACTCTTTACGAAGCGATTGACGCAACTATGTCGGGCATGCAACTCTTCCTAAGTCTCTTCTCTTTTAGGCCGCACTTCCATTTCTCAGGGCGGCAAATCTAAGCGTGACCTCTAAAACCTTTGCATAGCGTGTCGTGATAACGACCGTTTTGCGTTGCGCTATTTCGTGTCACCCTGATACCCTTCGCACTTTTAAACCCTTCACACCCTTCGCACGTTTATTACCTTCGCACATTTTTTGCCCGACCCGCGTGAGCAAGCTGCTGAAAAAGATTACCTACGTTGAAAGCCGTCCCATGAGATATAACAACTCCTCTCGTTCCGGATTCAATCCACTCTCGTCCGCCCGTCACTGGCGCAGCGCCCTACTTGGTGCCGTGATGCTCGCTTCGCTGCTGGCGTCTGGTAGTGCTGCCCAGGCCACGATTTACTACTGGGACAACAATGGCGTCACCGCTGGCTTTGGCACGGCGGGTGGAACGTGGGGCACGAGCACCAATTGGAACACCAGTGGCACCGGCAGCCCGGCGCCCGCCTTCACTTCACCAACTGCTACGACGGATGACGTCAACTTCGGCAATGGCGCGACAGGTCTGGCGGCCGGCACCGTATCGGTCTCGGGATCTGGCCAGGCTTTCGGCACGATGATCTTTGCATCGGGGTCGGGTGCGATTGTGGTTTCCGGCGGCACCTCGCTCACGATGGCAGCCGCATCGACCATCACGGTTAATAATGCCACTGATACCATTTCAACGAATTTGGTCGGCGCTTCCAGCCTGACCAAGGAAGGCACCGGCATCCTGCTCCTCAACTACAGTCCCAACGCCAGCACATACTCTGGCGGTACGGCTGTCAATGCCGGCACTCTTTCACTCGGCGGTGCCAATAACGGTTTCAGTACCGTGGGCGCGGGTGACCTGGTAGTCGGTAGCAGCGGGGCCGTGACAACAACTGCAAGCAATGTCTTGGGCCATACCACCGCATCGAACATGGCCAAATTGATTGTCAACGGGGGCACCTTCTCATCTAACAATCTCCCTATGTGGACGAAAGCCATTGATATGACAGCAGGCACTATCAACGGCACGGGAGGTTTGGATCTGAAGTTTACGCCGACCATTACCACGTTTGCTTCCGCGAACTCCGCTACGATTTCAACACCTGTGGTTATGGGTGTCAACACAACATTCGCGGTTGCCAATGGCGGAGCAACGACTGATCTGCTCGTTTCGGGAGCGATTAGCAGCACCGGCAACCTTACAAAATCCAGCGCCGGCACCATGGGGCTCAGCGGCCTCAATACGTACTCCGGCACGACGGCGATCAATGGCACCGGCACGCTGCAGATGAGTGGTGCGGGGAACCTCGGCAACAGCGGTGGCGTCGGAACCTATAGCGCGGGAATTTCCTTCGACAGCACTGGCTTGCTGCAATACAGTTCCAGCGCCACGCAAACGCTCTCAGGCGCCATTACTGGCGCTAGCGGCGGCCGTTTGACCAAGGACACCAGTAGCAGCACGCTGACTCTCAGCGGCGCCGGTGCCAACACTTTCAACGGCCTAACTACCGTTTCCACCGGCGTGCTGAATCTCGGCAAGACTAGCACCACCGCCATCGGAGGCGACCTTACCGTGAGCGGGACCGGCACCGCCAGGCTTACCGGCACCGGCGGCAACCAGATTGCCAACTCCGGGAACGTCGTCGTCAGCGGCGGCACGTTCGACATCGTCGCTCAAAGCGAAACCGTCAATGGCGTCCAACTCACTGGTGGCGCCATCAACGGCACGACGGGCGTGTTGACCAGCAGCACGGCGTTCGACATGCAGGCCGGCTCCGCTTCGGCCATTCTGGCCGGCTCCGTAGGACTGAATAAGAGCACCGCTGGCACCGTCGTCCTTAGCGGCGCCGATACCTACAACGGCGCGACAAATATCACTGGCGGGACGCTGATCGCCGCCTCCAACGGTTCTCTCAATACAGCCAGTGCGATCACCGTCGGCGCGTCGGGCACACTCAATATCGCGGCGAATACTGCCGGCGGTCGGACGTTCAGTAACGCCATCACCTTGACCGGCGGCACAGTACTGGGCGTGATGGACAATGTGGGCTCGGGAGGAAATACGCTTACGACGGACGGTGTCAACGTAATCCATACCTTCACCAGCGGCGGAACCCTCATCATTCCAGTGGCGGTCACGGACAACGGTGGCGTGGTCGTTGGAGGCGGCGGCGCAGGGGGCGGCCAAACGGGGGGCGCGACCAGGGGCGGCGGTGGTGGTGGTGGCGGCGTCAATGCTCTGTCCGGCACGGTGTTTTCTGCAGGTTCCTTCGCCGCCGTAGTGGGAGCGGGGGGAACCGGCGTCGCCAACGGCAATGGAAATAACGGAGTTCAGAGTTCCATCGATGGGCATACGGCGAATGGCGGAACGGGTGGTGATCGAGGAACCTCAGGCGCCAACGGGAACGGCGGGGCCAGCGGGGCTCCGACCTCGTTCGCGGGTGGAACGCAAGGTAGTGGTCAGGGTGGCGGTGGCGGGGGGGCTGGGGGTGTCGGAGCGAATGGCGCTGGTGGCGGCGTTGGCGGCGTTGGATTAGCAGTGAGTGGAGTCACCTACGCCAAAGGCGGCAACGCCCAGGACGCCACCGTTATCGGTGCAAATACTGGCGGCGGCGGCGGCGGCCTCAACAGCACCGGGGCGTCCGGCGGCTCCGGCATCGTCATCGTCCAATATGCCTACGCCCAAAGCGCCGGCACGGTGAACCTCACGGGGAACCTCGACGTCCAGAACACGTCCACTTTGGACGCCTATGGCAGCGGCGGACTGTTGACCGTGGGAACCGGCACGATGTCGGGTGCTGGTGGCATCATCATCGCCTCCTCGAACAACTCCGGCGGCGTCATCCGTTTCGACACCGCGACCAAAACCTACAACGGCAATACCACGATCAACAGCGGCGCCACGCTGCGCCAGGGCATCGCCAGCGCACTGCCCAACGGCAGCGGCAAGGGGAACCTGATCGACAATGGCACGTTCGACCTCAACGCATTGAGCGCCACGATCAACGGACTCTCCGGCAGCGGCCTGGTCACATCCAGTACAGCCGGCACACCGGTGCTGACGGTTGGATCCAACGACCAGACAGCCAACTTCTCGGGTATCATTCAGAATGGTTCGGCTACTTCCGTTGGGCTGTCCAAGACCGGCACCGGCACGCAGACCCTCGCCGGCGCCAACACTTACAGCGGTGTAACCAACGTCAACAACGGCAAGCTGTTGGTTAACGGCACGCACATCGTTGCCGGCGCAGGCGTACCTGGGCTCTACACCGTGGCCAGTGGCGCCACGCTCGGCGGCAGCGGATCGACTGAAGCGGACGTGCTGTTGCTTGCCGGCAGTACGCTCAGCCCCGGCAACAGCCCTGGCACCTGGGCCAGCGGCAGCGAAACTTGGAACACCAACAGCACCTATCTGTTCGAGATTGATGACGCCATGGGAACGGCAGGCGCGCCGGGCGCAGTGCCCGGCTGGGATCTGCTCAATATCGCCGGCTCGCTTACCTTGGCGGCCGGACCGATCAACGTCAACGTGACGAGCCAATTGACCGGTGGCGGGAACACGTCCGGGGACGTAGCCAATTTCGACAAGTACACTGACTACGAGTGGCTGATGGTGGACGCGACCAGCACGATCAGCAGCTATCTCAATGTCGCCCAGTTCGCCATCGTCGATAATTTCACCAACGACACGACCGGCTCGCTTTCCAACGGTTCGTTCCAAGTGCTTCGTGGCGACAATCCATTGATTGGCGGCAGTGACACGGATCTCTACCTCTACTATACGGCCGCCGAGATCGTTCCCGAGCCAAGCACCTACGCCCTGGGTCTGCTGGGCCTGGTGGGCATGCTGGGGCTGACCCGGGTGGTTCGGCGACGCAGGCGAGTTGAGGGTTGAGGAAGCAAGACGGCCTGGGCGGAACTGCGGGTATCCCCAACCGAGCCATTCGAACGAAATTTAAGGCCGACCTGGGCAAGACAAGGGGCTGGAGTTCTGCCATACTAGATGGGTGTGCAGATCGTGTGATACCTGGATGATGATCCGGTTCAAAGCGAGTGTACTCGTGAGAATGATTTCTTCACCCTGGCTTCAAATAATGTCCAGCGGATTTTCGACAAGTGTAATGATCATCCCCCTCGCCGGCGACTTGCCTGGCCAGGGGAATTTTCACGGTGATTTTTCAGGACTGAGGCAGGTCCGACACCGGCAGGGATTCTGAAGAGGAACTTTCGCCCGGCCGACTCTCAAGTCGCAGCCGCCCCCCCAACGAATACCGAACCAGAGAAACCATCCCCGAGACATATACCGCTTTATGAGCAATAAACCACGCACCACAATGTACGACGTCGCCAAGGCCGTCGGTGTTTCTGGACCGGCTGTTTCCGTGGTTCTGAACAATCGTTTGGGCTCCACCATCAAGGTCAGCCCGGAGACGCGGGCGCGTATTCTGCGGGCCGCGGAGGAATTGAATTACACGCCCAGCCTTCTGGGCCGGGGGCTCTCGGAGCAGAAGTCGTATGCGATTGGCTTGCTGCTGAGCGAAATCAATGCGCCGCTGGTGGCCGATGTCATTCGCGGAGTTCAGGACGTATCGAATGAGCAGCGCTATTCGCCGATGGTTTTTATTCACGGCGACTCCAAGGAGGAAACCACGGAGTTCGAGCGGAGCATGGATCGACAGGTCGATGCGCTGATTGTGGACACGTTCGATGCGCCGGCCGATCCGGCCAGCGTCGAGCGCTATCGCAAGATGTCCCAAGCAGGCTTTCCGCTGGTCGAGTTGTTCGGCAACTCGATTCCCGACGTGCCCCGCGTGAACGTGGACTTTATGGGTGATGGCCGTCGTTCCGTCGAGCGACTTGTTTCCCTGGGTCATCAACGGATCGCACTGGTGGTCCACGACCAATATCAGAAGCGGATCGAGCATTGGGCGGCGTGGGGTTTCTTCAGCGGCTACCGGGCCGCGATGACCGAGGCCGGTCTGAAGGCCAGCATCATCACTGCGCCGGCGATTACCACGCCTGGCGACTCCCAACCGTTTATCGAAAGTGGTCGGCACGCAGCGCGAGAATTGATCAAGCTGAAAGACCGTCCGACCGCGGTGATTTGTTATGGCAACCGGCGTGCGTTTGGCCTGGTCAAGGGACTGCAATATGCGGCCTGGAACATACCGGAGGACATCTCGGTGATGGGCTATTACGAACGAGAGCCTGCCGAACTGACGGAACCGCCGTTGACTAGCCTGGTTGTGGCGGCGCGGCGCGCCGGTCAACAAGCCGCCCAGGCGGCGTTCGCCCTGATGGAAGGAAAATCGGGAGTAACCGCCGCGGTTGCCTCGGACTGGATCGAGGGGCGGAGCGTGGCTCCGTACTCGTTGGAAGTACATAGCGCAAGTCGAATTTAATGACCCTAGCCGGGACGGAGTGTTGGCCATGGGACGCCATCGAGGATTTACGCTCGTTGAACTGCTGATCGTGATCGCGGTGATCGTGGTCCTGATCGCGTTGTTGTTGCCTGCGGTGGGGATGGCCAGGGCCAAGGCCCGCCAGGCGAAGTGCGCCAGCAACCTGGGGCAGATCTATAAAGCCTGGACGGTGGCCAGCGTGAAAATTCCGCAGCCTTTGGCCGCATCGCAGTGGCCGCAGAAGTTGACACCCTACGTCGAGCAGGAGGCTGGCGTGTACAACTGTCCCGACGACACCACGCCGATCACCGCAACGCCGGCCAGTTACGGCATGAACAGCCGGGCCTATCGCATGGCGGAGCAGGACGCGGGGCGGATCGTGCTGCTGGACTACAATGCGCTTGAAGCCAACATCGTCGGCCAGTCGATGTCCACACTAAACGCTATCTGGCCGGAAGCCGTCAAGACGGCCGCCCGCCACTTTCAGCAATACAACGTCGCCTACGGCGCCGGGCATGTGGCCGCGAAGAGTCCGGATTCGATCGACCCGCGGTACTGCGAATACTATGTGAAATTCTGGCGGCCGGTGCGCGACGCCAAGCCGGATGGAAAAGTCGATCCGGTGGAAGTGGGGCAACTCGAATTGATAGGTTGCCTGTTGCCCGGCCAAGCGTCGCCGGGCAGCACGGCCGGCTCAGGAACCGCGACGACCGGCGGCAGTGGCGCAACCGCCGGGGGGCCAACTACGGGGAGTACGACCACCGGGAGTACAACCGCCGGCGGCGCAACGACAACTGCCGGAAGTGGCACCACGACAGCTGGATCGACGACGGGTTCGACAACCAGCGGCAGCACTAGCGGAGGCAGCACGACTGCCGCCACCACCACCACCGGCGGCAGCACCACGGGCAGCAGCCCACCTCCTCCCACGGCCCCTCCCTGTGTGGTCATCGTGGCCCCCGGCATCGCGCCTACCGACCCCAAGGGCTGGTACCGGTTCAACGGCACGGACTTGGGATGGAACTCGGGATGGAATGCCAGTTCCAACATGAACTATTCCGGGGTTACCTATGTTGCCAGCGGCGGCATCGGTGGCAGCGGCGCGATCAGTTTTCCAGACAACTCCACGGCCAACGTATATCTTACAGGCGCGGGCACGGACATCATTAAGTCCAATCGGGCGACCACGATCGCCTTGTGGGCCAAAACATCAACCACGCCACCCAGTGGCGACCTCGATCAAATGGTTTACTGGAATCAAACTCTTGCATCCGGCGGTGGAGACGGTCACGGGGACAGTTCCAATGCGGAGGGAGATTTTTATGTTTCTAACGTGACCGGACCTCAAAATCAGTTGGCGATGATGAGTTTTCATGTGGCTGGTGGTTCCGTTACCCCCACTCCTCAGTTGAGAACATGCACGAAGATTGTTGACGGCACATGGCACCACATCGTATTGACTTGGGCAGCAGGCGGATCGCCTTCGAAAATATATTGCGACGGATACGAGCATCCTCCGTCGTCCGGTGCGTTCCAGATACCGCTTGATAGGCCCGCCGTCGTCCGCCTGGGCCGACCGAACAACAGCGCCGCCAGGCGTTTCGTGGGCTTAATGGATGAGGTGATGTTTTTCAACTACCAGTTGACCTCCGCTCAAGTCGCGGCCCTCTACGTGAGTCAGGGGGGAGTTCTAGCGCAATGAGCACTTCTGTTCGAATACCGCCCCTCTCCCCCGTTGGAGTTCAGGCTTTAGCCTGCTTTTCGTCAAGCAGCCTGAAGGCGGTACTCCCACATCGAATCGTGAAGGGGACAGTCCCATTTTTGTTGCACAAAAATTGTGACAGTCCCCGCGTGCTCCTGTTCGCCACGCTGGCGACGTTGGTGTGCTGCACGGGTTGCCCCCGCGCCAGCGACACCGACAGTGGGGCCATGGCAACTACGATTCAGCCGGGCGAACTGGGGATCGGGCCACTGAAGCCGATTGAGTATCCGGCGCTCAAGCCAGATGGCACACCCCTGGGTTTTGCCAAGTCCAAGTATCCCGATGGGACTCCCACTCACTACGAGAACGGCAACCCCACCTACGGCCCCGATGGGATGCCGCTCGATTATCGCATTAGCAATAAGATGGAGGCGATGGCGGCGCTGCCCTCGGTGTATTTGCGAGCCGATACGGGCGAGCAGGTGGTGCTCTCCGGGGACAGTTGCCCCGTGAGGGTCGATCCCGTTTCCAAGGCGGTCTGCTGGCGGGCATATCACTGCGCCAATCCCAAGTGTTCTGGTTCCCAAGGGGGCAAGCAACTCCAACTGTACGCTCCCAAAGCGGATGGAGTCATCGTGGGAAAGAGCGGAAATCCCGTCTTACCGGGCCACGCCGACAGGGGTGATGGCGCGGATCCCAAGAAGCCGATCGCCGCGATCCCCGCCGCGGATTCATCGCCGTTGGTTACGGGAGATCCGGTGACGAGCACAAAGGGTGTGGAAATCAAAATGAATTGTCCTCTCTGCGGGCAGATCACCCCGGACCCTTACGAATTGCCGGAAGCCACCCAGCAGCGGGAAAAACTGCTGAACGAAATCGAGCGTCTCCGCGCGGAGAAAGCGGAACAATTGCAAAAGAAGAAATTGAAGGAATGAGGAACAAGCAACAGGTATGCGCCCAACCGCACTATTTCGGGCAGGTTGAGTCATTCGTTCGAAGTTTCCCACCTGGATTCCGCTTGAGAGCGCCGCGTTTCGCCATTCCAGCGGCTCCTCCTCCAACGAAGACCCTGCTGGAGTGGCGAAACGCCGAATGCATTTTGGAGTACCCAGCGTCCCCCGAGCTTTTGGGACTTGAGTTATCATCATATCCATCAACACGATCCTCCGGGAGTCATCAGGCTATGCGACTCAGTCATCGCAGATTGGTATTCGCCGTTGTGGCACTCACCGTTTCTCTGGGCACGATCGCACGCGCCGAGGAGCCCAATCCAACTCCGCGGGCGTGCATCGACGGCACGGAGCCTGGCTGGAAATCACTGGCGCTGAGCGATTTTGTCAACGTCAACTGCAAGCCCGAAACGTGGACCGAAAAAGATGGCGTCATCTCCTGCACCGGAACGCCGACGGGAGTGACTCGTTCCCAGCAGTTCTACACCAACTTTGAACTGTTAGCCCAGTGGCGTCACCTGCGTGAAGGGGGCAACTCTGGATTTTTCGTGTGGGCGACGCCGGAGTCCCTTAAATCGCTGGCAGGTAAGCCTGGCTATCCTGTGGGGATCGAAGTGCAGGTGCTCGACCTCGGCTACACCGCACAATATGAAAAGCAGTACAAGAAAAAGGCCGACTGGTTCACTTGCCACGGCGATGTCTTCCCTGTCGGGAAAGCGGACATGAAGCCATTTCCTCCGGTCGCCCCCGATGGGAAGCGAAGCTTCCCGACGAAGAACCTGACCAAGGGGTTCGGCCAGTGGAACCATTACTACGTCCGTTGCATCAATGGCGAAGTGCGGCTGTGGGTCAACGGCGAAGAAGTTTCCGGCGGAACCGATTGCCAGCCACGCAAGGGCTATCTCTGCCTGGAATCGGAAGGGTCGCCGGTGGAATTCAAGAATTTGCGCATTCGCGAGTTGCCGTGATGCGGAACCCACTTCTGTATTCGAGGAGAAGGGGCAAGATGCAGCCAGCCCTGAAGATGTTGCCAAGCTTGACGCTAGCTGCGTGCATCTGCCTGCTTCAGCAGTTTGCCCAGGCACAGGGGGAGGCGGCCCAATCGCTCGAACAGCAACTCCTGGCGGAGCCGGCAACGAACCTGGCTGCGGCCGCGCGACGCGAGGGAAATCCAACCCGCGGCGCGGCTATTTTCTTTGGCCGGGCGCTGGCCTGTTCGACGTGCCACAGCGTTGGCGATCGATCGGACTCCATGGGGCCGGACGTGACCAGGATCGACAAGAAGACGACCGACGCCGCGCTGGTGGAGTCGATCCTTACTCCGTCCAAGACGATCGCTCCCGGCTATGCCACGGTGACCATCGAAACCGTGGATGGCCAGATACTCTCCGGTTTGTTGGTCGAAGAAACCGCCGCGCACATCGTGCTGCGCAATGCAGCACAGCCCGATAAGCTGATCACATTAAAGAAGCAGGACATCGCCGATCGTCAGGCTGCCAACCAGTCGCTCATGCCATCCGGGCAAGTGAATCAGTTGGCCGACCGGCAGCAGTTTTTGGATCTGGTGCGCTTCCTCATCGAACTGCGCGAGGGAGGCGTCGAACGGGCTCGACACCTTCAGCCGCCGACCGATCCGTTGGCCCTGAAAGTGCCCGATGCCCCCCTGCCCTGGCAGCCGGTGGTGCAGCGCGGCGAGGTGGCCCTAGGAGGCGGCGCCCGGTTTCCGCGCGGCGTGGCATTGGGCTTTGTCGGCGGCACGGTATTGTTCGACGCCGATCAACTCGGCACGGCGGCGGTGTGGTACGACGGCTTCGTCAAGAGTTCGCCGCAGACCTATTTTGGCCTTTACTGGCAGCGCGATGGCGGCGCTCCAGAGAATCCGCCGCTGGCTCCACATTCCCTCCGCTTGAAGCTTTCCAGTCAAGGTGATTGGGAGTCGTTCGAGACACCTTCGACGAGCGATCCGAATGTCGGTTCGCGGTTTGACGGCTATCAGATCGGCAAGACCGCGGTGCGGCTTCGCTATCGAGTGTTGATCGGTAAACAACGCATCGCCGTCATTGAAGATGTTCGAGCGGAAAGCCGACCCGATTGGCAGGGATTCGTGCGAAAGTTTCAGTTCTCCGGGTTGCCAGCCGGCGCCCAGGTGGCGTTGGCATTGCCAGCGGGGGAGCAATTTCAATTTTATGGGGCTTCTGGGGAGAAGAAAACATTCCGGGCAGAGTACGACGTAGAGACTCGGGCAAACCCCCGGGCAGAGCCCGGGGCTATGGGGGGGGAGGTTGGGCAGGCGCCGTTGCTTGGCTATCGAGCTGGCGGAGCGCATCGGGTAGCGCGAGCGCAATCTCTCAACGGGGCAAAGTGGTTGGCGGAAGATCTGAAAGGCAAGTTAACCTGGCGGCTGGTGTCGGAGCCTGTCAGAGAGGGAGCGTTGGTGTCGTTTCGCATCGACATGTGGAAGTATCGCGGGCGCAACCCTGCCCCTGGCACGGCGGAATTGGCTGTCCTGGAAGTGAGTCCACCGGTCATTGAGGATGCGTTCGACCAGCCGCTCAAACCAGCGAAGACTTTGCCGACCGTGGAGGCATCGCCTGCGGAGGCACAGGCCAACATCCGGCCGGCTGTAAACCCTCGCGAAAACAGTGATGAATTTCCAACGGCCACGGGACGTTTTTTGCGGTTCTCAGTCACTCGCACCAACGACAAAGCGGAGCCGGGTATTGATGAATTGGAAGTGTACGGGACCAATTCCAAGGTGAATCTTGCACCGCGAGGGAAGGCCGGCGCTTCGTCGGTTATCTCAGGCTATCCCATCCATCAGATTCCACACCTCAATGACGGCAAGCTGGGCAACCCCAATAGCTGGATCAGCGCCGAAGCAGGACGCGGCTGGGTTCAGATCGAATTTCCTGAGCTAGTCGAGATGCGTAAGATCGTTTGGGCGCGAGATCGCACGGGCATCTGCAAAGATCGGCTCGCGGTGGCCTACCGAATCGAAGTTTCAGGCGATGGAAAGCACTGGACCAAAGTAGGCGACGAGAGCGGCCGGGCCAGTCCCCAGGCCAAAACCATAGCCGTTCGCCGCGACGCGTCGCCCGGCTATGTGATGGAAGCGATACCCGCCCCCTTCTCCGGTTGTCGCCCCTCCGATATCGCGTTTGCCGACGATGGCACGATGTATGTCATCGCCATGACGGAAGGACAAGTTTGGCGCACGCAAACTCCGCCAGCGGGACATCCAGAGCGCGTGAAGTGGGAGCGGTTTGCCGTCGGTTTGCATCACCCCATTGGCCTGGCCGTGGTCAACGGCCGCATCTACGTCTCGCAAAAGCCGGAGATTACAGAGCTGATCGATCGCGATGGCGACGGAACGGTCGATCAATATCGCACGGTGGCCACCGGTTGGGGACTTTCGATCGGTTTCCACGAATATACCTTCGGCTTGGCTGTCGATCCGCAGCAGAATCTATGGTTCGCGCTCAACACCGGTCGGTTCTGGACGCATCCTGGGGCGGACATGGCCAACGCAGGTCGTTGGCGCGGCTCCGTGTTGCGCGTAACTCACGGCGAAGAGAAACTGGAAATAATGGCCAAGGGTTGCCGCGTGCCTAACGGGATTTCCAAGGGACCAGACGGCAACATTTTCTTCACCGACAACCAAGGAGACTGGATTCAGGCTTGCAAGTTGGCGCAAGCCATACCCGGACGCTTCTACGGACATCCCGAGTATACAGCCGACGCACTGCCCAAAGGCGCTTTGCCGAATGGACTCAGCGCTGTGTGGTTCCCCTATAACAAAGATAGCAGTTCCGGCACCGGCCGGAGCATTTCAGGACCGACTTGCGATTTGACGCAAGGCAAGTTCGGACCGTTTGCCGATCAGATGTTCGTGGGAGATGTCGGCTATGGAATCAACGAAGGAATCTTCCGCGTGGCCTTGGAAAAAATAGGAGGCGAATATCAGGGCGCCTGCTTCCGGTTCATTGAAGGTCAGCCCCAGGGTTGCGAGCGGATGAAGTTCGGCCCAGACAATCAGCTGTACATGGCGTCGCTCACGAGCGGCGTGACGCGTCTGGCATTCGACGGCAAAACGCCGCTGGCCATCCGCTCCCTGCGCATTCGGCCCAAGGGAGAAGGGTTTGTCGTGCAGTTGACCAAGCCGTTGGCGGCGCATGCGAAGCTCAACCCGGCGGATTTCCGCGTCCGTCGCTATCACCATCTCTATACCGGCAACTATGGTTCGCCCGAGGCCGACGCGAAGACCATCCCGGTGCAGGCGGCCGAACTTTCGTCCGACCGCACGGCGATCACTTTGAGTTTTCCGGTGGAAACCTACCCGTCGGGCATGGTGTATGAGATCAACGTCGGCAAACTCAGCGGCGCGGACGGGGAAAAACTTCGTCACCACGAAGCTTGGTACACAGTTCAGAAGATACCGGAATAGAGGCCGTTGATCGGCCCGACAACCGCGTTTTTACTTTTGCGAAATACTATGGCCATCTCCACGCGCGACGACTTCCTCGAATTGCTGGAAACGAGCGAACTGCTCGATGCCGAGCAACTCGCGGAAGCTCATAGCACCACGGAAGGGTTGTTGCACGCTACGAACGTGTCACGGAAGTTGGTGCAGCGAAAGCTCATTTCGCGTTGGCAGGCGAACGAGCTTCTGGACGGCCGGCAGCCACGGAGAATTGGCAACTATCAACTACTCGACTTGCTGGACACACATACTTCCGGCCCGGTTTATCTGGCAAAACACGTTCAACTGGACCGCCAGGTCGTGCTGAAGGCGTTTGCCAAGCAGGGGCAGTCTGAAATTTCGATCGAGCCGCTCAGCCAAGCCCTGAGTTTGGCCGCACTCGATCACCGCAACTTGTGTCATGTTTACGATCTTGTATGCGACGATGATACGTACTATCTGGTTATGGAGCATGTCGTTGGGCGCAGCCTGCAGCAGATTGTCGATGCCGAGGGACCGCTATCCCATCGTTCGACGGCTGGATTGATCGCGTTGGCGGCAAGCGCGCTGGCCCACGCCCATGCTCAAGGGGTCCGGCATCTGAATCTCGGGCCAGATCGGCTAGTCATTGATTCCCTGGGAACCTTGAAGCTCGTGGATGTTGGAGTGGCGCAACTCCATGCACTCTGTCAACCTGCTGAGGCAGCGCAGAACACAGCCCAGAGTGCGTTCCTAGCGCCGGAGCAACGGCTTGCTGAACATCCGATTGACGATCGCACCGATATTTATGCACTGGGTTGCGTCCTCCGCTACGCACTGGGACAGTCGCCGGAGCCTGAAAGCCCCGAGGCTGATCCGACCGAATCGACGCCCGATTTGGTCTTGGATATTGATGGCCAGCGGCCTGCGGTGCCTGCTGAGCTGGCCAACATTTGCCATCGGATGTCAGCTCCGTTGCCTGAAGACCGTTTTGGCAGTGCCGACGACGTAGTCCATGCTTTGGAGAGTTGGATCGACAATCCGGCGCTCGCGCTGCCTCGCGGTACGCCCGTGGACGAGGAATCGTTGAGCGTGGTGCTGCCGGGTGTCGAGCGAAAACACCGCGTCGCCGCGCTCAAGCGGTCGAAGCCGCCGGTGGAGAAGATCGCCGCGACGGGGGCGGTAGTTGCAATCGCACTGCTGGCCATCGTGGGAGGATTGCTTTGCGAGTCCTCCACGCACTCACCTGTAACCCGGACCTACAATCGACCACCGCCCACACCCCCGCGGCCCGAACCGGTCGAAAATGTAACTATTCCGCCTCGTCCGCCAAGAGTCGTTTCGTCAGGGAATCCTCCCAAGGTTTCGACAAACGATGTGTCGAATCTCCCTGCACTCGATCCGCCAGCGCCGAACAGGGAGTTTCCCGAGCCCGAACGGGAACCTCGCGTGCCGGAAGTCGTCAGCGATAAGAGCCCATCTCAATCGCTTGGATCATTGTCACCAGAATCTCACTCTCTTGAGATTCTCACAGTCAGCGGGCCGGCTTGTGCGGCAGGCCGCTATGTCAAAGTGCAGTTGGCTGGTAAGAATCACCTGAGTCTTGCCGAGGTCCAGGTTTTCGACTCCAACGGCGCGAACGTGGCGCTGTCGTCGGAAGGCGCAACGGCCACGCAGAGTTCGATCTACCAGGGAAAAACGGTCGCTACCCGCGCTATTGACGACAACACCAGCGGCGTCCCCGCCCACAATTCGATCGCGACCACCAATAGCGATGCCTTGGCCTGGTGGCAGGTGGATTTAGGACGCGTCATTTCCCTCAGCAGAATTGTGATCTGGGGTCGTACCGATTGCTGTTCAGACCAGACCTCCCAAGCCAAGGTGTCTCTGATTGCCGCCGACGGCACGACGGACGTCTGGTCGAGTTCAACCAAGAACATGAGCGGCCAGTTCCGTCGCACGTTTGAATTGGGTGCGGCGGTCGAACTTCCCGCCGTGGCAGTTGAGCCGGCCGAGAAGGCGCGGATGGAAATGACCGCACTGGGGAAACTGAACTACGATCCCGCACAAGTCACCCTGTCGCTGCTCGGTGGCGATGTGGCGAGCCACGAACTTGGCACATTCAAGCTCTTGCCCAGCCCAACCAAGACTCAACCACAGCGCTGGATCGCCAGGTTTCAAGATCACGAAGGCAAAACGGCGGAGATCGCCGAGTTCATTCTTTCCGATCAGGAGCTTAAGTTCGGTTGGCGAGTCGAGAGCAAGACGATACCCGAGGCCAATTGCCTTCGAAATTGCCTCCTGAATCTGGCGGCAGGCAAAAAGACGCAGCTTGTGGCGCTCCGTACGCCCCTGGGAGGCAATCATCTGCGGTGGGGGCTCTTTAATAAGCCTGACAACGAAACCTACAAAATACCGTGGCTTCCCAAGGGAGGGCGTCTGAAGCTCGAGCTGCTGACAGGCAATATCCAACTTCCGCCCCATGAAATTTCCAAAGATGTGCTGAATGTCGAAAGCGACCTGGCGGTGCTGACGTTTTCCCCGCCGAATGTATTGCCGTTGACGGTAGGCATTCGGTCCTACATGGAGGACACGTTGCTGATTGGCGCACAGGCGCAATGGACGCAGCCGGGGGGTAAGCAGCGTGATTTCAACGGTCAGGCAATGATGAAACAGCGCGCTCAGTTACTCGAAAGAATCAAAGTTGCGGCGGCGGCGAAGCGACACGCTGAATTCAAGGCCGCCGCGGATCAGCTCTACAATCTGTCGCGTCTGGCCGATCAGATTGAGGCCGCCGGTCCGTTGCCCTTTCGGGTTGTGATGAATGTTGAAGGTCGCGACGTGGTCGTGCTGCAAAGTGACCGCAAGGCTTGGGCCGAAGCTTCTCCGTCACCCGCGCCTGCTGAATGACGAGTCGCATTTTTGTAGGAAAACAGTATCGGGGGAGAGTTCCATGTCGCCAGTGAAGATAAGTATGAATCGCTTCGATAGGGCTCCCTTGCGGAAAGAAATACCGATGAAGAAATGGATCGTAACGCTGCTGACTTTGGCGATCTGCACTTCGGATGCGGGCGCCGAACCAAAAGCCAGGCCCAAGCAACAACAGAAACCCAAGACCCCCGCGGCGGTTGCAAAGCCCAAAGAGTTCAAGATTCTGGACAACATGAAGTACAAGGGTCAACCCGACCTCACGCAGGCGGGGCTGATTCATTGCAACATCATCTATCAGGAAGCCATCTGGAAGAACCGAAAAGTGGATCAGATGCCGGACAAGGAAGCCTATTTGGAAGTGGTCCGCAGGCACGTCAAAGCTCCAGGGTTTGTCGTGCTCGACATCGAGAACAGCAGCAACTACAAGCATTTTGCCACGCTCGTCCGCTGGACCAAGGAAGCCGCGCCGGGGAGCCTCGTCGGCATGTATGGGCACGGCACGGAAACCCAAGAACTGGCCAAGGCCGTCGATGCATTCTTTCCGTCGATGTATACCTTTGACGACAATCGCGAACAGTGGAAACGCAAAATGCAACGCGCCGTCAACCAATCTCGTGGCATGGCGCCAGGTAAGCCTGTGTATCCCTATCTCTGGCCGCAGTATCACAAAGGTGCGGCCAGGGAGTGGCAGTTCATCGGCGGTGACTATTGGATGTTTCAACTCCGAACCGCGCGGGAATGTGGAGCCAACGGCGTCGTTCTCTGGGGCAATAGTACGCTTAAGGGAGTTGCCCAGCCCGCCTGGAGACCGAACGCCCCTTGGTGGCAATCGACGGTGAAGTTTGCGGCGGAAATCAAGTAGCCTCCACGCTCATGGCGTAACCCACATTGCTCGCCGCAAGAAAAGCTGGGTCAGCATCAAGCCGTCCTGCGGGCTGTCGCCTCTCAGGCGGGTGCGGCGCCGCACACACGCGCACCTTGGCATACCTTTCTTAGCCGTGGCGGCTTCTATTGAATGAACAACTCTCGAAGCCGCGACATCGGCGTGCAGTAGCGGAAGACCATTTGCGGTTGGTTCGCCGAACTGCCGGGTTGTTTGTCCGCCTCCCCCTGGGGAACCGCGAAGATCGTCCGAGTGGAGCTGACCTGGGCCGCCACGTTTCCGAATTGGTCGAACACCGGCGCGCCGCTGGCGCCTTCGCCAAACTCCGCCGAGATCAACGTCGAGACCAGACCCCGCTCGCCAGCTTCATGGCCTGCCACATGACCGACGGAAAGGTAATAGGCGGAAAAGCCGGGGTGGCCCACGATGCGTACACGCGCTCCGACCGGAACGCGATCGGCCAGCGGCAGGGCAACGAGATTCTTGGCGCGGATTTGCAGCAGACAGGTATCGCCAGCCACATCCACCGCCAGCACGCGCTCCACGGGAAAGACCTCGCCCGCGGAATTGATCGCCATCATCGCGCCAACTTCCTGACCGCTGAAATCAACCACATGCGCGGAAGTGCAGACCACGCCGTCGGCGGCCACTGCAAAGGCCGTCGCCGAAGAGGCTTGCCACTCCGGGTGTTCAGGTGTGCGATAAAACGTGCCCACAACGAACACACTCTTGAGCGCCCGCTTAAACAACTCCTCGTCATCCAGGGGTTGCCGCTGGGGAGGTAGCCAGCTTCCCCGGGTCTTCGCCGGTGGCGCGGCGGCCAGCAACTGTTTGCCACCGATGGCCGTGCCGGCGGCGATCCATTGCTCCCCCGCGTCCACGACTCGGTTCTCCAGGTCGTTGATGCTGGTCGTTGCCTCGGGCGTGTCGGAAACGATCGGTCGAGTCGCGGCCGGACCCAGCAGTTGAATCACGCGGCGTCGCAAATCGCGACCCCGCAGCCCGACATCCAAAATCTTGCCGTCTCGATCGAGCAGAAACGTCGTGGGAAAATTGTGGACGCCATAATACTGCGTCGCCGGCAGTTGATCGCCTGTGGATTGGTCGAGCAGCGTTGGCCAGGGAATAGGCACCTGACTGAGAAAAGAGTCCGCGCTTGCCCGGTCGTCTCCGCAAACGCCCACCATTTCAAAACCCTGGCTTTGGAAATCGCGAGCCAAGTAGCGGAAATACAACAGTTCCCGGACAAACTCGTTCGAGCCTTTCCAAAATGTGACCAACACAACTTTGCCCTTGAGTTGTGCGATGTCGAATTTCTGGCCATCGACCCCCTGCCCTGCCAGCACGAATGGTTTACCGACGCAACCCAGCCGCCGCGCCGCACCGGCCATGGTCTGGCCCAACTCGCGGCGCGATGGCTCTTTGCTTTGCAGCAGTTGGGCCCCAAACCGGTCGTACACGGCTCTGGCCGTGGCTTCCATTTGCAGATACTCGGCCGTGCGCGAGAACATGACCAGCAGTTGCAGATCCTCGTCCGTGAGTGGAGCAGAATCCAGATAGCTGCGAATTTTGGTCGCCAGCGCGTCGCGCTGCGCGGGGGTTGCGGCCTGCGACAGATCCTGCACGTCGAGCATGGCCAGCTTACGCCCGGCAAATTGCCCGATATCGCTTTTCGGATCAGTTTGAAGAGTGCGAATCCGCTGGCAAGCGGCTCGGATCGCTTGAGATTGCTTCTGAGCATGCGCGGCGGGATCCTCGTTGGAGCCAGGCGCAAGCTGAGAAATTTGGTGGACGAAAGCCACCAGCAGCCGCGGGTCGTCGATCGCGGGAAGGCGGAAGGGATCGCGCTCGGCGGTTGGCGCAGGCGTCTCGGCCGCTAGGAGGATGCCAGTGGAGCCGAAATTCTGCACGCAATGGACCGCGCCCAAGGTGAAGGCCATGAGAACGAGCTGTCTGCGGTAGAGGAGCATCAGTGGTTTCCCTGATTCGAGGTTCAACAATGACCCATGGTTTTATTTACGCTTGTCTGTGTTATCCTTCATCGAGGCGAGAGTTTGATTGTAGTCGCTGGCGGCGCCCCGCCTGCGAACGGACCTGGGGCCACCTTCTACTTGCCCCGGGGTCGTCGCCAGAAGTAGTGCGTCACGCCGGATACTGGCGAAAAGGTCGGGAGCCCCCCCTGCGTTCCCCACCGCAGTTCCAAGGTCGATGGCTTAAAATCGATCGAGATGGGGGTCGAAACGCTGTGCTTGTCAAAGGCGGTGGATTTCTTCCAGGTGTTCAAGCCGGTTGCCTTGCCTGGGGGCGCAGCGAAGACATTGTAGTCGCTGCGATTGTCGGGATCCGAGATGGACAACGGTTGCGCGTTGTCGAAGAAGATGTTGTTGATGATCTTATTCCGTTTGGCCGTCGAGAGGCGGCCCATCACCTTCCGGCCCTTGCAGATCTGCATCCGAACTGCCGCGTCGGTGCTCTTGCCCACGAAGTTATGGGCAATGATCAACTCGTCGCTGTCGTGCTGGTAGATGCCAGGGCCATGCGTGTCCCAAACGAAGTTCGTGTCCACCAGATTGGGTTTCTGCGAGCCCTCCACAAAAATCCCGCCGCACGGGCAATCCGCGTTGATGACAATGTTACCTGTGCAGCGGGAATTGACGTTGTTGTAATCCAGCCAGATACCCGGCGCGCCTGTGGTGTCGGTCACCAGGTTCCGCCGCACGAGGCACGACCGCGTGGCAAGAATCTTGATCCCGCCACACTCATAGAGCCGCCAGATATTGTGCCAACCGCAACGGCGGATGGTGTTGTCTTCGATCAGCGTGCGATCGAGCCGTTTCCCCTCGATGCCGCCGATGCCGCAGTCGGTGATCGTATTGCGGCGGATGATATGCAGTCCTCCCGCGCTGACTGTCGGATCCCCCCGCAGTAGTTGATCGCCAATATCGATCCCGATGGAGTTACACTGCCGGACCGTGTTCTCTTCGATGACCCAGTGATGGCCGCGCTGAGTGGATAATGCGCCGTTTTCCGGCCAGGGAAAGCAATTGCCGCAGTGTTGGATGGTGAAACCCTTCACCCGGATGAAGCCCAGGCCCAGTGTCTCGGGAGCGAAGACAAAGCCTTGGGTGGTCACCTCCCATGCCGCGCCATGGGGGTCCACACCATTCTGCGGCCGGACAAAGAGCGTTGTACCGTCACCTTCGACCCAGTACGTCCCCGCGGTTTTGGCGAGATCATCGTAGTGGGGAACCTGCCGGAGCCGCTTGCCGTTTTGGAAGATCAACCCGCGACGAAGCGTGCCCGACACGTATGCCTGAATCGGAGCTTCCTCTGACTTGAACCGGTCGATCCGTGCTTGCGGGAGATTGACTTCGCGCAGCGGGTTCTCTCCGGCGAATAGCTCTCCTGGCAGTTGAGTCGTCCAGACCCCCTGATCGCGCTCGTTCCCTTTGCGGTGGGACTTTTTCCACGCTGTTTTCAAAACGCGCGAGCCGGAGATGACTACCTCGGCGCCGGGGGCCGCTTCATAGTGGATCATCTTCGCGGGCTCGGTGCCTCCGCGCGCCGGTCGAACCCGTTCCCGGTACACTCCGGCGGCGACAATCACGCGGTCGCCCGGCTCGAGCACCTGCGCCGCTCGATTGATCGACTTAAACGGCAGTGCCTCGGAGCCAGGGTTTTCGTCCGCTGCCTTCGGGTTGGCCTGATCCACGTAATAAGTTTTGGCAAAGGCCGGCGGGACGTCCCAGGTTGTAAACTCCGCGCCATCCGGCAGGTGGACGGGCGGCTCAAGCGAAGCGCTGTCGGCAGCCGTGCAGCGAGCAGCAGCGAGCCCAAATACGAGCGTTGTCAGTACGTTTCTCCAAGGCAGAAGCACGAGTTGCTTCCTCGCTTTACGAGAAGGATTGGACGTGATGGTTTTCCGTGGCAATTTCACAGGGCCGGCTCCTCTATAAAAAGCTTGGTGCTGAAGTAGCGCTCGGCCCGGTCGCACAAGATGGTGACGACTGTGGCCTGGGGGGCAAGTTCCTGTGCTTGCTTCAGCGCTGCAACGACGTTGGCGCCCGAGGAAGTTCCCACCAGCAAGCCAAACTCGCGGCTCAAGCGACGCGTCATTGTGAGCGCTTCCTGGCTGGAGATTTTGACGGCGCCATCTAGCGGCGCGGTGCTCAATAACGGAGGCAGGTATCCGCCGGCCACACCTTCAATCGCATGGCAGCAGGGACATTCGCCGGAGAGCATCGCCGCTTCCGCCGGCTCCATGGCCACGATGGATATCTTGGGGTAGCATTTTTTCAATCCCCGCCCCACGCCGGCCAGCGTGGCGCCTGTCCCATAGCCAGCCACGAAGCAATCGATCGGCTGGGGCGCCTGTTGCAGAATCTCCTGCGCGGTGAAGTGTTCGTGGTCTTCGGCGTTCAACGGGTTGTCGAACTGACTGGGAAGGAAGTAGCGGCTATCCTTTTCAGCCATGGAGCGAGCGATATCAATACCCGTGCGATATCCGGCATCCGCTTGGAATAGAATTACCTCGGCCCCAAAGTGGCGCATGATCTGGCGTCGCTCCACACTTGCGCTCTGGGACATCAGGATCGTGACCGGCAACCCCAGAGCCGCGCCGACCATGGCCAGGGCGATGCCGGTATTGCCGCTGGTGCATTCGAGGACGACGGAGTCACGGTGCAAAATGCCCCGCCGTTTGGCGTCTGCGAGGACCGCAACCGCAAAGCGGTCTTTGATGCTGCCGCTGGGATTGAGAAACTCACACTTCGCATAGATCGTGAGTCCTTCCGGCTCAAACCGCAAAGGAATCAGGGGCGTGTTGCCGACGAGACTCAGGAGGCAGGGGGGGGTGCCAGGGGGGGAATTCGTCATACTTCCACAACTTCGTCGAGGATTTGACATCGGCAGATAAATCGCATTATAATAGGGTTTTTCTTCACCGCCAGCCTTGAGTCTCCCACCCCACGCACCCCGCCCCAATACCGTGGCCACACCGGCCCACCCGCCTGTTGCCTAATATGTACGACTTCCTATGTTGCCGGGTCATGAGTTCGCAGAGCGCTGCGCATGATGATCGACAGGACACATCGTTTGGAGGCTCGCCCATCGTACTGTTACAATGTTCTCAAAAGGATCCTTCATGATGAATCGCAAATTGCAGAGAGTCATTCTTTCGGTTGTCATCGGGCTGGCCATTCCCTGCTCCTTGGGAGCGGAAGAGGCCGCGCCCCCGTCCGTTGCCCCAGGTTCAACAGCGACCGAGGCTGGCTCGGAAGCAAAACAAGACAATGCAACCTATACACGAGCGCTAGCGGACGGCGAGCACACGCTGACTCTGACCACCAAGCCGGGCCAGGAAGAACACCTGCTGGCCAAGGACCAGGCGGGCAAAGTTCTCTTCGACGGCCCCGTTTCGACCGAAGATCAACTCGCCAAGGTACCGGCAGAGATTGCGCCTAAACTTCAACAGCTCCAGCAGAAACTCACGGTTGCGGAAGCAGCGGAACCGGAAGTGGCGCCCAAGGCCACGCTCCATGTGGGTGATCCCGCGCCGGCGCTGGCCGTGTCCAAATGGATCCAAGGACAGGCCGTCGAGAAGTTCGAGCCGGGCAAGATCTATATCGTCGAATTCTGGGCCACTTGGTGTGGGCCTTGCGCCGAAGCCATTCCCCACTTGAACGAGCTTCAGAAAAAGAACCCCGAGGTGACCATCATCGGCATGAATTGCATGGAGCAGGATGCTTCCGGGGTTCCTGCATTCGTGAAGAAAATGGGAGACAAGATGCAGTATCGCGTCGCGATGGATGACGCCAACGGCATGATGACCAAAGCCTGGCTGACTGCTGCAGCCCAGGGTGGCATCCCCTGCACATTCGTGGTCGGCAAGGATTCCAAGATCGCCTGGATCGGCCACCCCATGAAGCTTGACGTGGTTTTGAAGGAGGTTGTGGCCGGCACGTTCGATGCTCAGAAATTCGCCGCGGCCGAACAAGCGGAGACGGCAGAGGCGGAAGACATTCAGGCCCAACTGGCCGAATTGGTCAGCTCGAGCAATCTGGCGGCCATCGACAAACTGATTCAAGACCATCCCAAGATGGCCGAATTGAAGCAGGCGAAATTCATGGTCCTCCTACAAAAGAAACAATATCCAGAGGCAATCGCCCTGGCGGAGGAACTCTACGCAAGCCAGAAGGACAATGCCGACCTGCTCTATCACATGGCCCTGGAGTTGGCCACTCCAGAAGCACGCAGCGCCAAAGGATGCCTCGATCTGGCACTCAAGGCGGCTCTTCGCGCCAACGAGATTACCGGCCCGAACCCGGCCGTCCTGTCTACGCTGGCTCGCGTGCATTCCCTGCGGGGCGATTTGGACAAGGCGATCGAATTTCAGACCAAGGCGGTGGAAACGGAAGACGCGGACAACGAGAACAAAAAGGCACTGGCGGAATATAGAGCCCAAAAGGGCGTTGCCAAGGATCCTGCTCCGCCCGCCGCCGCGTCCCCTGCCAAGCCCGCTCCTCAAGATGCGCCCAAGACGGCCGCCAACACCTCCGCCGCTTATCGCCAACTGCTGGAGAAGAAAGAGTACAAGGACAATCCCAACATTCTGAACCTGATCGCCTGGGCGATGGTCGATCCAGAGCTTCCCTTTGAGAATCCAGACTTGGATGTGGCCCTGACCGCGGCGCTCCGGGCCAATGAAATCGCCAAGGGGAACCGAAGCGATATTCTCGACACGCTGGCCCGCGTCTACTTCACCCGAGGAGACGTGGCCAAGGCCATTGAGTTTCAAACCCTGGCGGTCGAGAAGGCGTCTGAGCCGGAGAAGGCCAACGCCAATAAGACGCTCGCGCAGTACCAAGCCAAGCAGCCCGAAAAGAAATCAACTCCCTAGGATACCGTTTGTTATGCGCAATTACACGGTGAAACAACTCTTCGTGAAACTCAATGTGCTGATCCCGGCCGTCGCCTTGCTGGCCGCTTGGTTTGCGCAACCCAGTTGGGCCGCCGAGCCCCATACCAAGACATCATCGACGAAGACATCCGCCAACGCGCACTCCACCGCCGTGCCGAGTCCGGCCGCCGCAACCTTGGAAGCCAAGACCAAAACCGTGGCCCCCAGGTGCGTCGAGTCCACCGTGGGTTTGATCGTCAAAGTTTCGGACTCCGGCAAGAAGGATGCCGGCACCGATGGTTCCGGCAGCGGCGTGCTCGTCTCCGCCGATGGGTTGATTTTGACCGTTGGCCATGTCGTTCAATCTCCAGGCACACCGCTTACCATTCGCTTTGCCGATGGCCGCGTGGTGAAAGGCGTGTCGCTGGGCATGGATCATGAAGTGGACACCGGCATGGCCCGCATCACCGATCCGGCTCCCGCTGGGGGCTGGCCGTTTTCACCTGTCGCTCCGCCCGAATCCGCCCGTCCCGGCGAGTGGGTGCTGGCCACCGGGCATCCCGGCAGCATCGTGATTGGTCGCAATCCGCCGCTGCGTCTTGGCCGCGTGATGGAACATAGCGAGTCGGACGTGGTGTCGAATTGTCCTATCGAGCCTGGCGACTCGGGCGGACCGTTGTTCGATCTCTCGGGGCGGGTCGTCGGCATCAACACCGCCATCAACGGAACCGGTAGCGTCAAAGGCCGTCCCACGGGTTGGAACTCACACCATGTTCCCATCAGCCTGTTTGCGGCCCAATGGAAAGACCTGCTAGCCAGCAAGGAAGCCCATCCCGACATGCGGCATGGCGCTACTCCTGCTCTGGGCGAGGACTTCGATACTTTGCAAGTGGAAGAGGCCGTACTGAAGTTGGCCGAGCAAAAAGACAGTGAAGCCATGAAGATTCTGGAAAAGGTCCAGAAGAATGGGGGCCGGTTGCATATGACCCCTGAGCAGGCCGCGAGACTTCTCAAACGAGCCGGGATGACTCCCAACGCGAAGCAGACCGGCATCCCTGCCGATCTGCGTCCGTTTTACGGCCCTGGACTCAGGCAATCTCTGCTCAAGGAAGTTCCCGGCGCGAAAATTACCGATGCTTTGCTGAATCGGATCATGGACAAGGCCCAGTTCGATCTGACTTCCGCCCAGATGCACATGTCTCCCGATCCGGAAGATCTCACGGCCCTGGGCATTCCCGCC
>JAIOPX010000313.1 GCA_021413705.1 Planctomycetota bacterium | reverse complement strand
ACCACGTCCACACGCTGTTGCCGCCGCGTGGGTGCAAGCACCCACCCTACTGAGTATTTCTCGTGTTCTCCGTCGCAACTTGTTGCTCGGCAAAAGGTTGCCGATTGTGTTCGCCGCTTGTTCTCCGGTCTGTTCTCCGCTCTGCCGCAGGTCCCGGCGAGCCGGGGTTCTCCCAGTGCTCTCCGGTTGTTCCCCGTTGTTTGGTCAGTGCAGACTGAAGGCTGTACTCCAATGCGCGCAGCATCAGCGCGGCAGGAGAAGTAGGGAACACTCATCAGCGCTAATCCCGGCGCGCCGGGAATCTGATGAGCGTAGATTAGCGCTGATGAGCGTTCCAAAACCTCTTCCTTCCTTTTCCTTTCTCTTCTTTGCGCGTCTTTGCGTCGAAAATCAACCGCCTATCAACGAAAAGAGCCCGCCCCACGACGCGGTTTAGGCGTTTTGGGGCGGGCTCTTCTGATACCTGATCCTGAAGTTTTTTACGCTTCAGCCCAAGCTCTGATAGGATACCTCGCACATGTCAGGCGTTTCGCTCTTCCAGGAGCGAATACCGCCGTTTGACACATGAATCACCCTATCAGATTTGCTCCAAAAATCTAGTAGCAAAAAAAGCCACCTGCGAAATTCTGGCGCGAAAACTCTCGCTCGGCTCGTCTGGTCTCTCGATCAATTACGAAAGCCACACCGTCACTTTCACGAACCCCCACAACAAGATGAGAACCCCCAGCAATTTCCCTTGCAGATTCATCTTTACGGCCATTCCATCCGGCCCGTACTCGCTTCCGGGTTAAACCGCTTGGTCTGATTATCGGTGCGGAGAATAGCCCCTTTGTCTCAAATAGACAATGTTTTGTCCGGTTTAGCCACCTAGTTTTGGTTAAGATAATAAGAGAGAGAAGATTCCCAATCAGTTTACTCAATCATTACAAAGGAGTTGTTGCCGCACCCCCTTGCTTAATGACCCTAAACTAGAAAAAAGCACGACCAACTTACCGCGGGCATCCTGAGGATGGCGCGGTGCATTCGTCGTGTTTTTTGTTGCGCCGACGCCGAAGCAGGCAAGTACTCCTCCTCAGACATTCATCAACTTACACTAGCAATCTTTTCAGCAACAGTTGCTTTCAGCCCATCTTTTTTCTTTTTCCAACTACGAGAACGCTCATGAGGAAGATTATCCCATCGCTCGCGTCACCCCTGGTGTACCTAGCGCAAGGCTGCATGTCCACCGGCCATCATCACCCCCTGTGGCGTATGGGGATCGTCATGCTCGTGGCTCTCGCTGGCCAAGCAGGCTCAGAACCATCGGCCTACGCCGCCAACGCTACCTGGAATGGCACTACAGATACCGTTTGGGCCACTGGAACCAACTGGAGCGCCACGCCCGTCCCTGGTTCGGGCGACACAGCAACCTTCAACAATGCCGGCGGCGCTTCTGACATTCTTGATCTAGGCGTCGGTGGAGTTACGATCAATACGATCACCTTCGACTCCGCCTCCGCCGCGGCGTACACCATTGGCACGGGGGCACAAAGCCTGACGCTTAATAACGGCGGTGGAATTACACTGAACTCCAATCTCGTCGCCAATCAGAACGTCAACGCCAATATCACGCTGGGCAGCGGCGGCGGTTCAGCGAACTTCAACATCACCAACAGCAGCACGGCGAATACGTTGACGTTCAATGGCGCCAGGACTTTTACGGGAACGGCAAGTACGGGCAATGTTCAGAACCTGAACTTCAGTGTCGCAGGAGCGAGCACATTCACGGGGATCACCTATTCCGTTACGGGCGCTTCGACCGGCATCTCAGACGGAGTGGGAGGCGGAAAAGTCGCCGTGCATAAGACCGGTACGGGGAAATTGACGTTCGGAAGTTCCTCAGGCAGTTTTAATTACACCGGCGGCTTGTACCTCGACCAAGGCGCCCTCTCGATTGTCGGGAACTCGAATAATATCAAAGCGGGAACCTCGTTATACATCGCAGGTGGAACGACGCTCGATTCGATCAACCAGGGTGCGGGAATCTATGCCGACATCGCATCGCAGTGGAACGGCGACTGGACTTTCAGCGGCTCAATGCAAATGACGCTCTCCAGCGGCGGCACGGTCGATTTGGGCGCAACGGGGAGCAGTGCGGTCCGCACAGTCACAGCAAACGGGAGTTCGCTGATCATCAGCGGCATCGTATCCAACGGGACGAATGGCATCACCAAGGGCCTGACTCAGGCCGGCACGGGTACGCTAGCGCTTACGGGTACAAGCACTTATACCGGCCCGACCACGATCACCGCCGGTACGATCAGCGTTGGTACGGTAGGCGTAGGTAATAGTGTTCAGACTTTCGGCGGACTCAAGAATATTGGCGTGCCCAGTTCGTTGGGACAACCGATGACTGTTGCCGATGGCACCATTTCCATCGGTACCGCTGGGACTTTGACCTACTTCGGAGGTGGGGATGTATCTGACCGAGTTATCAATCTGGCGGGAACCAGCGGCGTCATGACGTTAAACGTGGCGGGCCAGGGACCCCTCATTCTTACCAACAATTTCACCGCAACCGGCGCCGGCAGCAAAACGCTTACTTTGACGGGCGCCACCGTAACGGTGGGTAGTGTATTCCAAGCACAAGCCAAGATTGACGGCGTTATCCCGAACAACTCTCCCGGCAACCCGACCGCCTTGACCATAAGCAACGGAATCTGGACTCTCGCGGGTGCCAATACGTTCACCGGTACCACCACACTCACCGGTGGCAGACTGAGCGTCGGCGCAACGGCTAATTTGGGAAACGCCAACTCACTAGTCTTCAACGGAGGCACTCTGCAGATCACCGGAACAACGCTGAACTCTTATTCGTCGGGTTCTATCTCCGGCCATGCTGTCACCCAAACCGGCACCAAGACCATTGGCTTGGATATCTATGACGCAGCCAACACCTTCACCGTCAGCACTCCGTTGGCCCAAACCACGGGCGGCCTGACGAAGCTCGGTGCGGGCACGCTGGTTCTCGCCGCGGCCAACACCTACACCGGCGCCACCACGATCGGCGCAGTCGGCACCGCCACCTTCGGAGCGACGACCACCTCCGGCGGCACGCTCAAGGTCGATGCAGGCGCCGGCGGTTCGCTGAATGCTTCGCCGGTATCAGCGCTGACGTTCGCAGGACAAGGGGGAACATTTATTTACGACAATACAACCGCAAGCGGCGCTAAGTCGCAAAATCTCGGCGCGCTGTCTACCCCGGCGTTTGTGGGGGGACAAATTTCGACCAGCGATAACACGGTTCAAGTCACGCGCACCGCGTTGCAAACGGTGTCACTTACGTTCAGCTCGCTGGCGGCGCGTGGCGCCCAGTCCACGCTCAACTTCGTCAAGGCCGGCGCTCCCGGAACCAACGGCACGGATAGCAGCATCAACATCACTGCGCAGGGCGCGGGGTTCATCGATAAGGGCGTCTTCTTCAATGGGGCGGACTACGCCGCCATGAATGGCGTCGGCACTTATGTCCGCGCCCTGGCCTATGGCACGGACGCCAATACGGCGGCCGTCAATACGGTTACCGCCAGCAACCATGTGAAGCTTACGGCGACACCAGCTAACCAAGGCAATATCACTTTGCTCTCCTTGAATCTGGCGGGCAGCGGCGTGAACTTCAATCAGAACGCGGCCACCACGCTCACCGTGCCAGCAATCATCAAGTCCGGCGGTGGTACGAGCACCATAAGCGGAGGAACCGGGTTGACCCCGGGCACCGAACTGGTCATCCGCACCGACACCGCCTCCGACATCCTTGACATTAACGGTTCAATCACTGGGGGCTTCGCACTGACGAAATCTGGAGCGGGCACGCTCAAACTCTCGGGCAGTACATCAAATGCGATCAGTACTGTCGTGGTCAATGGCGGCGAACTGCACCTGAACAAGAGCGGTACTGCAAATGCCATCGGATCTGCTACCAACTTTGCGACGACGATCAATAGTGGGGCGTTGGTGAAGTACACCGGCAACAGTACCGATCAGATCACCACCGGTGGATCGGCCAATCAAGGTCAGATCAATATCAATGGCACCGGCCAGTTAGATTTCAACGGCACCACCGACACCGTATTCAATGTGGTCATCAATCCCATCGGCTCAACGGCTAACACTACGCCCATCATCAACTCAGGCAGTGGGGGCACGTATAGCATTCGCAATCTGTCGGTTTGGATTCCCGTGGATGGGTTTACCAGCAGGATCAACACGGGATCGGGCACCTTGAGTGTGACAGGCACCACGATAAACTGCACACCCTTATCGGGCGGTCAGGGGCAAATCAGCGGCAATCTCTCCGCTTCGGGGGAGACGTTTTACGTCACAGGAGGGAATGCCCAGTATGATCTACTCATCGACGCGACGATGTCAGGTACAAATATCATAAAGAGCGGCGTCGGAGGCACGCTGAGGCTGACTGGACTCAACACCTACAACAGCACAACTTCGATCAGTGCCGGCACGCTTGCTTTCAACACGATTCAAAACGCCGGGAGCAGTACTCCCAACGCTCTCGGTACGCCCGCCATCGGGGCTGCCAGCATCATTGCTCTCTCCGACACCGGCATCCTCCAGTACATTGGCAGCACCGCAGGCAGCAGCAATCGGGTCATTAATCTCACGACCACTACCGGCGGCGTTTATACCCTGGATGCCAGCGGCACCACCACCTTCGCGCTGAGCGGAGGCATCACAAACGCGGGAACCGCCGGCACGTCGGCATTGAACCTTACTGGCACCGGTGCCGGCTTGGAAAGTGGCGCGATCGCCAACGGCACCAGCCCCCATGTAACCCGTTTAAATAAGAACGGCATCGGTACCTGGACTCTCAGCGGCGCGAATACCTACACCGGCGAGACAAGTATTAACATCGGCACTTTACAACTTGGCAACGGCGGTGGGTCGGGTAGCCTCAGTCCTCTCAGCGCAATTTCAAACAATGCGACGCTCGCCTTCAATCGGATTAACACTCTGACGCAAGGCACCGACTTCAGCAGCGTCATCTCAGGAACAGGAGCAGTTATTCAGGCGGGCTCGGGGACCACAATACTCAATGGAACCAACACCTATGCCGGCTTGACGACGGTCAGCAACGGCATTCTGAATGTTCAGAACGCCTCGGCGCTGGGTTCAACCGCGACAGGAACGACGGTTAGTAATGGAGCGACTTTGCAAATTCAGGGTGTCTCGGTAGGTGCTGAGGCACTGACCCTCGATGGAAACGGTTTTTTTGGCCAGAACGGCGCACTGGTTAACGTCAGCGGCACAAACAACTATGCCGGGTTGGTAACGCTGGCATCCGGCTCGACGATCGCTTCCGATAGTGGCACTCTCAATCTGACGAATGTGGGCACAATCACCGGCGCTGGGTTCGGATTGACGCTCAAGGGAGTGGCTGACGGTAGTGTGGCGAGTATTATCGGCACAGGAACAGGACCCGTCACCAAAACCGGTCTCGGCGTCTGGACTCTTAGCGGCGCCAATACCTACACCGGCGACACCACCATCAGCCAGGGTACGCTGGCGTTGCTTCACGCGTCGAACAACAACATCGCTGGATCGACACTCATCACGCTGGCTTCCAGCGCTATTCTGGACACTACCGGGTTGGGAGGAACGGCCGATCTTGTCCTGGCAAGCGGACAGACGCTCAAGGGAACCGGCACCGTCGTCGGGAACCTTACCGTTGGTTCCGGTTCCACAATTGCACCCGGTAACAGCCCTGGCACGTTGGCTCAACTCGGCAATGAAGTTTGGGACATGCTGGGTGCCTACGAATTCGAGATCAACGATGTGGGTGCGGCAAATCCCACACCCACGGGCACGGCCGGCAATGATCCCGGTTGGGATCTGTTGGACATTACCGGCACGCTGACCATCACCGCCACCAGCAGCAATCCATTTACCGTCGAGCTGATCGGTCTGACGCTCGCCAACGCCGTGGGGGTCGTCAACGACTTCAATAACACGGCGTCTTACGCCTGGATGATCGCCGATGCGACGAGCAATGTGATCGGCTATACAGGAACGAACCAGTTCACGATTAACGACTCGCAATTCGCGCCTCTGAATCCCTACGGGGGCACGTTCAACGTGGTCTTGGGAAGTTCCGTGGGGGGAGACGACACGCAGGTCTGGTTGCAATACAGCAATGCCGTACTCGCCGTACCTGAGCCGAGTACGCTGGCTCTGGCGGCGTTAGGTCTGATCGGGCTGGGTGTGGCCTGGTGGAGCAAGCGGCGAGGTAGCTGATCGCTCAGCGAATCCAAGCACCCGTTTGCGGCGTCGGCGCTTCTCCCTTTCCATCACGGGATGAAAGTCAGCAACGATTGAGGTTCTGACGTCCTGTCCATAAAGTCGCTCCGGCATATCAACAAGATAACAGTGCCAGCATTGCCAGCCCAGGGATCAAGGTAGTTCACGGGTTACGGTCTTGAACTTGCGGCTCAAGAGACCCCCATGCTGGAGCACGGTCTCCATGATCCCTCACGATATTTCTCGCTGCTTCCCCAGGTCCGCTCCGGCAGAGCGGACCTACTGCGCGGTTGACCTTTCTACTCCTACAGCGTACCATCCGCTCCCCAAATCTTTTCGACTCCGCCCTGCAGTCAACCAAGATGGCCACTCTACCCAATCAGCAAGCTAGCGGCGCCCGGCAGGCGACGGCATGTCGTCATTTGCCGCCGCGATTGCGGGTGCTGTTTATCACCGGCTATCAGCGAACGGGAGGCCGGCTGGCTGAGGCTTTGGTTTCCGAGAGCCGAAGTGACGTGCTGTTGGAAGAGGCGATCGGCGCCGCCGCAGGCATGGCCCGGCTGCGCGACGAAGTGTTTGACGTTGTGCTGGCAAGTCATGAGGACCACGAACTCGATGCGTTCGCCTTAGTTGCCGGGATCCGTGCCGGCGGTTCGGATGAACCCGTGGTGGTGCTCGGCGATGAGCCGGAACAGGAACTCCTGGGTGATTGTTTTGAGGCGGGAGCAGACGCCTATCTGCGGATCGCGGGTACGACTTCCCAAATGTTGATTTGGACGGTTGCCAAAGCGGTCCAGAAAACGGCACTGACGCGCGACAATCGCCGTCTGGTCGAAGCGGAGCGCCAGCGACTGTCGCAGGAACATCAGGAAGCGGATCGGCTGCTGGCACAGCAACGGGCGGTCATCAACGATCTGGAAGCCATGCTGGCGGGCAAAACCGATGTGAGTAAGGCGAGCGGGGGGCGTAAGCCCCCCGTTGATTCAGCGCTGTCTACAGATTCTGAAAGCGTGGCCGGCCACGACGCGCAAGACGCACTCATCCCCCCTGCCCTGCTGACTCACTATCGCGAACTGTTGCGGGCCTACGTCATCATGGGTTCGGGAAATCTGACCGACGAGATGGCCCAGTTGGCCGATTTGTTGGTGAAGGCAGGCGTCTCGGCACGCCAGGCGATGCGGATGCATCTCGACGTGCTGGAAGAAATGGTGCGTTCGCTGGGAAGCCGTAGCGCCCGGCATGTGATTGCCCGGGCCGATCTGCTGGCACTGGAGATCATGGTACACATGGTTGAAGGTTTTCGGCGGCAATGTAGTAGGCACACTCCGAGCCTGTCATTTTTCGGTGCGCCAAACCGGGGGCTAGCGCCCTGCGGCTGATTTTTATCAGCCGCCACGCGCTAGCGTCCGGTTCTGTGCGGGAAGCCGGCGCCAAACCGGGGGCTAGCGCCCTGCGGCTGATCGAAATCGCCGTTTTCCGACAGAAGCGTGAACCATTCCAGCTACGGCGCACGGAGTGTGCCTGCTACTTTCGATCCGTCTGGTCGATCGCCTCGCTGAGTAGCCCGATCAGGTCTTTCAGGCCGCTGAGTTCTTCCACAAGCCTTGGATGCGCGAAGATTCGCACCCGTTTCACATAGTCGTCAAACTGCTCCAGCGCCAAGGTTCGCACCACCGGCGACACGTCGCGCAAGGGGCGATAGCGGCCTTCCTTCGGGAAGTGGACGTCGATATTGAACTCCACTTCGCGGGCCACGGGCGGGGCGTCCAAGAGAATCTCGTGCGGGGCCACCCGACGTCTCAGTACCGCGCTGGCCAGGTCGGCCAACCGCTCGATACACGCCACCAGCCAATCGTACGGACGACGGGCGAGTCGGTCGTAGACTTCGCGCTGCTCAAAATAGCTGAATTGTGCGACTCGTTTGTAGAGCCGCCGATGCGGGCCAAACAACCCGTCGATCAATTCCGCCGCGCCGGTGCCAACCGCCGCCTCGCTCAACTCCCGAATGAGTGCCGCTTCGCTGAAACGAAACAGGCTGTCGAGGTCCAATGATCCGCAGAGCATGTAGAACGCCCGCTGCAACATCGCGGTGGCGGAGCGGACGCCGTGATGCCAGTAGACTTCGCTGAACATCACATACCTGGCGAAGACCATCATCTCCGCCGCCGTCTTTCCTTTTTCGCTGATGGCCAGGCCATCTCCGCGTTCGTTGAGGCAGAGGCTGCCAATCAGCCGCCCCGTGTCGAAATTGCGGCCATAAGGAACCCCGGCATGCAGGCTGTCCCGCGCCAGATAGTCCATCTTGTCGCAGTCGATCGGCCCGGAAAGGATGCTCGAAAGGATCCGCCGGGTTGGATCTCGCGGTTTTTCCGACAGGAGTGCCACCACGTCGCGCGGGTTGATGTGCCATTCGTCGCGCAGCACATCGGCAATCTCCCCTTCCAGGAGGAAACTGTTGGCAAACAACTCGTGTCGCGGCACGCTCGGCAAGCGGATGTCTTCGATCGGGTGGCAAAACGGCCAATGCCCCAAGTCGTGCAACAGGGCCGCTGCAATGAGCAGTTCCGCGTCCGCCGTTCCCACGGCCGCCGTGAAACGCGGGTCGTAAGAAAGCCGTTGCAGATACAACAGCGCCAGCCGATAGACCCCCAGTGAATGCTCAAATCGCGTGTGAATCGCCGCTGGGTAGACTAGCGACACCAGCCCCAATTGGCTGATCTTCGAGAGCCGGCGGAACTCTTGAGAGTCGATCAACCCGCGCACGCGCGGAGTGAGCGGCACATCGAGCTCGGGCGGGATGCGCACCAGCGAACTGCGATTTTCCAACCCGGCCACTTCAGGGATCTCGCGGATGGCTACCACGGTTGTAATCCCATTGTCAGCGCCAAGAGCAGGGTGATGACCACATAGAAACAAAAATGAAAGAAGCCGTTACCCAGGTCGAGATCGAACGTGGCCAGGGCCGCCGTCGCGCCGGCCAGGCCGAAAAAGGGACCGACAAAAACCCATTTCCAGATATCGCCGCTCGTTTTAGCCATCGCCCAAGGGACGAAGTAGGGCATGCCCCACACATAAAACGCCCAACAGCCCATGTAGATGGCCGCGCAGATGGCGGCCCGCGTCCAGAGCGCCAGACCGCTGTGGGGTTCCAATTCTGGATCGCGCAGAAAGGCATAGGCTGCGGCTGTCAGAGGCGCGGAGATAAGCAGCAGTCCCACGATGGCCGCCAGATGCTGATACGCGGGAAACCAGCGCATCGCAATCGCGCCGACCAATACCGCCACCAAGCCCACCGCCAAGGCAATGATCTGCCAGGTGGCCAGCTTGGTTTTTTCCCGAGCGATGGGCTTGAGCACAAGCTGCCCCGACACCCCCTTTGCCGAAGCCTCGCTGTGCTCCGGCGTGTGGATCTTGACCTCTTCCTCCGGCTTGGGGATGTAGATGGTCGCTTTGCACTTGGGGCACGGGCCTTGCTTGCCGGCGAACTTGTCGCTGACCTGAAAGCGCTGGTGACAACTACGACAGACAACGGTGATCGGCACGGCGCTACTCGGTATGCAAACGAAAACTGACCGCCATTCGGCCGGGGCGAATGCCGCCTCCCACCGACAGTGGCCCTAGTTTCGCAGAGCCGCCTACGATGTCAAGTTCGCCCCAAGAGATCAGACGCCGGGCCGGCTGATTGGGACGCAGATCAGCCGCCTGGCGCTAGCCCCCGGTTTTTGCGGTTCTGGTCGCGTGCGGGAGACCGGACGCGGGCACCGTCGCGCAGCGATGGTCGGCGTGCCGGCTGATCCTCCGTGCCTTGGGGCTCAATTCGGCGGCTTTCAAGCAGTGGCATACTGTCAAGCAACGGTAGAGTGAGCTAGGATTCAGGGAGCTAGGATTCAGGGTATCCTCTTCCGCTGGTGCTTTGGCTCGTGGGGACTGGTACTTTTCAGGCGAATTTCGAATCGACATGCGACGTGGGAAATCTGGCTCATGGTGATCAAAGTGCATTGCCCCCAAGGGCACAGCATCATTTGCAAAGACGAGCAGGCCGGGCAGACAGGCAAATGCCCCAAGTGCGGCGAAAAGATCAAAGTGCCAGGGCAGGCCGCCGCATCTCCCCCCCCTGAAGACAACATCGTCTTCCTCTGCCCCAATGGCCACAAGCTCAACGGCCCCTCCAGCCTGCAAGGGCGGCCAGGGCAGTGTCCGCATTGTCAGGCCCGATTCGTCATTCCAGACTACAGCGAGCCGGAGGAAGAGGCCGAGGCGACCGTCGTGAGCAAGGGGTCTTGGACGCTTGCCGACGATTCGCAGTCGATCGAAAGCCTGGAGCCCATGGAATCGCTGGAGGAAATGCTGCCCGATCCGGCCCCCAGCACGCGATATCCCAGTCAGGAAACGGAAGAACTGGAAGAGTTCAGCACGTCCAGCGATCTGGTCATTGAGCCCCACCCAACTGCCGCCATGTTCCGGCGCTTGTGGCTGGAGCGACAAGACGGCGCCATCATCGAACTGCAATTGAAGGACGGCTCGCTGGTGACACCCGATCGGTTCGCGGAGTCATCGTGCGATCAAGACCTGGGCATTTTCGCCAGCCGGGACAGCGAAGGGGGCTATATGCTCAGCGCAGTGGCCTGGGACGCCGTGGCCAGGGTCTCGGTGCGAAGGTTGCAGAAACTGCCACGAGATATGTTTTCGTAGCGGTCAGCGGTCAGGGGTCAGAAAGCCGACTCCTGACTCCTGACTCCTGACCCCTGACCCCTGACCCCTGACCCCTGACCCCTGACCCCTGACCCCTGACCCATGACTCCTGACCCCTGACTCCTGACTCC
>JAIOPX010000312.1 GCA_021413705.1 Planctomycetota bacterium | reverse complement strand
GTGCGGCGGTGTCGCCGCACGACGACGCTCGCAGAGAATATTTTTTTTGGGGCATACACCCAGGGCGGCGCTCATCGCGGCGACGGCGCCGCAATTTGCTTGCCGCTGGGCTATGGGATGTAGCCACGTTGTGGCATCCGTCAATGACTATGTGGCGCTGATTGTGGGTCGGTCTGCCAACCGCTCCAACCCTACCCGCGCTTCCCCAACTCCGCCCGTTAGTTATTGCGCAGCTCCGCCGCGATCGCGGTGAACTGATCGAGCGCCGTTTGCTTCCTGCAGCCTCTAACCTACAGCCTCCAGCCTCATCGCTGGCAGATCGTCGCTATCTTCCAGGCTCTTGTCCTTCAGCCAGAAGATGTCCAGGTTCTCCCCGATCCGGGATAACATTCATCGCGACAACACCCATGCACGCAACATAGCTGGTGATTCGTGGGGGGGCCAGGGGACAGCGATAGCGCCGGGTTAAAGACGGCTTGGCGTAAGGTATGGAAAAGTCCTGCGAGGAAGTGCTTGCTCATATCACTCCGTCGCCAGCCCTTGAAACGTCGCCTTGAAATCCTCTTCTGTAAGCGCCGTATCGAACAAACCAACGTCCAATCCCTTGTGCCGGCTGATCCCCATATAGCGCAGGCTCGAATCTTCATAGCGCCGGAACTTCCAAACTGCGTCATTCATCAATGCGCTGTTGAACACGCCAAGGCTCACCAGCCGCTCAAAGTCCTCGGTCGTCAACCCGGTGACCTTTTTGAATAGCTTTGGCTCCAGCTTGGTGATAACATCTTTTAATCGCTGTTCCCGGTAATCGGTCAGGTACATAAACACCGGCACGCGGGCCGCGAACTTGATGAGCTTCTCCTGCACCTGCTTGCGCAAGGTTTTGCGTTCCTTCTCGGCTTCCGTCAGTTCCTTCTTCTCTTTCGCGCTGGGTTCCTCACCCTCGCCTGCCTTTCGCTTGGCGTCTTTGATCTGCTCGGAACGATTTATAATCGTTTCCAGATCAGCATTGAGATTGCGAAACCCCTCAATGCTCATCAGCGCCTTCATCGCGGCCTCATCCTTCATCAATCGCCCCAGCGTGCTGTCGTCCACGTTCACTAGCAGCACGCTCTCCCACCGCTTGGCCAGCAGCGTCGCGCTCGTGCCCGCGGTGGCGATGTCCAAAATCGCCTCCGCGTCGAGCTGTCGCATGGAACTGCCGTCGTAGGCCAGCACCGGCAGGAATCCAACCAACTCGGCCACCCGCTGCTCCGGCGTGGCTTCGTCCGTCGCCAGCCGCGAGCCGTAATCCGCGATCTGCCGCAGCGCCCGGTTCGGCGCGAAGTCGAAGACGTAACACTCGGGTTTCACGACAATTTCTTGGCCCGCTTCATCCAACACCGTCCACGGCGACTGCACGCGAAACGCGCTCTGAAAATACGTCTCCGGGCTGCTACACTTGCGCAGCATCAGCATCCCTGCCCACGGCCGGACGGTGACGCCGGTCGTCAGCTTCCCGCAAGACAGGGTGATGCTCTTGCTCGCCAGCGGTTCGTCCATCGCGTCCAGCACGGGCGGCAGCGCCGCCGCGCCAATGCCCGCGCGGGATCCCGCCGCAATCACCACCTTGTAATCGTGATAGAACGTGTTCTGTCTCGCCTTGAGCAGATTCGCCATCGCGTAGCACGCCGCCACGCTCGGCAGGAACCAAAACGAATGCGAGAGTACACCCAGCAGCCGCGCATCGCTGAAGGGCAGAGGCGGCCTGTCCCTGCCCAGCTTCAAATCGTCCACCGTCGTGCCACGATACGCCCCGCGAATCAGGTCCAACCACTTCTGCACCTCGTCCACATGCTCAAACTTCGCGTCCTCGCCTTCCCCCTCAGCTAGAAAGAACTCGTTCAGATCGAACTCGTTGAACTCTCCTTCCTCCGCCACCTGCCGGATATCATCCGGCAGGGTGTACGTCATCAATACCAACCGCGGCAGGCTCGCGTAAGGGTTCGGTCCCGGGGCATTTTTTGAGGAAGTGGGCCAATCCCGCTTGGCCCGCTGCTCGTCGCTGTAGGTCCAGTTGTAAATCTGCTCTTCAATAAACTCGCCGGATGCCAGCGCCCTAAACGGCGTGCCCGAGAGATACAGGTAATGATCCGTGTTGATCGGCAGGATTGATTCGTCAAACTCCGCCTCGACCTTGGTCACTTCCTCGCTCACCTCGCCTTCGTCTTCCTCATCCGCCCCAAACAAGCCCTTGGCGTTCTCGCGCCACGCGCCGTAGTGGTACTCGTCGAGAATTACACAGTCCCACTCGGTGTCGTGTACCCACTCGTTGCGCGGCTTGATCGCACCACCGGCAGTGCGTTGTAAAAAATCCTGAAAGCTGCCGAAGCAGACGATCGGCTTCCTCTTGTTCGCCTGCTCGTAGGACAGTTCCCCATCGCGGGTGATGAACTGCCAGCCCTCAAAGTCCTTGTGCTGCTGTAAATCCTCCGACCACGCATGGACCACCGCCGGCTTGAACGTCAGCACCAGGACCTTCGTCCAGCCCATCTTCTTGGCCAGTTGATATGCGGCAAAGGTTTTGCCGAATCGCATTTTGGCGTTCCAGAGAAAGTGGGGCGTGTGGCCTCGCTGCTCGCGCTTGGCCTTGCGAAAATAGTCCGCCGTCATTTCCACCGCTTCGCGCTGCTCGGGGCGCATGCCGAAGCTTAGCGTGCGTTCTTCGACGTTGGCGGTCCGCTCGCGCACGGCCACCACCGCCGCCCGCACCTGCGCCACCGTGCATTTGAACCACTCGTGCGTGGTGTTCTTAATCCCACGGGCGCGCAGATGCCGGTGGATGTCATGATCGGTAAAGCTCGATCCGTCCGCCCGCATCGCCGGTTCGATCAACTCGATCCGATAGGCATTCAAGCCCGACGGAAACTGCTCCGCGATCCGGTCGGCTGCGATCCGCTCGGTGTAGCCCACTTTGAGCAACCCCGCATGATCGGGGTGGGTGCTGGCGAAGGCGTAGATCGTAGGAGTGGCAGCGGGACGGGCGGGAAAAAAGTCTGGCGTGGATGACAACGTATACCCCCGTTTGAAAGCGCTAGTCGCGACCGCCTCAGGATCTGTCCGTATCGATGGACGCGCCCAGCGCCGCCTCCACCTGCGACACCAACTCTGGATTCTCCGCACGCGAGCGCTGTGCGGACAACCACTCGTTGACCACCCAGGCGAATCTTGCCTGTTCATGCACTTCAGCTCGAACCAACTGGTTCTCCACCAGCCAGTGACTCACCGCGCACCAAGCCCACAGCGGCTGCTCGTCCGAAATCCAGCACTCGGGTGGGGGGAAGTTGCCGGGACCGCGCTCGCCTTTGATATATTGCGACACCAGTTGGCGGCTACGCTCAATGCGGCGGGCGATGTCCGCCGCAGTCACCAGGTCGCACTCGTTCACCCGCAGCAGATCGGCCCCCACGCTGGCCCGCCTCACGTCACGAATCGCGCTGAGGACCGCCTCTGAATACGACGTGGCGTTCCGGCTGAACTCCGCAAACACCCGTCCATATCGCAACGAAAATGTCGCATCGTCACAACCGGCCTTGAAAAGCCGGTCCATGACATCGTCGGTCAGATCGTTCAAACCGTCCAGAACCAGCGCGAAGTCAAACTCGCGCGAACAGTCGCTCCTCGGAGATTGGATCGCGCTGTTGGTCATTCGATCAGGCCTTCTCATCCCCAGGACTATCGACATCAGGAATATGCGGACACGAATCCACCTGCCTGCGAACGTGCCTCGCATGATGTTCAGGGTTCTTGGGAGTGCTCCACACGCCCACCTTACACCCGCTGCGGTCGGCCTGTGGGCAATACAGATAAGCCCACGCATGGCCGCTACCGGGTATACAGCGCCATCCGATCGACTCGGCATACGCAACGACTTTTTCGATCTCTTTGTGAGGGTGTCGCTTGCGTGCGGCCATTTTATCCCTATTATATTGCCGTGTTGACACTTGTCAACGCCTTAAATCTTCACGTTTTCAGGCTCGATCAATTCGATGCTATAGCGTTCAAGACGGCATGGGATTTAATTACGTCGAATTCGACATAATTAAAATCCGGGTTGTACACCTTCTCCCATATGCCCAGGAACTCAATCGTGTTGCGATTGCGCAGCCAATCTGACACAAAGTAGTTACCGTCCTTCGCCCGGATCATGTCCGTCAGCGAGATGAAGTCCCCTGCATCCCGCGAGACGACCGTGATCTCGTTCCCCAGCACCGTGATTTTACTCGATTTGGCCATGCCGATCCTTTCCGGTAAGCCGGTCGATCTTCTCCTCCTCCATGTCCATGTACTTGTGCCCCCAGTCACCTGCGTCGTTGATGACCCGCACGAGAAAATCGATTGACATGAATCTCACCTTTTACTCATCGTCATCGGCGTCGGTGATGACTTCGTCAGTCGCACCGCCGGTGACCTCCATCGGGCGCACGATCTTCTCAATGAAGGCGATCTCACCTTCGGAGAGGCCATACTTCGCATAAAGTTCACTGTCCGTCCACCGCTTGGTCCAAGCTTGGACCGGCACGAACGTGTACACCTTTCGTGTTGTATCCTGAGATGGCTTGTGTAATAGAATCAGGAAACGAGTCAGCCGACAGGAGAGGTAGGACAGGACACTCTCCGCCTCAGTCTTCGAGTCGAACTGCCCGATATGCATGTACGTCCAGGACGATATACTTCCGGGCTCCCCGATGAATGGTGTGCTAATGATCCTGTGTGGGTAGGTGTCTTGGTTGCCTGTACCGGGTCCCGCACGGCCGATGAAGACTTTCCACTTGTCGAAAGCGGCTTGTTCGTTCGCAACTTCCGATCTTGAGACGTACCCGACCCCACCGTTCCTGTATACCTTGAGGTCATTCCTTGACTTCGTTACTTTGCCCCTGAAGCTGCTGTCGAGCCCAAATGCGCCGATCGAACTTACCAGGTTCATGAACTTCTTCGTCTCAGGAAGCTCCAAAGACTTGCTGCTACCCGTTTCGACAGCAGCGACCTTCCTGAGGATCGACAGGCCTTCGTTAAAACGGATAAACACGTCCACGCCATTTTCAAGAAGTGAGCGCGTTGCTACGGAGACAGGCCAGTCCTTGAAATGAGTGGTGACTCGGCAGAGCCCGCGATTGTCGCGATCCCAGAGGAAGTAACACACGCCGCCCTTGAGGCCTATCCCCGGGAAGACGTCTGAAGCGCTGAGATAGTCGTCGATCGAGGCAGTCGATCATCGGAGAGCATTGATTCTCTGAACTCATCCAGCCCCATGCCGCCGGCAAACCACCGCGATGGAAAAATCATGGTCAGGAATCGCGGCTCGAGTTTCTTCGCCTGCTGAACGAAGAGTTGATAGATAGGTTTTGCCTGCCTCCCTGCACCACCGGTGTCGAGCTGATACGGCGGGTTCCCAACAATCACGTCAAACTTCACGTTAAATACCTCCGTCGGGTCGATGCCGTGGATGAACGGATAGGCGTAGGCTTCCAATGTTTCGTCGCGGTCGTATTCGCCCTGGTTCGCGCCGCACGACTCGCACTTGCCGCCGCCGTTCCAGGTGTGCTGCGTCTTGGGCAGGCGGATGTTGCCGTCCGGCTTGGTGAAGGCGGTGGCGATGCTGAACTTGCCATCGGCCTTCTTGCTGCAATAGACGCTCCGTCGACTGAGGAGTGATGTCAATTCGCTCGTCGCCAGCCCGAAGACCTGTTTGGTGAGGATGTGGTTGATGCGGGCCTGCTCGTCGGGCATCTGGTCTTTAAGCCCTTCATTGAGCCGCCGCGCAATCTCGCGCAGGAAGACGCCGGACTTGCAGACCGGGTCGAGAAAGGTCGTGTCGGGCCGACGGAACAAGTCTGGAGGCAGGATGTCGAGTATGGCCGCCGCGAGCTTGGGCGGGGTGAACACCTCATCGGCGCTGAGATTGGCGAGGCAGGTGAGAATGTCAGGATTATGGCCGTTCATGAGTTGCCCCTGCGTCCGATACTTTCAAATAGTGGCACGGTGGAAATTCGCCGACGGGCGTGGGAACGAAGACATTTTCCCCCAGGTCGCTAAACAGCGGCAGGCTGGCAACGCGGCTATCCTCCAGCAAATGCTCGTAACTAAAGTCGCGACGCTTCAGGAGCATTCCATTGAGCGGCGACCACTCGCACAGCACGATCGGTAGATCATCGGACGTGCGAAATGTCAGAGCATCGCCCTGCACGATGTTCTTGGCGAGGATAAACTCGACGGCGCGACAGACAGCGTCGGGCAACGTCGAATTGTGGCAGGCGTCGTAAGCGTCGGCAACAATGGCGAGTAAACGATCTCGGCACGTCGCGATGTTGTCCGCCAGCAGATCGATTCCGTACAGGCTACATACGGCCAGGATCGCATCTCGCTCCCACTTTTCCCTATTGCGGGGGTTTTTCTTATCAACGGTCAATAGCTTACGACGAAGCACTTCGGCGAGGAAGTTGCCGTTGCCGCAGGCGGGCTCAAGAAAGCGGGAGTCGATGCGCTCGCACTCGTGGGCCACAAGGTCCAGCATATCGCTGACAAGCCCGGGTGGGGTAAAAACCTCACCGTAGTCGATGACTCGTTGCCGTGATTTCACCGCTACAACCATTGCTTGAAGACTTGAAAAGAAGCTGACCGAAGGTTTACCCATCTTCCCAGAGGATAGTGGGCAGTCAACCCTGCGGCAATGCAGGCGAGTGTTATCCCGGCACGCCAACCTGTCGCGATGGATTATGAGAAGTAATACGCGTTGCGGCAGAAAACCCGCTTATTTGAGAGAGAAGGTGGCGCTGGTGTGAAAAACTTGGCCATGGAGTGTCCCCTGAGAGTGCCCGGTGAAAGCCCGGTTTACGTAGAGAGGCAGTATACATTTGCCGGGGCGGCGGCGCAAGGCCGGGGCCAATTCGCCGAGCCGGTTCGCGGCGACGGCGCCGTGAACCGGCTCGGCGAGGGAGTTTGCGGGGGCGCTGCCCAGGGGCGAGGAAGGGCCGGCGGCTAGCGCCGTACCGCTCACACAGTGGGCCTGGAGATACTTCCCTCGCTGGCGCTTCGGGCTGGTGTTGGGACACGGGCTGGGAAGCCCATGCTACGAGGGGGAGATACTTCCCTCGCTGGCGCTTCGGGCTGGTGTTGGGGCGAGATGGCATGGTCGGGAGACCTTGCCATAACTTGGTGTTCGGGCACGGGCTGGGAAGCCCATGCTACGAGGAGGCGCATTCACGCAGGCTGAAGCCTGGACTCCAACGGGGCAATGGAAACACCCGCTCGCGCATGGACTTTACACGGCGTTGGCTGGGAGAACTGGCGAACTTCACTATTCGGCAAATCTTGCTCTGTTTACGTAATCGGAAGGATTTCGTGGCGCTCGGTCGGCTCTGAGTCCGAGATTTCAGGGAGAGCTTTTCGCCGCGGTGGCCGTTGCGTGCTGGCTTTGCTGGCGATGCAGCGTTTTCGCGCCTTCTCATCAGTCAGGTGGCTCACTCATGGCATGGATGGCATTGTGTGAATTCGTATACCGGCGACGCAGGCGGCTGACTGTGATCAAACTGACAGCGCTCGTGTTGGCCGTGGGATGCGGTTTGTTTCTTGCACAGGTGGTGTACGCTGCCAACTATCAGGTCACGAGCAACACGGACGACGGCACCGGCAGCACGCCTGGCACGCTTAGTTGGGCGATCCATGGGTCCAACATCAACGGCGGCAGCAACACCATCGCGATCGACGCGAGCGTCGGCACGATCAATATGAGCGGCTCGCTGCCGATCATCGAGGCCGATACGACCATCGAAGGCAACAACACCACGCTCAATGGCAATGGCAACCGGCTGTTGTTCGTCTATTCCGGTACCGTGGCCCTGCAGAACCTCACCGTCACAGGCGGACTCGCTCAAGGGGGCAACGGCGGCGCCGATCCTATCAACGGCGGCGGCGGCGGGTTGGGAGCAGGCGGCGCGTTGTTCGTGAACCAAGGAGCCCACGTCACGATTCAGGACGTGAATTTCAATAGCAATGTCGCGCATGGTGGAGACGGCGGCACTCTGACCGGCAGCGGTGTCGCCGGTGGGGGCGGCGGCGGTGGCTTCGGCGGCAATGGAGGAAACGGAGGTGCGCAGGGTGGCGGCGGTGGTGGCGGGTTTATCACCATCGGTGGCAACGGCGGCATCTTTGGTGGTGGCGGTGGCGGCGGGGTCAACGGAAATGGTCAGGACGGGCAAACGTTTACGGGAGGCGCCAGCGCGCCGGGAGGTGGCAACGGCGGCGAACCATTACAAGCGGGAGGCGCTGGCAGCACGTTTGGCGGTGGCGGTGGCGGCGGCACCCAGGGCAATGGTGGCGACGGCGGTGAGTTCGGCGGCGGTGGCGGCGCTGGGGCCGATGCAACGGCGGCAGGCAACGGCGGATTTGGCGGTGGTGGTGGCGGCGCGGTCTACTCGGATATGGGCATAGGAGGCTTTGGCGGCGGCAACGGCGGCTTTGCCGACGGCGGCAATGGCGGCAGCGGATTTGGCGGCGCCGTCTTCGTTCGCGAAGGGGGCACGCTCTCGATTGTCAATTCGGCTACCAGCGGCAACAGCGCCCAGGCCGGGGCCGCGGGGGGCGGCTTCGCTACCGAGGGCCAGGCCGCGGGGCAAGATCTGTACCTGATGACGGGGGTGAACGCCGGTTTCGGTGGTACCAGCAACACGTATTCCGGCTCCATCTCGGGCGCGGGTAGCGTGACGATTCAGTCCTCCGGCATTACCACCTTCTCTGGAGTGAACAACTACAGCGGCGGCACTACGGTGAACGACGGCAGCACGCTCTCGGGCACCGGGGATAGCTTGCAGGGGGCGATTACCAATAACGGGACGGTCACGTTCGATCACTTCACATCGAACGGCACGTACGCGGGCGACATGTCGGGCGCAGGTTCGCTGGTCGTCGATCAAGGCCCGTTCAGCATGACGCTCAGCGGGACGAACAGCTATTCCGGCGGCACCGTGAACGCCGGCACCCTGATCGGCAACACCAACAGCATCCAAGGCAACATTCTCAACAGTGGCCAGATTCTCTTTAATCAAACCACCGACGGCGTCTACTCCGGCGAGATGAGCGGCACGGGCTCGCTCGCCGTGCAGGGGACAGGCACATTCACACTGACCGGCAACAACAGCTATAGCGGCGGCACGACGGTTCAAGGGGTCAATCTCACCGGCACAACGTCGAGCATCCAGGGCAACATCCTGAACAACAGCGCCGTGGTTTTCAACCAACTGGGCGCCACCGGCACCTACAGCGGCAATATTTCCGGCAGTGGAGGGGTGACGCTACTCAACGGCGTCCTCGAGTTTACGGGAACGAACTCTCACTTCGGGGGAACGGCCGTCTACAACGGCCGGCTGATTGGCAATACCAACAACCTGAAGGGGCATATCTTCGCCGCGGTGAACGGCACGGTGGAATTCAACCAGACGACAGACGGCACCTACGCCGGCGCGATGATTGGCGCGGGCGCCCTGGTCAAAATGGGCGCCGGCAACTTGACGTTCACCGGGTTGAACACCTATAGCGGTGGCACGACAGTCAGCGCCGGCACACTGACCGGAAACTCCAGCAGCCTGCAACGCAACATCATCAATAATGCCGTGGTTGAATTCAACCAGGACACTGACGGCAGTTTTTCCGGCATCATGAGTGGCACCGGATCGATGGTCAAATCCGGGACGGGCAACCTGACGCTGGTGGGGAACAACCCGTTCAGCGGCCTGGGGAACAACAACTATAGCGGTGGCACGAATATCGAGGCCGGCACGCTGACGGGCACGTCGTATGCGATCCAAGGAGATATCACCAATGACGGACATCTGGTCATCGATCAACAGGGTTTCGCCTGGACCATGAGCGGCAACATCTCCGGCAGTGGACATGTCACGGTGACCAACGGTGTCGTGGAAATGTTGGGAACCAACTCCTACAGCGGAGGTACGGGCGTCTTCAGCGGCAGCCTGGTTGGCAATAGCAACAGCTTGCAGGGCGATATCGACCTTCAGTCGGACGCCGCCGTACTCTTCAGCCAGACCACGGACGGCACGTATACAGGCGATCTCACTGGCGCAGGAACTCTGTATAAACTCGGCGCTGCCTCACTCACCATGACCGGCACGAATGCATTCACCGGGCAAACCTTAATTCAAGAAGGACGGCTCGCGGTCAACGGCACGCTCGATGGGTACGTTCAGCTCAGCCACGGGGCCGTGCTGGGTGGCAATGCCACGATCAACGGAAATCTTGACAGCGGCGGCACCGTGGCTCCCGGCAACTCGATTGGCACAATCATCGTCAATGGAAACTACACCTCCGGCAGCGGAGGGGCATTGGACGTGGAGCTCAACGATGCCGGCAACACGCCCGGTGTGAACAACGACTTGATGGTGGTCAACGGCACGGCCACGATCCAAGACGTCGCCCTGAATGTTCTGGCCACTCCGGGCACCTACACGCTGGGGACCAAGTTCACGTTCTTGGAAGCCACGACGATCTCGGGCGAGTTTGGCCCGGTCACAGTTTTTGGCGATCCGACGCTGGGGGCCGTGCTGGGTTATGAAGACCTCAATCTCGGCGGCCTCGACTACATGACGGCCTATTTGATGTTGGTCGCTGCTCAGACCGATTTTGCGGCGGTTGCCGAAACGCCGAATCAAATGTGGCCGGCCGTGTACATCGACACGCATAGCTCGGCGCCCAACCAAGAGTTTCAGAACCTGATCGGGCAGCTCAACACGCTCAGCAGCGACGGCCAGCGGGCCGCCTTCGAGCAGTTGGGGCCGCAAGTGACTGGCACGATGGCTCAACTCGGCGTACAGAATGTTACCAATCTCAACATGGCCATTAGCCGGCAAGTGCGGCCGAGTGGCGGAGGATCGTATAGCAGTGGCAACGACGGGGCGGACGGCGGTAATGGAGCGGATGACGGCGTTGCGGCCCGGCGTGGAATGTCGCGCGAAGCTGCTCAGTTCGTGGCCAGCTTTGGCCGCGGCGATGAATCGATGGTGGTTCGCGGCCAGGACTGCGAGGATGAACTATCGGCCTGGGTCGTCGGCTATGGCATGGGGGGCGTCGGCCAGGGGGACGGCAACGCGGCAGGTGGAGATTACTCGACCGGAGGCACCTTGATCGCGCTGCAGCGAAATCTGACCGATTCAACGCTGTTGGGCGTCTTCGGCGCTTACACGAGTTTTGCCCTGAGCACCGATGGGCCGCAGCAAACCGCCAATGCCACCGACGGGCAACTGGGTACGTTCATTCGCAGCGGCGACGACCTGAGTTACTATCTGTTCTCCGCGTCCGTCGGGCCAAGTGGTTACAACACTACCCGGCAGATCAACATTGGCAACATTGTGGGAAACGCCGAAGGGGATTTTGGAGGCTGGCAATCGTCGCTCTGGCTGGAACGGGGGATGACCTTGTGCTACGACGGCTGGAATGTGCAACCGCTGGCGGCCCTGAACTATATCTTCTTGAGACAGAATGGATATACCGAGAGCGGGCCGACGATCGGCAACCTCAATGTGAACGACGTGAATACCAATGCCCTGCGCGGAGTGCTGGGCGGATACGTATCGCGAAGTTTTGAAACGCAACGCGGCTATGTGGTGAAGCCCGAGATGCGGGCCTTTTGGCTGCACGAGTTCCTGGAGCCAGAGACGACGGTCGATTCGTCGTTCTCGGCCATCGGCGGGCCAAGCTTTGCCACGCAGGGCCTTAACTTCGGCCGCGACTGGGCTGTGATTGGCATCGGCAGCCGATTGGAACTCAGCAGCCAGCTTTCACTGTTTGCCAACTATGACTTGATGGTCAACTCGCGGCAGACATCGAATTACGGCTCCGGTGGGTTGCAGTATTCGTGGTGAGAAGAGATGAAAGTAGCCCTCGCCTCCCAGGCGTGGGCTGGGAAGCGCGGTTCGGCCTGAATTGCCGAACAGCCGGAGTCGTGGGCTTGTTGCAGCAAGTGCTACCCAGGCACCTTCCCCGGCGCGCCGGGACTTGCAGCCGGCAGAAGGAGCCTACTGAGAGGGAGATACTTCCCTCGCTGGCGCGTCGGGCTAGTGTTGGGCCACGGGCTGGAAGCCCATGCTACGAGTTGGCAACAGGAACGTCGCCATGTGCGCTTCGAGCTTGGGCCATGAGCCGGCGTGGCCGCGGAAGCCGATGTAGCCGTCGGGGCGGACCAGAACCAGGGCTTCGTGCCGCACACCGAGCCGTTTGCGGATTTGGCCGCTGACATCGCAGATGATCTGAACGTCTCCCAGCGTGGCGGTTGCTGTGGTGGAGAGGACTGCCGAGGCTGCGGCAGCGCCGGTGGAACCTTCTCGCAGGACCAGCAGCATTTCAATCGTGTCGCCGTAGCACTGGCAGGCCTCATGAGCGGAGGTCAAAAGATTAGTGATTTGCGTGGGATCGTCTGACTCGGGGAGCAGCAACAAGTGATGGCTCGTGCCACGCAACGTTGTGAGCAATCGCTGCGGCTGAGCATTGCCAAGCTCCAGCACCTCGGCGTCAGGAAGGCGGTCGCCGCTGTGGACTTCAGTTGTGAAGGCCTTGCCCGGGTCGTCGGCCGAAAGGGAACTGTGCGGATAGCCGACCGCCATCTCGGAGAGAGAGGCGATGGCCCGGTGTTGCACGGCCGAGAGGGAACCGACGAGCGAGAACGCGTGATTGCGAATGAACTGCAACAGCGGATTGCGGAGCGTGGCTAGCCGAGTGAGATTCGTCGCGTCGCGGAGGACCATGTCGCCCACGGCGCTCCGTTCCTCGGTATAGCTCCCCAGCAGTTCGTCGCGGAGGCCGCAGCCGCGCTCGACCAGAGCCAATTTCCAGGCCAGGTTCACCGCGTCCTGCATTCCGGTGTTCATGCCCTGGCCGCCGGCCGGGCTGTGGATGTGGGCGGCATCACCGGCCAGGAACACGCGGCCGAAGCCATATTGGGCGACTTTGCGTTCGTGAATTCGGAAGCCGGCCAGCCAGTGAGGAGTGTGGATGCGCAGCGCTGCGAGGCCACGGTTGTCGAGGATCTTCTGGACGTCTTCCAGCGTGGGATCGGCAGGCTTGGCTGTGCCGGGGGCGTGCCCTTGGTCGGCGATCACGCGGAAGCGATCGTGACCGATGGGGAACATCGCGACAATGCCGGCGGCGTGCCAGTAGATGCTCAGTTCGTCGTGAGGGATCGGGCCGTCGAGATGCGCGTCGGCCAGGATCCAATCATTCGGGTCGAACTCGCCGGTGAACTGGATCCCGAGTCCTTTGCGGACGGCGCTGTGCGAGCCGTCGCAACCCAGCATCCACTGGCAGCGGACTTGCTCCATGGCTCCGCCGGGATGACGTAGCGTGGCCAGGACGGACGATCCTTGATCGACAAACTCCACCAACTCGACGCCACGCTGAACTTCGATTCCGCGAGCGGCAAGCCGCGTCGTCAGGAGACGCTCGGTGTCGCACTGGGGAATCATCAACGGCTCAGCGAAGGCTGTGTCTTCACGCTGAAACGGCATGTGAACCAGGCGCCGGCCGTTGCCAAAAATGCTGACCGCCCGGGCAGGGACGCCTTGCGGCAGAAAATCATCGGCCACGCTACCTGATTGCTGGAGCAGTTCCAGCGTCCGTCCCCACAACACCAGGGCTTTGGACTTGTCGTTGGGCAACGGAGCAGAATCGATGATTCGGCAGGGAACACCATGCCGCGACAGTTCCAGAGCCATCGTCAGGCCCACGGGGCCGGCCCCCACGATCAGGGCAATACAGGACGAAGAATCGGCACAGGCGGGCATGGCGGGATCCTTGTGGCGGGCGGGAAAGGCGGGGGCTATTTAATCGCTATTTAAGCAAGGATAGCTCACCCGGCAGGTCCGGCAACTCAGCCAAACAGCTCCTGGACCACCTTTCCCCCGTCCACAAACTTGATGGGCCGCCCGATGGGGGTCATCTGTTCGTGGTCAGGGTTGATCTTGAGGCTGTGACAGATGCTGCGGAACAGATCCTGCACCACCACGGGACGCTCTTCCACCTTGGCCCCGTCGCGGGTGACGCGGCCGATGACTCGGCCGCCGCGCACTCCGCCGCCGGCCAGCGCCACATTGAAGGCTTGGGGATAGTGGTCTCGGCCGCCGCGAGGATTGATCTTTGGCGTGCGGCCGAACTCACCCATCCAGACCACCAGCGTGCGATCGAGCATGCCGCGCTGCTTCAGATCGGCAATGAGCTGGGCCATGGGGCGATCGAGTTGTTGTGACTGTTGCTTGGTCTTCTCGAAATTGTCGGCGTGCGTGTCCCAGCCGCCAAGCGTGACTTCGACGAACGTGACTCCCTGCTCGACCAGCCGCCGGGCCAAGAGACAGCCGGAGGCGAACGGCCCTTCGCCATAGGCCGCGCGCACGGCGGGCGATTCTTTTTCCAGATCGAAGGCGGCCATCTGCTGACTGAGGATCATCCGCGTGGCCGATTCGTAGAGCTTTTGATGATCGACCACCTCCGAGCCGCCACCCGACTCGGCATAGCCGGCTTCCATCCGGCTAAGCAAAGCTTGCCGGCGGCGGAAGCGCTCAACGGCCGTGGTCGGGGCTGCGTTCTCCGGGGGCTTGTCGCCACGGTTGAGCACGAAAGGGTCGTACTCGACGCCGAGAAATCCGCCACCCCCATCCGCGACGCCCGTCTTGCCGATCCGCACGTAGGAAGGCAATTCGCAGGCTTTGTCGGCAATCTGGTGGGCGGCGATCGAGCCGAGCGAAGGATATTTCACCGTCGGCGTCGGCAGGTAGCCGGAGTGCAACAGGAACGACGCCCGATTGTGGTTTCCTTCTTTGCTGGTCATGGACCGAATGATGGCCAGATCGCCGGAGATCTTCGCCACTTCGGGATAGTGCTCCGCGATGCGCACGCCCGGCGTTGTTGTGGCGATGGCTTTTGTCTCGCCGGCGTTCTCGTGTCTCTCGAGCGGGCTGAAGGTTTCGAACTGGCTGGGGCCACCACCCATCCAGAGCACGATGCAGGCCATGCCGCGTTTGCGCAACTCGGCAGCTTGCAGACTGAGCGTGTCGCCCCAGGTCAGGCCGCCCGCGGCGACAGCGGCGGCCGAGATTCCCTTGATGAAATCGCGGCGGGCAATTCGGCCATCGCGGCAGACATTGGCCAGGGCATGATGAACGAGTTGGCGCTGCATAGCGAAATCCTTGTGTCCACGACCGACGGTCGCGGCTTTATGTTTACCTTCGCTCCCGGAACTCGGCCGAATTGACCAGTGCCCAGAGGATATCTTCCAATGCACCGCCGCGATTGCCGGTCTGCTTGATGTGGGCTCGCGCTTGGGCCAGCTCCGTGTCGCTCGGTTCACGCGACAGCGTGCGCAGGTAGATCTCTTCCAGAACTTGGTCGTCGTCTTTGACGGCAGTTGCGAGCCGTCCCAACGGGCTTTGCTGAGTATCCGCTCGCATCGCCCTGGCGAGTTGCGGCGAGTTCATCATCAGCAGCGCCTGCGAGATGGAGGCAGTCACTTCGTCGCGCGGCTGGCTGGGGTCGAAGCCAAAAACCTGGTCGAACTGAAGCCGCGGCCCCTCAGGCCGACCGCGCCGGTTCGGCTTCACTTGATCGAGGTCATAGACTTGCAGCGACACGCTTAATGCACTGAACAGAACGTCGGCTCGCAGAGGCTGAATGGCGACGGCGCTGAAGGGGGTCTTGTCCGATTCTGCCCGGGCGAGTCCCTGCCGCTGATAGGCCGCGGTGGCCGTAATTGTCTTGATCAGCCACCGCAGATCGTAGCCGCTGTCCACGAACTGGCGGGTCAGATAATCGACGGTTTTGGGGGCCGCACACTTGCGATCCGCGCCGAGGTCGTCGATCGGCTCGTAGAAACCACGCCCCAGCAGTTCCGCCCAGATGCGATTGACCAGCGCCTTGGCGAACCAGGGATTGTCGCGCGAGGTGATGCGGGCGGCCAGCGTGGCGCGACGCTCGCGGTCGGTCATGCCGACTTCCTCTTTCTCGCCTCCGAGAAAAAACAGCGGCTGGGTGAGCGTTCCTTTGGCCTTGGGGTCTTTCAAATCGGACATATAGTGTTCGGGCAGCGCCTTGTTGCGCCCACCGCCGCGAACTTTTTCGATCGACGTGATTTCAAAATCCGGCAGCACATCCTGCTTCAGCGGTCGAACCACCACGCGAGGAAAATAAGCCGCCAATTGGTGGAACTGCTCGCGCTTCCAGGAGTCGTAGGGATGATCGTGGCATTGGGCGCATTGCAACTGGATGCCAAGGAACACGCGGGCCGTTTCGGCGGCCGTTTCCTCGGGCTTTCCTTCGTGAGCGATGGAGAGTGCTGTGCTCCCTTGGCTGCGCACCTTGCCGGTCGCCGTGATGAACGACCGGGTGATAGCGTCCCAACCGCGCCCCTGGTTGAACTGCTCGGTCAGATGGACCACCACGCTGTTGCCAGCCAGACCAAGCGCGCGATCGTTACTCCGCCGGGCCATGATGACGTCGCGCCAATAGCGGGCCCAGTTCTGGCCATAGAGCGGATTGGCCAGGAGCTTTGCGACCACCCGAGAGCGCTTGTCGGAAGCGGGATCGAGCACGAACGCCGTGATTTCCGCCGGAGTGGGAGGCTCGCCAATGATGTCCAACGAGACGCGGCGCAGGTAGGTGGCATCGTCCACCTCCGGGGCAATCTGCTTGCCCTGCAAAGCCTCCTCGGCCAGGAGGCGGTCCACCTCGGCCGCTACTCGGGCGGGGTTGCGATCTGCTGCCGAGGGTTGAAGGTTCGGAGTCGCGGCATCGGCCGATACGAGAGCCGAGAACGCCAGCAGGCAAAAAAAGACCAAGGTCGAGCGGCGTTTCGAAAGTTGTTTCATAGAGAAGGCGCTTTCGTTGGAGTCCATATTCCAACGCCTTTATTATAGCTTTTTTCGCAGCCGGCCGCCGCCGCAACATACCCTTCCGCTGATCCCTAGTATATAACAGTTGCCGACAGGCTGGGGTATCGCGTCGGTGACACAAATAAGATGATCATTCTGACACTGGAAACCACTTGCGACGAAACGGCGGCGGCCGTTCTCAACGACCGGCTGGAGGTGCTGGGGGCCACCGTGGCCTCTCAGGACGCCTTGCACCGCCGCTTTGGGGGTGTGGTGCCCGAAGTGGCTTCGCGGGCTCATGTGGAGCGGATCATTCCCGTCATCGATGAAACACTCCGCCGAGCCGGTGTGACTCTTGCGGAGCTCGACGCCGTGGCGGTGGCAACCACGCCGGGGTTGGCGGGATCGCTTTTGGTCGGCCTGGTGGCGGCCAAGACGCTGGCTATGGCGCTCGATATTCCCCTCGTGGCGATCGACCATGTGCAGGCGCATGTGTATGCCTGCCGGATGGCGGCCGGGCACGATGTTTTCCCCTGCATCGGTTTTGTCGTCAGTGGCGGCCATACGAACTTGTTTCACTGCCACACGCCAACGAATTTTGTGCTGCTGGGCTCCACAATCGACGATGCCGCCGGCGAAGCCTTTGACAAAGTTGCCGCCATGTTGGGGCTGGCCTATCCTGGCGGACCGAGCATCCAACGGGCGGCGGCCAACGGCAATCCGGCGGCCTATAAACTTCCGCGGGCACTGATGGATGATCCGCAGCGGCTCGACTTCAGCTTCAGCGGGCTGAAGACGGCGGTGCGCTATCAGATTGCGGGTCCGGGGCGCACCGACTTTGCCAGCCTGAAGCTCGATCCGCAGCAGGTGGCCGACCTAGCCGCAAGTTTTCAAGAGGCGGTGGTCGATTGTCTCGTGGGGAAATCGCTCTTGGCGCTGAAACGGACCGGGCTCACAACGCTCTGTGTCGGCGGAGGTGTGGCGGCGAATGCGCGGTTTCGCGAGCGAATGACTGCGGCGGCGGCACAGAGCGGCTGCGAATTGATTATCGCACCCATGGCGCTTTGCACCGATAACGCCGTGATGGGAGCGATTGCTCTCGAGCGACTCAAGGCCGGTATCACGGACTCAATGGAGATTGACGTAAAGCCCGGACTGATGCGTATTGGCGACTCACCGCACTAACGTCCAACGCCACCGACACCGCCGCCGACATTGTTGGGTTGCCCAAGTGTCGCATCGGCCGACGTACCTTGAGCGACGTTAAACGTGCTGACGCCGGCAACCTGCGAGAAGAACGGCAGCGCCGTAATCCGCACATACCGCCGGTCCGCGGAGATCACTGCCGTCGCGCTCATAGTTGCACCGGACGGCAAAGTTGTGATCTGCGGTTGGAAGCCGACTGCTCCGCCGCGCCCCAGCACGGGGGTAAACCCGGTCACAAACGGCACCTGGGCCTGGGCGGCAATCTGCTGAGCGGCGATCGCTTTGGGATTGGAGATGGCCGCGATCTGTTGGGCCAGCACGGTGCGATTGACCGCCAATTGCTGCTCCACGTCGGTGGCCACCTGCTGCAATTCCAGCGACTGCTTGCGGCGGCCGTTGGCCACGGTGAAGTTGACCAAGGAGCCACGATCGTCCAGGTCGATGTGCTGTTTAACCGTTTGGGGTTGTCCCGCCGAATTGAGCGTGGTCACTTCAAGCGTCACCTTGCCGGAAGGTATCTTTCCCCAAACAATCCGGGCGAACAGTTTGTAGTTGCCGGTGAATCCCTCGGGGCAGACATAGGCCTCGCTGGATTCCGCCAGACCGGTGCGGCTGGCGCTGCTGGCCGATTTTCCAACCATGACGCCGCCGCTGGTAGTGCGTCGATTGCGCAGCGAGCAGACGGTTCCGCTCGGTTCCTCCACCATCAAGTCCACGTCGGCGTCACCCTGCCACGAGACTCGGACAATGGCGTCGCGATAGAGCGCTTGTGCGATGGCAGCCGCCACAGCTTCGGCCTGCTTCGTCTTGCCGGCGGCCTGCAATTTTTCCTGCACGGCGCGCACCGCATAGGTGGCCCGATCCTGCAAAGCGGCTTTCTCTTTCGGCCAGGCCTGACGCAGGATGCCCAGCGCGGCCCATTGGGTCGCTTCGTCATCTTGCAGCCGCTGGGCCAGTTCCAAAGCGTGCTCGTAGGGCTCTGTTCGCGTCGGGGCCAAGGCGGAGGCCTGGCGGAACAGCTTCAATGCCCGAGCTTCGATACCCAGCCGCGCCATGTAGCGGGCGAGATACATCATTTCATCGGGATTCGTGCTGAAGTCGGCCGCCGACATCAGCGCCCGCTCCACATCGGCGCGAGGCCGCTTGCCGAGATCCATGGAAAGCGCCAATGCCTCATACATCCAGGGTTGTCCCTGGCCATTGCGCAGGGCGGCTTCCAGGATGGCGATGATCTCTCCATGCCGTTGCGGCTGCTTCTTGCTGGAAGCCAGCAACACGCGAATCTTTTCTCGAATCACAGCCGGCTGCACGATGTGTTGCCGAAAATAGTTGTCGTAGGCCGTGGCCAGATCTCCGTTGTCCGCCTGAACTTCCAGAACGCCCACCAACTTGGATGTGGAATGTCGAACCGTGGGACGCGCAGTGCTGGAGACGGGTGGTTTCTCGGTTTTGGGAGCGACGGATTGCTTGGTGGCCGAATCGGTTGGTGCAGCCGGCTTGGGAGCGAAGATGCTGGATCCCTTGGTTTCTACGGCTTGTCCGCTGGTCGTAGCCAGCATTGCGCCAGCCAGCAGGGCCAGAGTTCCACGGATGTTCTTTCGCATGTTCGATATACCTTTGAAAAGAGATCGCAGGGAGAAAAAATTCTCCACCCCTGCGGTTTGCCAGTTCTAGTCTACCTTGTTCCTTACGTTACGATACCAAATCCAACGGGGCGTCCCGCAGCTCTTTAGCCGAAATTATCGGCCAAAACCGCCGCCAAAGCCTCCTCCTTGCTGGCCGCCAAATCCACCACCACCACCACCAAATCCACCACCGCCGCCGCCAAAGCCACCGCCACCGAAACCACCTCCTCCTTGCTGTCCACCTCCCGCAAACCCGCCTCCTTGCTGCCCGCCGCCGAAGGCGCCGCCGCCGAATCCGCTGAAGCCGCCGGAGCCGGCAAAATCATAGCTGATCGGCACGACCAA
>JAIOPX010000136.1 GCA_021413705.1 Planctomycetota bacterium | reverse complement strand
CACCGATCCGGCTCCCGCTGGGGGCTGGCCGTTTTCACCTGTCGCGCCGCCCGAATCCGCCCGTCCGGGCGAGTGGGTGCTGGCCACCGGGCATCCCGGCAGCCTCGTGATTGGTCGCAATCCGCCGCTGCGTCTTGGCCGCGTGATGGAACATAGCGATTCGGATGTGGTGTCGAATTGTCCCATTGAGCCTGGCGACTCGGGCGGACCGCTGTTCGATCTCTCCGGCCGTGTCGTCGGCATCAACACCGCCATCAATGGAACCGGTAGTGTCAAAGGCCGGCCCACCGGTTGGACCTCACACCATGTTCCTATCAGCCTGTTTGCGACTCAATGGAAAGATCTGCTTGCCAGCAAGGAGGCCCATCCAGACATGAGGCATGGGGCCAGCCCCGGCCTGGGGGAGGACTTCGATACTTTGCAAGTCGAAGAGGCCGTAATGAAGTTGGCCGAGCAGAAAGATAGTGAAGCGCTGAAGATTCTGGAAAAAGTCCAGAAGAATGGGGGCAGGCTGCACATGACCCCCGAGCAGGCCGCGAGACTTCTCAAACGAGCCGGGATGACTCCCAACGCGAAGCAGACCGGCATCCCTGCCGACCTCCGTCCGTTTTACGGTCCTGCTGCTCAAGGAAGTTCCCGGCGCGAAAATTACCGATGCTTTGCTGAATCGGATCATGGACAAGGCCCAGTTCGATCTGACTTCCGCCCAGATGCACATGTCTCCCGATCCGGAAGATCTCACGGCCCTGGGCATTCCCGCCGAAGCCATCGCCAAGTTGATGGGCGATCCGAGCCAGGGAACGCGCCTGGCCCGGCAATACGATAGAACATCGCTCCAGACCTTGGCCTTGGTTGCCCCAGCGCTGGACGCCGCCGGCAACTGCGTCGTCGAGATATTCTCGGAAGACAAACCGATCCTGTTGGGCACCATCGTGGGCGCCGACGGTTGGATTGTCACGAAGGCCAGCGATCTGGGAGAGAAACTGACGGTGGTTCTACCGGACGGCAACTCTCTGGAAGCCAAAGTCATCGGCAAGGACCAGGCCACGGACCTGGCCCTGTTGAAAGTCGAAGCTCAAGGACTCTCAGCCGCACAGTTCTCCAATGACTCACCCCTGGGGGGATGGTTGGCCTCACCCGTGCGCGATCCCAACAGTCCGGCGGTGGGGGTGGTTTCCATCGCGGCCCGGCCTATTCCCAAAGAGTTCGCCCATTTCTTCGGCAACACCCGGGTGATCCTGGGTCTGGCAACCGCGCCGGATTCTTGCACGGTGGAAATTGTGTCGCCGGGGATGCCGGCCGAGAAAGCCGGACTCGAGGTGGGCGACGTTGTGCTGGCAATCAACGGCAAGCCCTTTACGGACCCTGGCGCGCTGGTCGCTCGTGTGAAGCAAGCTAATCCAGGCGAAACGCTGACGCTCAAGATACGGCGCGGTGGCAAGGTGCTGGAACTGAAGCCTGTGTTGGGGGAGGCCAAGACCGTGGACGAAACACAGCACGGGATTGGTGAAGAGGACGGAATCGCGGCGGGCAAACTGAGCCAGCGGCGCACAGACTTCCCACTGGCCATTCAGCACGACGCGGCCGTGTGGGCTGAAGAGTGCGGCGGGCCGTTGATCAATCTGCAAGGCAAAACCGTCGGCATTAACATCGCACGTTACGACCAGGTCTGCGCCTTCGCCATCCCTGCCGAGTTGGTCGAAAAAACCATCGCCAAACTGCGGGAGAAAGCGCATGACAACATCGATGTTAAGCATTCTCAACCGGCGAAATGAGATCCGGCGTCGCGACTTCGACCATCGTCGGTGTCGGCTGCCGAAGTCGGGATTCCTAAAATTGGTGCTGCTGGCGTGCGGAGCCTGGATCTCGCTGACGACTGCGCAGGCTGACGAGCTGCCGCCGCTGCCCCAAGAGGGCGTCCCGCAACTTGCACCCCCTGCCGAGGGCATTCTCCCCGCATTTGAGTTGCCTCCAGAACTGCCGGGAGAAGAACCCGAGCCTCCGATCGAGCGTCCCACCGCGCAGTTCACCACTCCGAGCGGACTGCCCGACGTGCGTGAAACGATCGATCCGCAGACGGGGTACATTTTGGAACATGGGATTGAGAATGAATCGCTCCAGCGAAAACTGACCGAGCTGCTCCTGCATCGCAATCCCCAGGTTCGCGAAAAGGCGGCCGCCAAGTTGAGCGGCGTCGGCAACCTGCCCGCCGCGGCTCGTGCTTCGGTTTCTCGGTTGTTGCTGGATCCGAACCCGCCGGTTCGACATGCGGCGTTAAGTGCGCTGGGGCAGCAACAGCCGCCGCCGAAGGAAGCCGTCAGCCATCTCGTCACGGCGATGAACGATCCCGACGATGATATCGCGACGCAAGCCATGATGCTGCTTGGCAAGATGGGTGCGGACGGGGGCGCCGCGGTGCCAGGCTTGATTTCGATGATCTCTGATGCGGAGCGCGGAAGAGTAGCCATGGAGGCATTGGGGGAGATCGGCCCGGCGGCTCGCTGGGTCGTGCCTCAACTGCTCGAAATGTTTCAGCAGGAAAAGGAACTCGATCCTACGCTCATCACCACTCTTGGCAAACTTGGCGCATCCGACGCTCTCCAACATGAGTTCCTCAAGCGGCTCAAGAAAGATCCCCACGATGTAGACCTCCTGGGCCAACTGAGCCTCATCGAGCCCACGACCGATGGGGTGATCGATGCGCTCGTCACGGCCAGCAACAGTCCGAATGAGGAGATTCGCGAGGCCGCACTGATGGGGCTGGCAGAAGCCCGTCCCACCAACGAACGGATCGTGGCCGCGCTGGGGGACAAGCTCAAATCAAAAATCCAATCCAATCGCTTGAATGCGGCAGATGCATTGGGAGAAATCGAACCAAAGCTTCCCACGGCTATTCCTCTGCTCGTGGCGGCGCTGAACGACAAGGACCAGGAGGTTCGCACATCCGTGTTGCAGAGTCTCAGTGCCATGCCGCTGTCGCCGGAATCTCGCTTGCGGATTTACGCTCCCTTGGGCTCTCAGCGACACATGGGTTTGGAAAACTTTGGCTGGAAGGACAACGCCGAGGCAACCGCCAAGGGGCTGCCGGCGCTGAAGTCGATCATCAAGGACCGAAAGGAAGCCGAGACGGTTCGCGCCGCGGCGGTCCATCTGGCTTGGCAGTGCGAAGACGCTCCGCATGGAGAGGCCAAGGCTCTGTCGCTGGAACTGATGGCCGACCCCACGACGCCGCAAAGCGTGGTCGTGCAGTCTGCCGTGGGACTCGCCGGCGTGGGAGTGCAATCTCCTCGCGTGACCGAGGTGTTGTTGGCGGCGCTACAGCGCGCGCCCCGCGGCGAAGTCCGCCTGAATGTGGCATTGAGCCTGGCCAAGGTGGGACAATCTGCCGGCATGGATGACTTGATCGAAACCATCACCCAGCCTGTGGTTCAGGCGGAAGCCATGGTGACGGCGGATGACGACGGCGAAGAGAGCCTCCGTCACAGAGCGATCTGGGCCGCGGGGCAGTTGCCTCCCGCGCAAGCGGCCCGCGCGGTGCCCGTGCTTTGCAAAATCGTTAAAGATCCCGATTCGGAATTTTTTGACGCGGCTACCACGGCTCTTGGGCAAATAGTGCAGTCCTCCCCGTCCGAAGCCAGTCGCGTAGTGCCCATGCTGGCAAACATGCTGCAAAATGCAACGAGCCAAACCCGTCCGCAAGTGCTCATTGCGCTGGGAAAGTTGCCTCCCACGGCGGTGGCATCCCTCACCCCGGAGATTGCCAAGCAACTTGCCAACGAAGATCCGGGAATCGGCAGTTTGACGGTCAGCACATTGCACGCGATGGGACCGAGTGCGGCCAAGTCGGTTCCCGCCCTGCTCAAGAAATTGCACGAGTCAGGCGATGGCGACGACCGGTCGCAAGTGCTTCAGGCCCTGGCGGCGATCGGCGGCGATGCCGAGCTTGTCGCGCCGGAAGTGGTGCGCTATCTCGACGACGAAAATCTCACGGACGCGGCGCTGCAAGTCTTGAACAACCTGAAGCGGGGGACCAAGGCCGGCGTGCCGGGGCTGCGGCGCACTCTCGGCAGGCCGTGGGGAAGCCAGCGCCGCGCGGCCGCCATGGCCCTGGGCAAGATCGGCCCCGATGCGGCGGAAGCAACTGCGGACCTGGTCAAGCTCTCGCGCGATGACCCGGATGCGGAAGTCCGCAGCGCTGCCGCCGCGGCGGTATTGGCGATTCAGCCGGAAAAAGTAAAGTAGCGCAAGTTGCCTCGAGGGATAGACATTCCTGTCTGCCAGATAGCAAGGGACCACCTCAAACATGAGCCACACAAAGCATATTCTTTATGGCCTGCTGACATGGTTGGCCTGCGCTTCCTACGCCGCTGCCGCCGATCCGAAGCCCAACATCCTGCTTTTTTTCGCCGACGACCAGCGGGCCGACACCATCGCCGCCCTGGGCAATCCGGTTATCAAGACACCCAGTCTCGATCGCCTGTGCCATCGCGGCTTGGCGTTTACGCGCGCTTATATGCAGGGGGGCTTCAATGCGGCGACTTGCGTACCGTCACGGGCCATGTTGTTGTCGGGACAGTCGTTGTTCCATGTGGATGAACAGCTCCTGCGCGACCAGACGTGGCCGGCGGCATTTGGCCGGGCGGGTTACACAACTTTCATGACCGGAAAGTGGCACAACGGCGAAAAATCTGTTCCAGCCAGTTTCCAGAACGCGCGCTCCGTGTTCACCGGCGGCATGACCAATCCGCTCCAGGCCAGACTCAGCCACCTGAAGGATGGGGTTCTCACCAAGCCGCAGGTTGCCCGCCAGCACGCCTGCGCCGTTTTCGCCGATGAGGCGATTCGATTTCTCCGCGCGGACCATCATGAAACTCCGTTCTTCTGCTATGTGCCGTTCGATGCGCCCCACGACCCGCACATTGTGCCGGATTCGTTCCCGATGCATTACGATTCGGCCGCCATTCCCTTGCCGACGAACTTCCTCCCCCAACACCCGTTCGACAATGGCGAAATGCACATCCGCGACGAGGAGTTGTTGCCTCGGCCGCGCTCTCCGCAAGCCGTGCGCAAGATGCTTGCCGACTACTACCGTTATGTGTCCTATCTCGATATGCAAATCGGCAGAGTGCTCGACGCGCTGGAGGCCTCGCCGTATGCCAAGAATACGATCGTCGTGTTTGCCGCCGATTCCGGCTGCGCCCGGGGGAGTCACGGCCTGATCGGCAAGCAGAACCTGTATGAATATGACTCGATACGGGTGCCGTTGATCGTGGTTGGCCCCGGCATCCCGGCGGGCAAGACAACCGAAGCCATGTGTTATCTCTACGACGTGCTGCCGACGCTTGGTGCGATGTGCGGCGTCCCCGCGCCCCCCAAGAGCGACGGGCTCGATCTCAGCGCCGCCTGGCGCGATCCCGCTCATGCCGGCCGAGAGGATTTGGTGTTCGCCTATAAGGGGGAGCAGCGCGCTGTCGCGACGGCTCAATGGAAGCTGATCTGGTATCCCAAGGTCAAGCAGACCCAGCTTTTCGACTTGAAGTCCGATCCGTATGAGATTCACAATCTCGCCGAGCAACCTGCCTTCACGGCAAAGAAGGCTGAGATGTTCGCACTGTTGAAGAAAAAACTGGCGGAGGTCGGCGACAAGGCGGAACTGCCGGCGGGCTAAGTTGAGGCTAGATTACTTCGCTAGCCTGAATGTGTCATCAGCCGGCGTGCGCTAGCCCCCGGTTTCGTAATGAGCGGAAAAGAAAAAGTGATGACCAGAGTGATGGCCGGGGACACCCACTTCCGCAGCGGGTTCGGCTGGCCGAATTATAGCAAGGTTTGACCCGCTTCGGATCGAAACGCAGAGACTTCCTGCATCGTGGCCGGATGGGTGTCCCTCTGGTCTGCTCTCTGGTTGGTGAGGGATGGAAGCGGTTTTGCTGTTATCGTATTCCGGGGAATAGGTGTCTGAGGCATGAAACACGGGCAAATCTTCTCGACTCTATCCTGTGAGCGCGGTATGATATTGATATACGCTTCCTCCGTCTTGGGTGATTTTCTATGGAACGCATCGACGTTACAGACGCTCAGCGTGATTTTGCGGCGTTGGTCAACCGGGTTTACCAACAGGGGGTATGCGTGGACGTGGAGCGCGACACGCAGGTGATTGCCCGTCTCAGTCCGGTGCGTCCGCCGGCGACACTCAAAGTGCGCGACCTGCCAATGCTGCTGGCCCGGTTGCCCAGGCTGGAGGAAGATGCCGCGCGTTTCGGTGACAATCTGCGCGCGATCCGTCGCCAATTTCCGACCGAGGGCAGTTCGTGGGATGGCTGATTGACACCAACGTCTTCGTGGCGATGGAGCGGCGCGGCGCCGAGAGGGACTTGTCCCGCTATGGCGCGACGGAGGACGTTTACATCAGCGTGGTCACGGCCTCCGAACTGCTGATGGGGGTTCATCTGGCGGATAATGAAGCCAGGCGCACGCGGCGTTTGGCATTTGTCGAAGGGATCGTGTCCGCAATTGGGATCCTCGATTTCACCCTGGACGTAGCGCGTCGCCATGCAGAGCTTTACGCCCAATTGACCCGCGCGGGCAAGATGATCGGCGCCCATGATCTGATGATCGCCGCCACGGCGCTGATTCACGGACACAAGGTGTTAACGGATAATGTCAGGGAGTTTCGCCGGGTGGATGGATTGGATGTGGTTGAATTCTCGTGAAACGCGGCGGCCAAGCGGAAGGAGCCGTGGATGGGTGTCCCTCGGCTAGCTGCACAATCCTCGCCTAGAAGGATCCAAGGTGGATGTCCCTATGTGCTGTGTCGGCTCGCACAGGTAGCGGCAGAGAGCGGCAGAGGGACACCCAATCCTCTGGATTGGTGTCCCTTTCTCCTCACCGTCTCTCCCTAGCACCCAAATCGGAGGACGTCACGTGATCTCGTCAGAACTCCAGAGTGTTTTGCATGCCGCTGGTTGGAGGCCAAATCGTCGTGTTTCGGTTACCTACTGGATCGACACGCTGCGTTCACACGGATTTTCCATCGTGCCGCAAGCAGAGGTAATACTTGAGGAGTTCGGAGGGTTGGAAATGAAGCCAAAAGTGGGTCCATCAGACAAGCACGCCCCTGGCGTAGTGATCATAGATCCATTGAAAGACGGGGAGTTCGATCGAGTCTCTGGCTGGCAGAAACGACTTAAAATGAAGTTGACTCCTATCGGCGTATTTTCCGGAGAGGCGTGTCTTCTCGTTGCTGAGGATGGATCGATTTATACTTCCTGGGATCGCTTCCTTTGGAAGCGTGGCGATTCACTCCTGGATGCATTGGAAAATACACTTCTATTCGGGCATCGAAGCCCTGTGGAGGTTTGCTAGAACAGCAAAGGAGGAGCGGTGGGAAGCAACAAGGGACGTCTACAGTGGACACGAATACCCTCAGAATCTGCCAAACCTGACAGCCTTTTTATCATGCGTTCGCCACTTGGTACTACTTCGCCGCTCGCTTGGTGCCAATTTGCCACTGGTGAACATTTGCACTTGACGGGACGCTAGCGGTTGCTGTATATTTGAATACCTACAGGAGGACTTCCCCTGAATCGCGGCACGCCTATGAGCCGCCAATTCAACACGCGGGGCGGTGCCCACGCCGCTAAACGGAGGAACTATGACGCTGTACGAGACGCTCACCAAACGCCAAAAAACCATCTACGAGTTCATCAAGGACAAGATCCGCAATCGTGGCTACGGTCCCACAGTGCGTGAGATTGGGGAGCAGTTTGATATCAGTTCTCCCAATGGCGTGATGTGCCATCTCAAGGCCCTGGAGAAGAAGGGGCTTATCAGCCGCGAGAAGAATATGTCGCGGGCGATTCAATTGCTCAAGGAACCGGTCGAGGAACGCGGGTTGCCGTTGGTGGGGCGCATTGCGGCCGGAGCGCTGCATGAGGCAGTCGAACAGCAGGAGCGGATCGACTTTGAGTCGCTGTTCACCCGCAAGGGTTGTTTTGCGCTCAAGGTCCATGGCGAGTCGATGATCGAAGACGGCATCAACGACGGCGACTACGTGATCGTCAAAAAGCAGCGCAACGCGCGCAAAGGACAGACCGTGGTGGCTATGACGGAAGAAGGGGAGACGACGCTCAAGCGGTTCTACCCCGAGGCCACCCGGGTGCGTCTGGAGCCGGCCAATTCCAGCATGAAGCCGATCTATGTGCGCAACGCTCGGCTGCTGGGGGTTGTTGTCGGTGTGGTGCGGCAGATGGATTAGTGCGTTTCTGCGGTGTCTGTCAAGCAGTGGCACAACACGATGAACCGCTATCAGGCAGCGCTCGTCGCGATTCTAGCCGCTGCCGCGGTGGCAAGTTGCATTGCGCCCCCCTACCCTGCCGAACTCTGGCTGCAACATTCGGCCACGCTTCTGGTTGTCGTGGGACTGCCGTTGTTGTCTAGATGGTTTCCGTTGTCCAATGCCACGGTCACCTGCATCGTCGCTTTCATGCTGCTGCATGTGCTGGGTGCGAGGTACATCTATTCGTGCGTGCCGTATGACGAGTGGTGTCATGCCGCCCTGGGTTGGCGGCCGACGGAGCGGTTTCTTTGGACGCGGAACCACTACGATCGGTTGGTGCATTTCGCGTTCGGCGCGCTGTGGCTCCTGCCGTTTTGGGAGGTATCCACGCGCTATTTTTCCGTCCCGCGCCGTGCCGCGTGGTTCTATGCCCTGGCGCTGGTGATGGCGGCCAGCTTGCTCTATGAACTGTTCGAGTGGGTGCTGGCCATGACTTTGGCTCCGCAGGCAGCGGAAGCCTACAACGGTCAGCAGGGGGATATCTGGGATCCCCA
>JAIOPX010000135.1 GCA_021413705.1 Planctomycetota bacterium | reverse complement strand
TGCCTCATGCGGCCCATCAGGAGTTTGTCAAATTGCTGAAGCCCCAGTTGGAGAAGGTGCTGGTGGTGGATTATTGGGCGAAGTAAAACCCTATGGCACCCACACTCACCGATATCATCGTGCGGCTATCGGCGGCCCTGTTGTGTGGGGCGGTGCTAGGGTGGGAGCGTGAAGCGCGCGGTAAGGCGGCCGGGTTTCGCACCAATATGCTCATCGCGCTGGGCACGGCCGCTTTCACGTTGCTGAGCCTGGAAGTCGCCGCGATGGAAGCCGGGGCCGGATCGCGGTTCGATCCGTTGCGGGCCATTCAAGGAGTGATCGGCGGCATCGGCTTTCTCGGCGCGGGCGCCGTGATCCGCTCCGAGGGCTCGATCCATGGTATGACCACCGCGGCCACGGTCTGGGTCGTGGGCGCGATAGGAATAGCCTGCGGCATCGGTTCCTACTCGATCGCCATCGTCAGCGTGATCTTCTGCTTCATCGTGCTGACCTTACTGGATGTCGTGGCCCGGCGGTTTATTCACGATGAATCTGCGGCCGAACACCAGCAAGATCGGAAAGCGGATGAGCACAACAAGTAGGTCAGGCTATTGCCTGACGATTAGGACGGCAGCGCAAGAGACGGCTCGGGATCGAAGTAGGGATTGCATCGAATGCGTCAGGCAGTAGCCTGACTTACCTGACTACCTGGCGCGAACAACCGCCCGACCCTCCAACGAGGGGGCCGATATTTTGTTAGCCTGCGAACCTTTTCTTCCCAAATCTGTATAATAAGATGCGAGACTACAGAAGGACGGAAGCCGGTTTCAGTTCTTGGGACAAGGAAGTCTGCAACCCAAGAAACATGCTTTCGCAGACAGGTTGGCAGACAAGAACGTCTGCTCCCCAAGGGGGTTTTTGTGCATGATGTTCCAGGGTCGGTCGTCACGAATGTAACGCCGCCCGTCCGTCTCAATCCACCGCCGACTGATACGCTTGGCGATCGCGTTCGCGCGCTGAAGCTGCCTGAGACAACGCACTCGCGCTCGCGCCCCATGCTCTGGATTGCGATGCTGGCCGTTTGCGTTGTTGTCGGCGCAGGGGGCTGGTTTGGCTACCAGCGCTATTTGCAAACCACAGCCAGGGCACAGCCGTCAACCGAAAAGCCGGCCGAATCCAGCACTCCATCTGCAGCCCCGGCCGTTGCTGCCAGCGCTCCGCAGAACATTCCTGCACTCCCATCGCCCGCCGCAGCGTCTGAGGGAAACATTTCGCTGGTTTCAACCGGCTACATTATGACTTCGCGACGAATCCTGGTCAGCCCGAAAGTCATCGGCATGGTGGTCTATCTCAATGCCGAAGAAGGACGGTTGGTGAAGCAAGGAGAAGTGCTAGCCAAGATGGAGAGCGTAGAGTTCCAGGCTGACTACGACCTGGCCGTCGCCGCGCTCGAATTGGCCCAGCAGCAGTTGACCGAGCTTCAAAACGGCAATCGACCTGAAGATATCGCCCAGTCCGAGGCCGAGGTTGGCGAGGCCGAAGCGCAACTTGCGCAGCTTGAGGCCGACTGGAAACGAAAACGCGATCTGCGGACTTCGGGAATCTTGACGCCGGCGGAGTTGGACTCGGCGGAAGCTCAATACCGAGGCACGCTGAAAAAGGTCGAACGGCTCAAGGCTGCGTTGAAGCTGATGAAGATCGGCCCGCGCGAGGAGAAGATTGCCGCGGCCAAGGCCGAGGTTCGCCGCCGCGACGCGGAATTGGTCAAAGCCAAGTGGCGGTTGGACAACTGCACGATCAAGGCGCCCATCGACGGCACCATTCTTAAAAAGAATGCCGAAGAAGGAAACATCGTGGACGCCAGGATGATGAACGGCTCGAACACCTTGTGCGAAATGGCCAACCTGGCCGACATCGAGGCCGAGTTGATGGTCCAGGAGCGCGATGTTTCGCGAGTCCATGTCGGTCAGCGCTGCCAGGTGCAGGCGGAAGCGTATCGGGAGCGGATTTATGAAGGGGTGGTTTCGCGACTGATGCCTATCGCCGAGCGGAGCAAGGGCGCCATACCGGTGCGTGTGAAGATCACCGTTCCGATGGATGAAATTGGGGTGTATCTGAAGCCGGACATGAGCGCCCGGGTGACGTTTTTGAAGGACTAATACGTGGATACGATTGTCAGCGTTCGCAATGTTCACAAGTTCTTTCGGCGGGGCAGCGAGCGCGTGGACGTGCTCAGCGGCTTGTCGCTGGATATTCATCCGGGCGAGTTCGTGGGGCTGATGGGCCCCAGCGGCTCGGGCAAGACAACGCTGTTGAATCTGATCGCAGGGTTGGACCGCCCAAGTGAAGGGGAGGTCTGGGTAGCCGGCTCCGAAGTTTCGCGGATGAGCGAAGCGGAACTGGCCCGCTGGCGCACGCGAACCATCGGCTTCGTGTTTCAGTTCTATCATCTCCTGCCGGTGCTTTCGGCGTATGAGAACGTGGAATTGCCTTTGTTGCTGTTGCCGTTGTCGGCTGCCCAACGGCGGCAGCAAGTGCAGACGGCGTTGGAGTTGGTGGGCCTGGTGGACCGCGAGCACCATCGGCCGGGCCAGCTCTCCGGCGGACAGCAGCAGCGCGTCGGGATCGCCAGGGCGATTGTGACCGATCCGGCCTTGATCGTGGCCGACGAACCGACCGGCGACTTGGATTCCAAGAGCGCGGCTGAGATTCTCGATCTGCTGGGTGAACTGCGGCGCTCGTTGCAGAAGACTATCCTGTTGGTAACGCACGATCCGAAGGCGGCGGAGCGGGCCGATCGAGTCGTACATCTGGATAAAGGACAACTCGTCCACGCGGCGGTGGCCTGATGAAGCTGTGGTTGCTGATCTTCAAGAACATGCGGCGCAATGTGCTGCGATCGGTGCTTACGGCGGTCGGCACGATGGCGCTGGTGCTGGTGATTACCATGGTCTGGTCGGTGCTGGCGCTGATCGACAAGGTGACGACCGAGCAGAGTAAAAATCTCAAGGCCGTGATCACGGAGCGGTGGCAGATTCCCAGCCAAATGCCGCTGTCTTATGAGAAAAGAATTCGCGAAGGAGGAGCCGTCAATCCAGGAGACGCCCGTCCGACCGATTCCATGACGTGGCAGTTCTTCGGCGGCACGCTCGATCTGAAGAACAAAGGCCAGGAGAACATGGTGTTCGTTATTGCCATGGAGCCCGAGAAACTGGCCAGCATGATGGACGAACTCGATACGCTCCCTCCAGGGGAGATGTCCGATCTTCTGGCAACCATCGGGAAGCTCAAGCAGAACCGGCAGGGAGTCATCCTGGGGCACGATCGGCTTGAGAAGATGAACAAGCGGGTCGGCGAGAAGTTTGTCTTGCACGGGCTCAACTACAAAGACCTCGACCTGGAACTGGAGATCGTGGGGACGTTTCCGCGCGGTCGTTATGACTTGAGCGCCGCAATGGATTGTCAATATCTCAATGCCGCGTTGGAGAAATATCGGGCAGACCACGGCAACAAGGCCCATCCGATGGCCGAAAAAACGCTCAACCTGGTTTGGCTCCGCCTGCCCGACCCGGAGACATTCTTGAAAGTCACCGAGCAGATTGACAAAGAACTCGGCAAGGGGAATCCGGCAGTCAAGTGTGAGACGGCCGCTTCGGGGATCGCCTCGTTCCTCGAGCCGTTTCAAGACATGATCTGGGCCATGCGGTGGCTGCTGACGCCGGCCGTGATCATCACGCTGGCGCTGGTGATCTCCAACGCCATCAGCATCAGCGTTCGTCAGCGCCGCTCGGAGTTGGCCGTGATGAAAGTGCTGGGGTTCCGCCCTGGGCAGATTATGGTGCTGGTGCTGGGGGAGGCTCTGCTGTTGGGAGTGGGGGCCGGCTTTCTCAGTGCCGGTTTAACGTATTTGATCATTAACTTCTACATCGGCGGCGTGCCGTTTCCGATTGCGTTCTTTCCCAAGTTCTTTATCGCACCCAGCGCGCTGTGGTGGGGAGTGGCGGTGGGAGCGGGAGCGGCGCTGGCCGGCAGCCTGGGTCCGGCGATTGCGGCCCGGAGCGTGAAAGTTTCCGAAGTGTTTGCGAAGGTTGCCTGATGACTCAAGTATTCGCTCGCCCTGAAGTGCGTCTGCTGCTTATTTCAGCCGTCGCGTTGGCAGGGATCATCCTGCTGGCATTTTTGGGCCGCATCCCGCTGAAATACAATTTGCGGAACCTGACGGTTCGCTGGCGCACGACGATCATGACGGCGCTGGCCTTCACGATGGTCATCGGCCTGCTGACCGTGATGTTGGCGTTCGTCAACGGCATGGCGAAACTGATCGAATCGAGTGGACGGCCGGGCAATTTGTTGATTCTCGCCCAGGGCGCAACGGATGAAGCCTTCAGCACTCTGGCGTATGGCGACACGGACGATATCAAGAATCAGCCCGGTATCTTACAGGAGAATGGTCAGCCGCTAGTCAGCCGCGAAACCTATCTGGTGGTGAATCAGCCAATTGCCAAGCGCGTGCCAGGGCGGCCGCGGCGGCGGTTTCTGCAGTTGCGCGGCGTGGAAGACGCCGCGTTGGCGGGCGGGGCGCATGGGATTAAGTTGTACGACGGTGGACGCTGGATTTCGGCCGCAGGGGCCACGCAAGTCGGGCCGTCCGCTGGTGCGGTCGGAAAAGATGAAACGCTCTACGACGTGGTGATCGGCGAAGGAATTGCCCAGCAGCTTTGGTTCGACCGTCCGGTCAGCGAGCGCGACGCAACGCGCCTGCCGCAGCGGCTGACGGTGGGAGATCGCGTGCAACTTGGCGAACGCCAGGGCATTGTGGTGGGGGTCATGCAGTCGGCCGGCTCGACGTTCGATTCCGAAATGTGGGTGAAGAACTCGGTGGTCCGCGAGAACTTTGGGAAGAATGCCTATACGTCGATGGTGTTGAAGACGCCTGGCCCAGAAGAAGCGGCCAAGTTGAAGAAGTATTTCAACGACGATTACAAGAAGGCATCTCTCCAGGCGCTGACGGAATCGGAATACTATTCCGGCCTGTCGCAGACCAGCAAACAGTTTTTGTATGCCAGCATTTTTCTAGCGATCATCATTGCCATTGGCGGCATCTTCGGCGTGATGAACACCATGTTCGCCGCCATCAGTCAGCGGACCAAGGACATCGGCGTGTTGCGGATCATCGGCTTTAGCCGCTGGCAGATTCTGCTCTCGTTCCTGCTGGAGTCGATTGTGATCGGGCTCATCGGGGGACTGCTGGGGCTGGGCCTGGGCATGCTCTGCGACGGCGTGACGGCCACGAGCATCGTCAGCAGCGGCCCCGGCGGCGGCAAATCGGTCGTGCTGCGACTGACGGTGGACGGGCAGATCCTGGCCGTGGGCCTGTTGTTGACGTTGGCCATGGGATTCATCGGCGGCCTGTTTCCGGCCCTGCTTTCGGCCGTGCGGCTCAAACCGCTGGAAGCCCTGCGGTAAATGCCCCGGCTATCAGCCCCGCTTGATTTAATGCCCTTTCTAGGGGAAAATGCTCGTTTCTCGCCTCCCAAATTTCTTTGAGCGGAGCTTAGCCGCGGCCATGGTCTTCGAGCGGATTGAAGAATTGAAGCACGACTACACGGACAAGTACGTCGTCGTGGACGAGGGCCGGCCGGAGCTGCTCCGTTTCAAAGGCGCGGTGGGTCAGATCAAGACGGTGAACATGAGCGGCCGGGCGCTCGTGGAGTTCAACACATTTGCCAACATCGGTTGGTACGACATCGATCTCGATTTTCTGAAAGTGGTGGACGCCCCGCCTCCACCACCGGCCGAAGAAAAAAAGACTGAAAAGAAACCCGAGAAGAAACCGGCCAAGGAAGTTCCGAAGGGAGAAGCCGCCGCGAAGCCAGCAGCCGCGCCCACGGGCGAAAAGAAGCTCTCACCTCTTGAAATGGCGCGGATGCAAGGCGCCGCCGGAGCGAAGCCGGCCGCAGCCCACGCCGCCAAGACGACCGCCGAAATCCTGGCAGCCGCGCGCACCAAAAAAGGTGAAGCCCCCGCAGCCGCTGCGCCGGTAGCAAAACCCTCGACGCCTGCCAGCGCACCCGCCGCGGGTGCAAAAGTCGATCGCTCCAAACTCTCGGTGGCTGAGATTCTGGCCATGGCACGCGGAGGAGCCGCCGCCGCTCCAGCCGCCCCTGCTCAAGCGGATCCTGTTGCCGAAGAGCCTGTCGAAGAGGAAGTTGCCGAAGAGGTTCCTGCAACTCCGCCTGTTGAGGCCGCCAAGCCTGCCGCCAAACCCCCGGCCTCCGGCGATCGCCCCAAAGCGGGCGAACTCTCTGTCGAGCAGATCATGGCTTGGTGCAGAGCACACGACGCAAAGTGACGTAAGAGGTGACTCTCCCGTCACTATCTTCCAATCAGTCCCAAGCTCCAAATCTGGAGCGCAACGAGTGCCGCTACGGCCGTCAGCGAGGCTTGATACTCGCGATTGTCCAGCCACTGGGCAAATCGCCACGAGCCGTCTCCGCGCGGGATGCTGCGGGGAACAAGCCGCGGCGTGCGGCTGGCGAATGCGATCCAGTCGGCTCCAAACTTGCCTTTCAGGAATCGCTCTTCGGCGCGGACTTTGAGAAAATACAGCACGGTGAGCGGGACGAGGCCGACCGCCAGGATCCACACATCGCCAATCACCAGGCAGAAGCCGATCAGCATCAAGAACGAACCCAGGTAGAGCGGGTTGCGGACCAGGCGATAGGGGCCGGTGGTAGTCAGTTGCGTCGATTTAGTCAGCGTACCGGCGGCCCAACTTCGCATGGCCACACCCAGCACCACCAGCAAGAGCCCGACCATCGAAAAAGGATCGCGGAAGTTCAGCAGATCGTGCGGCCGAACGCCGCGCAGGAAAGCGCTGGTGATCAAACCGCCAAAAATCATCATCGACAAGGCGATCCGACGCCGAACCAGCACTGCTAGCAATGACTTGGGACGAGCCTTGGGTACCGGCGTGGCGGCAAGCGACATGGTTGGCTTTCATTTCCGAGAAGAGAGGGCACCAGCGATGCGACTTATAATTTCACCTGCGCCGCCCTGTCAACGCGAAAATCTCGCGGCCGAGTGATAGCACGCTAGAGCGAGCTAAACTTGCTGAACGTCACGCTGAAAGGAATTACACCGTAAATGCCTCGGGTGAAGATCAATTCGATCGCGTCGTCCGCCACCAGGATCGGCGACTTGGGGACCACGATGACATCGCTGTCGCTCAACCAGATTTCGTCGGCCGGGCAAGGGCGCTTTCCATACAGGGCGCCGCGGACGTCGAGCATCGTGGCCATCAACTGCCAGTCATCGCCGCGACGAAAGACCACCACTTGGTTGAGATTCGCCCCCACGCGCCAGCTACCCGCCAGGGCGATGGCCTGCATGACCGTGGTCGGAGCCTCCAGCGTATACCGCCCCGGCCCTTGCACTTCGCCCAGCACATAGACATAGCGCGGAGCCCGCACCACAAGCTGAGCCGTCACTTCCATGCCGGGGAAGTTGCGAGCGTAGCGTTCGTCGATTTCTTTTTTCAATTCGGACAGCGTCAAACCCTGGGCGGGAATCTTCGGCAGCGCCGGAAGCGCGATCGTGCCGTCAGGGACGACGCGCGCCTTTCGGCCCTGGCCGCCGGATCCATAGCGGCTGTCCACCGTGGCCCGCAGATCCTCGAGCCGCGTGTTGACTTTCAGCGGAGTGACGGTGATGGCCGGCACTTTGTAGAATTTCTTATAGAGATCTTCGACGTGGTTTTGCAGTTGTTCAACCGTTTGCCCATCGGCCCGCACCTGACCCAGCAGCCGCAGCGTCACGGTGCCGTCGGGCAGCACGATCAACTCGCGGTTGAGATTCTCGTCCGCAAACGATTGCAGTCCGATGACGTCCCCCACTTGGAGTTCGTAAGGCCGGCGCGTCGGCTCGCGGGTGACGCGGTAGATGGCCTCCAATTCGTCGTCGACGCGGAGGCGATACTCCGACACATGGGCTGTGCGCGCCGGGCCGACGTATTCGCCCTGGGCATACGATTGCCACGGAATCGGCCCCATCGCTCCCCACCCGCATTCGCCGCAACCCTCGCTACCGGTGCAGTTCACGCCATAGATAGGATACGGCGCCGCGGGCCCCAAGGCCTGGGCCGACGCGCGGTCCGGCCCCATCGCGCAAGTCAACAAGGCCAGCGCCACAACCACAGTCTGACTGAGTCGAGTGAATCTGAAAAATTTGATGCTTGCCATCCGTCGATCCCTCTCGAAATCAGGTAACTCGAACTAGCGTCTCGTCGTCCAGGGCAACCAACTCATCACGCCGCTCGGTTTCGACGTTTCGGGAGTTGGCACAGGGGCGGACGGATTTGTTTTGGCATCTCCGGCAGGACGGAGATTGGAGTCGCCAGGGCGCAACTGCGCGAACTCAGACGCATTGAGCCACCGCACCGAGCCCCGCGCCAAGGCCGGGTGGGATGCCGGCTTGCCTTTGCTCAAGCGGGTTCGGGCGTTTTCCGCCTCCTGCTGGGCACGGCGGGCCATGTCGGCCTCGCCACGCTGCGCATGGACTATCGACAGGTTCTGCCACGTTTCCGGCAGCGAAGCGATCGTCGCGCTATGCTGCAACATGGCCAGCGCCTCGTCGTAGCGCTGATACCGTGCCAGCATCACACCCAATTCGTGGGCCGCCAACGGATTGCCCGGATCGACGATCAAGGCCGCTTGATACATGGTCATCGCCTGCGGCTCTTCCACAACCCGAGCTTCACTATCCGCCGTGGCCAGAGTATTGTGGATTTTTCCCAGGCCATAGAGTGCGATCGCACCGACAGGCAATCCTGCCGTGGCTTCGGCAAGCTGCTGCTGAGCGTAGGTATAGTAGCGGTTCTGCGCGTCCAGCGGAGTGATTTTTTGCCCGCGATCTGCCCCGGCCAATGCCTCGCGGACAACCGGCGTGCGATGGGAAGCCACCAACGTGGCCATGTCCAGTTCCGATTCCAGCCGACTGCCGCGCAAGGCGAACGATTCGGCTTCGGCCATCGCCCGCATCCCGGCCGCCAGCGCATCGCTATGGGCGCTACCGCGCTCCAGCGCATCGGCGTTTTGGGCGATCAAACCCAGCGCTTGGATCATTTCGCTTCGTCCGGCGAACAATGCTCCACGCCCGCAGGTCTCGAATGCGGAGCGGATCTGGGCATCTGCCCGGGCCGCGACTGGCGTCATTTGACGCTGCCACTCCAACGAGCGCCGCGGAGTGGGCTGGCGGGGCGCGGCCATCGTGGGCATGAGCGGCTGTCTGGCCGGCGCGGCCGCAACTCGTTCCGGGCGGCTCGTCGATTCTTCGACCGGCCGGATATTCACTGTGGCCATCTTGGGTGGCGCATCTGAACGTGATGCTAGCGGCGCCTCGACATGGGCATAGCGATCCGAGTTGGCATAGCGGTTTGGTTGAGTGGGCCGTGTTGCGAGAGCAACCGCCGGGTCGTTGGCTGCGGCAACGCTTGGTGTCCCTGTGGGAGGGGCCACCGACACCACGGGAGGGCGCATCGGCGTTGGCGAAGTCACCGGCCGACTAGGCGTCACCGGCGGCGCGTTGCGAGTCACCATTTCTTCCTGCGGTGTACGGCGCGTGGAATCAATGGCGGTCGTCGCAAATGGTTGCGGTGGCTCAGGCTGGGGCACCGGCAGCCGCCGGACCGCCTGCGACGGCTGCGTCAGTCCAGGATCTACCCTGGCAGGAGACGCAACGACGGGTGGAACAACCACGGGGGGCGCCGACGCGCGAGGTGTTATGGTGTTCTGTGGTGTCGATCGCAGCGTGACGGCCGGATCAAAACGATCCGACATCTTATCCAGCAAGGAAACACTCGGCTCGGCAGGTTGAGGATCTTCTATGCTGGGTGGAATGTTGTGCGAACTGCCCAGCGGCGGGGGCGCAAACTCCAATCGGCCGCCCGAGGCATCGACATGGGCCGCTGGCGACACGCCTGGTCCCTCGTCGCCATCGAGCAGTGCGACCGTCGCATCCACCGGAAGTCTGGCGGGGAGCGCAGCGGACGGCGTGGCGTTGGGGCCGCGGCCCAATCCGCGCACAGCCAGCACCAAGACCAGCGCGATCGCCATTCCCAGCAGTAGCCGCCGAAGGGCGGAAAGGGGGCGCAAAGGGGGAATGCTCATCGTGGTTGTCCCAATCCTTGGGGTCCGTTGCCACCCGTCCGTGGTCCGCTGCAACGGCATTAATCCGCAAGTTGGGATCGTCTGCACCTGGGCGACACGATGAGCAAAATCGGCAGCCCCCCGACAACCGGAACCACAGGCGGATCGCCCGACCGTCACAGTCGCCAGAAGCCCTACCAATGGGAGCTGAAACGGCTGGAATATCCCCTGCTAGCGTATGATTCAAAACAACCGCTACAACCGGAATAGTCGGATTTGCAGTCTGGAAGTGGCCAGCAGCTGAGTAGCAGGGATGATCACCGCCGCAATTTATTTGCCACCGGATTCGCCGCATCCACAAACCGCAACAGCCGATCTTTCCAGCGTCCGGCATAATCGACGCCGATCCGCTTGGTCTTAATGAGCCGCACTCGATACTCGGCATCGTGAAAGAAGTGAATATCGTCCCCCGTGATTGCCGTAGACGAAATAGACATAGGCATGGCCTGGCGGTCCGAACATAACTTCGGTTCGTGCTGTGCGACCTTTCGAGGAGTGCGAAGCCAAGTCTTTGGGGCCGAGATAGGCTTCCACTTCGACAATCCGGGCGCGGCGCAGGTTCCGGCCGACGCGGCGGACCATGATTGTGCCCGGCAATGCGTTGGCCAGTGCGATGCCGTTTTGGGAAAAGAACGATCGATCGAGCTGCCGCGGATGCTGAGATCGCGTCTTGTTGTCGAGTTTGGGCATAGAGAGAAATTGGCTGATGAAATCTGCGCTGCGGAAAGCATGTATTCCCAGTGCCGTGCCTCTGGCCTTGCGAGCATTGTTCCGTTCTGCAGATTGGCTTAGCATGGCGTCCTGAGCGATTGATAGGTCTCTATTGAACTCAAGGCAGATGGAGGCATGCAAGTGGTATGAAGTTTCTCATAAACAAACTCTGCATCGTCTTGGGCTTGTGCCTGGCAAACACCGCCGTGGGAGCGGAGCCACCACGGGTGAGCGTGACTCGCGCCGCGGGGACCGTCGAGATCGACAACGGTCTGGTGAAGGCCCGTTTCACGGCCGACAAGGACGGCGTGAAGCAAGAGTATCTGGCGGCCCGCGGCAAAGACTGGCTCTTGCTGGCCGAAGGTTATCGGCCGAAGGTTGGCGAGAAGCGTGGCTCCGCTGCGCCGCTGTACGACACATCGATCGATCCGGCCCACCGCTTGCTGGTGAGTGAGATCGTGCGAGGCGATGCTCAAGTCGCAGAAGCGGGCGACTCGGCTCAGGTAATTCTCCGAGGCCAGTCTGGAGAAACCAAGCTCGAACAGACCGTGGTCGTAACGCGGGGCAATCCTTATCTGCACATCGAGGTCAAAGCCACCCTGGCCGGTCAGCCGCCGAAGCTGGAATACCTGTTGCTGCCGCTGGTCGCAGCCATCGACGGCAAGCCGGACTGCACCCATGCCCCTACCTATAAGCCAACCGCGGACAGCGTGATCGGCGACAGGGTCTTCTTTGCACCGGTGGTTTGCGTGCAGAAAGACGATTTGTTCGTCGGCCTTGTGCCTGATCTGGACATCATCAATCGGCACGTCGTATACGCCAAAGGCGCGAGGCAGCATCCAGATTCCAATTCGTTTCCCGTGGCGGTCGATCCCGCGAAAGTCTCCATGCCCACGGCGCTCGACCTGGATTTGCAGCCGGGCGCAGACGCGCGGCCCATCCTGGCTTACGGCATGATGGACAGTGTCGTGCATCAGCATGTATGGTTTCAGCATTCCGGCGCACCTGGGGCAATGGTCCGCGAACTGTCCGGCAATAAAGTGCGGATCGGCATGGACTTGTTGCTCAGCGCCGAAGCCCCCAAGCATCGCGGCTATCAAAAAGCGTCGCAGCATCTCTGGCAGCGTTATGGCCGCGAGTATTTCCGCCAGCCCCGGCCGCAGGCCATGCCCTATGCCGAGTATGCCAAAGTTTGCTACCCGGCCAACTTCGCCTACCAGGGTTACGACGTCGCTGGCCAAAATCTTCGTCATCGCAATGATCCCAATCGCCCGGAGCTGCGCGGCTGGCAGCAGTGGGAATTGGAGGGCCGGCCGGTGGGTGGCCTACGGCTGCACGCTCCGCAATGGCGCCACATGATCGCCAATCTTGCCTGGTGGAACAACGTCTGCGATGCCACGGGTATGTACTACTGGGGCCAGCAACTGGGTGACAAGGATCTGCTGGACAAAGCCCGGCGGATGGTGAGTCTGACTCTCTCCGCCCCACAAAACCAGGGTCTGTTCCCGGCCGTTTATGATTTACGTGGCCAGCGGTGGCTGCGAAGTTTGTGGAGTCCGCCCCTGCAAGGCTACAACCCTGCCGCTCCAGCGGCCTACTGGGAGTGGAACCATGGCGGCGTTTACCAGACCGCCGCCGCCAGCGTAACCGCCGGCTACCTGATGCAATATCGCCGCACATGTGAGGACGACCCGCGCATCCTGCCTTATGTCCGCCGCTATGGCGATTTCCTGCTGGCCAACATGCCGGCCAACGGCTGCGTACCCGGCTGGTTCAGCGCCGATTTGAAACCGCTGCCGAGTCTGAAGTTCAACGCCGATAGCGGAGCGCACGCCTGGGTGCTCAGCGAACTCTATCTGGCCACCAAGGAGCCCAAGTATCTCGCTGCCGCCCAGCAGGCCGTCGGGTTTCTGCTCAGCGAGATCTTGCCGCAACAGCATTGGGCCGATTTCGAGGCATTCTACTCCTGCGCCATCAAGCCGGAGACGTTCTTCGATACTCGCACCGGACAGTGGCCGTGCAACAACATGTCGATGTCTTGGGCCTTGCAAGGTTTCCTGTCGCTCCACGAGGCCACACAAGACAAGCAATATCTCCAAGCGGCCGAGGCGACCGCCGATTTTGGGTCGTTGTTTCAAGCAGCCTGGGCGCCCCACTATGTAGTGACCGCTTATCCCTTCGGTGGCATTTCTTCGCAAATCGGAGACGCCGAATGGCTGGACCAACGAGCCCACCGCTTTGCCGATCCCTTCGTGCGGATCGGGCTGCTCAGCGGAAGGCAGGATTTGATAGAGCGGGGCATCGCGGCGGCTCGGTCGTCGCTCACGCTGGCAAATCATCCGCGTCATCAGGCCAACGGCATCTATACCCATACCGATTTTCCTCTCGGCATCGGGCCGGAGAATATCGACCACGAAGGCTTTCCGCAACGGCCACTCAGCTCGGGGCCAAGCTGGAACAGCGTTGGCGGACTGGCAGGCGCGGCGCATGTGATGCGACAACTGGGGGGAGTCTATGTTGACCCCTCACGGAATCTGGCTGTCGGCGTGGACGGAGTCGTCGTCAAGCAGCTCCGAGTGGAAGGGCGCTCGCTGCAACTGGAGATCGTCAATTCGCTCAGTGCGCTCCTCGAGCCGAATCGAGAATCCTTCGCGGTCGAATTGCGACTCCATGGCCTCGCCGACGGCCCGATCCAAGTGCGGATCAATCATACAGCGCCGCAAACCGTGACGATTACCGGCGGGCGCGGCAACCTTCAAGTGCCGTCTTCCCTGCTTCAGGCCAAGCCCTGAAAAACAGCCCGCGAGGCTCAGTTGCACGAAGGATCGCGCGGCACGTGGGTGGCTTTGAGCACCGGGCGGAGCACTTCGTCGGTGATGTCCTTCGTCACGCGCTCCCATAGGTCGTCCTGGCGATAGAAGATATAGTCGCCATTGGCCTGCCGCGTGATCCAGCCTCCCTGGGTCAATTCCGTTTCGAGTTGCCCACCTCCCCAGCCGGCGTAGCCGCTGAAGAGCCGAAACTCCGCCCGGCTCCGCACCAATTGATCGAGCGCGTCGCGCTGGGTGGAAAGATGGATGCCCGGCATGACTTCGCTCTCTGAAAGCGGCCCAGCATCATGGAGCGCCAAGAGCGGCCCGGGCACCGGTCCGCCGACATTGATGGTTTCCAGCGAGTCGGTGGGATCTTGCCCCACCTGCTCCCAGACCTCCTGCACCGTGGTGTCGCTAGGCCGATTGAGCACGACGCCGAACGCGCCGTCTTCGTTATGCTCGATCAACAACACCACCGTCCGCTGAAAATTAGGGTCGAACAATTGCGGAGCGGCGATCAGCAGATGGCCCTTGAGCGATGGCATGGTAGTTGTCCTGTTGCACCACAGAACCGGTTTGGGATTGCCCCATTCTATACCACGTCCACTTCGGAGGCCAACTCGCGGCTACTTCGGCTGGGTAGGCATCGGCTTGTGCCTGGCGATTTCCCCTTCGACCAGATAGACCACGTCTTCCGCGATGTTCGTGGCATGGTCGGCGATTCGTTCCACGCCGCGGCCAATGCCATAGCAGTGGAGCGCGGCTTTGATCTGCCGGGAGTCCTGGATCATCACCGCATACATGTCGTCCAGCAGCCGGTGATACATCGCATCCACTTCGGCATCGCGGGAAATAATGTTGCGAGCTTGCCTCACATCCAGCCGCACAAAAGCGTCGATGGAATCACGGACCATCGAGGCGGCCAACTCCGCCATCCGGCTGATGGTCGGCGGAGTCGTGAAATCGGGATGGGTGGCCAGCCGCGCCGCCCGTTCGGCCACGTTGACCGCCAGGTCGGCTATTCGCTCCAGGTCGTTATTGATCTTCAACACTGCCGTGACCCGCCGCAAGTCGATGGCCACCGGCTGGTGCAACGCCAGAATCTTCAGGCATTCCTCTTCGATATGCACTTCCTGCTGATCGACGTCGTTGTCCGCTTGCATCGCCGTGGCAGCCAGATCGCCCCGACGCTCGGCCAACGCCCGGCAGGCCAGCGCCAGCATTTCGTCCACGCGGGCCGCCATCTCCAGCAATTCCTGCTCGAGCGTTTCCAGATCGCGATGCAAGTGCCGAGTCATGCGGGGTTCGGAAGTCCTGAAAAACGCGGGGCCGCGCCCGCGCCACTCAACGGCGCGGGCCAACTAGCGAGAATGACCACAAGCATTCCGGTTGGCGCAGAGCGTACTTGTATCCGGTGAATTCCTCCGCGGGCTTACGCCTGCGGCTCGCCACGCGGAGATACGCCACTCGCCGATCTTCACCATTTCTTCACAACTCCTGAATCCCGGCTTCACATCGGCGCGGTCTACTACGGCAGGGTTGTCGAAACAGCGGGGAACAGGCAACATGGCGAGCGGCATTCGCATCCTGGGTATCTCCATCCTGCTCGCCGCCGTCGGCTCGCTGGCGCAGGCTGCGGCTCCGGTGCAGATCGACCCCAAGCTGCCGGTGTATAAGCCTGAAGCTGGCGTCTCTGGCACCATCAAGTCGGTCGGCTCCGACACGATGAACAATATGATGACCCTCTGGACCGAGGGTTTCCGCCGCTTTCATCCCAACGTGCGAACCGAAATCGAAGACAAAGGTTCCGCCGCGGCCATGCCCGCGCTGACCGCCGGCGCCGCCGCTTTTGGTCCCATGAGCCGACCGCCGAAGCCGGACGAAATCGACCACTTCGAAGCCCGCTTCGGCTATCCGCCCATCCCATTGGCAACCAGCATCGACATGCTGGCCGTCTATGTCAACAAAGACAATCCGCTCCCAGCGCTCACTCTGGCCCAAGTGGACGCCATTTTCTCCAGCAATCGCAAGCAAGGACTGTCGCGAGATATTCGCACCTGGGGCCAGGTAGGACTGAAGAGCCAATGGGCCCACGCGCCGATCCGGCTCTACGGCCGCAACGCCGCCTCCGGCACCTATGGCTTCTTGTGATCCAGCAGCCGGGTAGCTCCGGCTTGGTTCAAGCTGTGGCCAGCGACAAACGAGGCATCGGCTACAGCGGCATCGGCTATAAAACGGCAGACGTCCGCGCGGTCCCCCTGGCGGCCGAAGCCGGCGACACGCCCATCCCGCCGACGATCGAACATGCCTACAGCGATGAATATCCTCTCTCGCGAAGTTTGCTGCTGATGGTCAACCACAAGCCCGGAACTAAGCTCGACCCGCTCCGCCGAGAGTTCGTCCGCTATGTGCTCAGCCAGCAAGGTCAGGCCGACGTGGTCAAGGACGGCTATTTTCCCATCAGCGCCCCCATGGCCGAGCGCCAGCTCAAACTGCTGGGCATTGAAACTGGACATTGAAACTGCGCATTGAAAACTGACCATAGCTAACTGAAACCCGCACTCTATGTCTGCCCATCTGGCCTCTGGCCCGCAACGCCGCAATAAGAGGGTTCGCTGGCAGACACGCGCCATCGATCGGCTCGCCTCGGCCACGATCACCATCGGCGGCATCGGCACCATTGTGGCCGTCTCGCTCGTGCTGGTGCTGCTGCTCTGGGTGGTCTGGCCGCTGATGTTGCCGGCACACATCGGAACGGCCAAAACGTTCGCCACGTCCGCGGGATCCACAGGCAGCGGCCAAGCCCTGGCCATGGCCCCCGACGAATATCGGCTCCTCGCCTGGAGACTCG
>JAIOPX010000311.1 GCA_021413705.1 Planctomycetota bacterium | reverse complement strand
GGGCGCGCAACTCATGTGGCGCCAACCCTGGTTTGCGGATCCCCCCGCGCAACCACGGCATTAAGTGCTGTCTCGCTGACAATAGGTTTCGGTTGCCGGTTGTGCCGAAGGGGAGTCTTTTTTGGAATTTGCCGGTCGCGCTCAAGATAGCGACAGCGAAAGCGATGCCAGCAAGGCGCGTGGTTGGAGTCCAGGCTTCAGCCTGTTTTCCCGAAGGAAGCAGCCGAAAGGCTTACTCCAAGGTAGGGAACCCGCGTTCGAAAGGACGTCCTAGGTGCGCCAGTTTCCAGCAGTGACAGGGCGCTCGTGACGACGGAAGTCACACGTCGTCCAGACGATCATCACGGGCAACGTAATGCTGGAGAGGAGCCACACGGCCGATGGAAAGCGGCTGCTGGCGATAGCGGTGGCAGCCACGGCCGCCATAGCAAACAAAAACACCATCTGGCAGACGCCATGATGTCGCCTTGAATTTTGGCTGGCGCGCGCTAGCCACGCTGAGGCCAAGCCCAGGATCTGTACCGCCGCGACAACGGGAAAAAGCCAATTCGGTTCTGGATAGATCATGCGGACACAAAACTCCTCGTAGGATTCCATTCCGTGAGGGGAAGCAAGCATCGCGGTCAGGGTAAGATCCCGTGCCGTGCGATTCGGTAGAGCTATTAGCGATTGGCGTGCCAAGAATGCCCTTGAGGCGAGATTGCCATCGCCGAAAGTGAGAAATGCCAAGCTGTGATTGGAGTTACGGCATGCTATCACGGCAACGCAATTCGTAATCGACAGGCCGCAAAGTTACCCTATTTTTCCAGGGCCATGGCAGAATCTACAAACTGAGCTGCGGGAGTCATAGCAATGCTAGCGGCCGCCTTCTTCGCCAAGTACCTGGGTCGTTACCTGGTTGGGGCCGCGTCCACCTTCTTCGCCGACAGCCCGGGTTGTCGCTTGGCCACCCTCCTCATGGAGTTCATGAGTTGTGATTGCGCCGCCTCCTTGTTCTTGCTGAGCCTGAGTCGGCTGATTGCCCTCTTCAGTCAGGGCGCGGGTGGTGGCTTGGGCTGCGGCGCCGGCCCACTGTATCGCGACGACCTGAGGTGAGTCCTTGATCTTGCTCAAAGCCGCTTCCGGCATGGGGCCGTTGGACATAACCATAATCGAAGCCAAACCGGCAGGTCGGAACATCACCTTGGGATCGGCCACATCCTTGGTCCACTGCCTGGCCAAGTCGTTGGTTGAGATGAAACTTCCCTTCTTTGGCTTCGTTCCCCAACCGTTGGGAGCCAATTGCACCATCAATCGCTGCCCACCGAATTGGCCCTGAGCCCCCGATTCCTGTATGTCTAAGGTAGAAAACTTTTCCACCGACTCAATGCCTTCCTCTTGGCGAATCTTCTCAGCGGCATCGTCATCAATCCAGGCCCAATAGCCAGGCGTTTTGGCAAGTTGCTGCCGGCCTGGCCAACCCTGAGCAGGGCCTCCGCTAATATCAAGTTTCTTCAATGTCGCGGGAGAGATTTTCTTACCGTTCTTGGGAATGACGTAGTGCAGTGAGTGCGCTGCGGCTTCTTTCTTTTCACCCTCTTTATCCGCTGCGCTGAGGGTATGTCCGATAAACCAAGGAGCCACCGCGGCCGAACTGAGCCAGCCCAGCACTGCCCTGCGTGACCAACCCGAGCATGTGGATTCTTGCTCGGAGTCTTGAGTGGGAGGCGGAGCCTGATTTTCGGTGCTCGAGTTTTTCGAGTTGGCAGGGAGAATGCCCGCGAAAGGATGGATCATGGCGGACGCCTTCGGACGAGGGAGTTAAGCCCTGAAAATGCAATGGCCATTGCTCGCTTCATCATAGTGCCACTCCGCCGCTGAGGCCAGCCAGCGACGTTAACACTCCTGGAAATGAGGCGTTTGGGACCAGAGTTTCCGTTTCGTTCCTAATCTCATCTCGATTACGAGACTCGCCCGGGGCTGTAGCCAAACGTCTGAAACTGAAACAGGTAGTAGATGTAGTGGAAGAAGAGGGGCGCTGTGTAAATCAGGCTGTCGATTCGGTCGAGGATGCCGCCATGACCCGGCAACAGCGTGCCGCTGTCTTTGATCTTCAGATCCCGTTTGAGTGCCGAAATGTTGACGTCGCCCACAAAGCCCCCTGCGGCGATGATGGCCCCTCCCACGAGTGATTGCCAATGGTTCATGGGTGTCAGGTAGGGGCCGGCCAATGCAGCCAGTGCCGTCGTGCTTCCCAGACCGCCGAGGAATCCGCCCCAGGTCTTACCCGGACTTACGGAGGGGACAATTTTGCGCCGCCCCAATGACTTGCCCCAAATATATTGCAACACGTCGTTGAGCTGCGTGAAGACGACCAGAAAAAGAACCATGCCGGGGCCGGGCAGCCGAGTAGGATCGTCTTTGAGTTTCAGCACCAGCAAAAATGCGGCATGGCTAAGACAGAACACCATCAGCATCATGCCCCAATGGAGCGTGCCGTTGGCGCGGATATAGCCCTCGGTCTCGCCGATCGCGATCATTCTCAGAGGCAGCAGCAAGAACGCAAAAACCGGGATGAAGATGATAAAAATTCCGTACCATTCCGTGTACACCCAGCAGTATTGCAGTGGAATGGTCAGGTAGGCCCAAAACAACACTCGGCGATCGGCCTGCCGGATGGGGATCAGGGAGAGATATTCTTTGAGGGCCAAAAAGCTGACGATCGCAAAAAACACGATCGATAGCGTGCGATTGACCACAATCGCGGCTGTGAAGATGGTCGCGATGATCCACCAGGTGTTGACCCGCTGTCGCAGTTCGGTCCCGTTTCGTTGGGGAAATCTTCGGCCCAATACCCAGACGATGATGGTGGCCACGATGAGGACGCCGAAGATGGCGCCCAGAGTCCAACGCACCGCAGGCTCAAGCTGGCTCCAGATCATGGTGTCGTTTCTCGCAACGCGAGATAGGAGCGGTGGATGATCGTCAGCACCAACAGGGCGACGATGATGGCCAGCACGATATCGAGCCAGCGGCCGGTTGGGGTGCCGATTCCAATGGCAAAACCGACGGTTCCCAGCACAAATGCCCGGTCGCTTTTGCCCATCGGACCATCATAGCGTCGCTTGGCCCCGATCTGAATCGCCACCACGCCAGCCATCTCGCTAATTACGGCCAGGAGCACAATCAGCACCATAAGATAGGGATTGAAGCCAGGTACAACCGCCAGCGGCAGATACAAGGCAGCGTCGGAGATCACGTCGCTCAATTCATTGAGCACGGCCCCAAGCCGCGATGCCATGTGGTGTTCGCGGGCCAACATGCCGTCGATGGCATTGAGCGCCATGCGAACGAACATCACCACCGGGAGAAGGAGCAATATGCGGGGATGTTCGCGATACTCAAAAATCACCGCGCCAACCGCCAGCGACAGAGCCAGGGCGGCCAACGTCACCTGGTTGGCTGTGACGCCGGCCCGTGCCAGTCCGTTGGAAATGGGCCGCAACAGCGCCTGGAACTTTGGCTTGATGTCGTAGACGCTGACCATAGTGCTCCTCAACGCTCCGCGTGAGGGCGTCATCACGCGGAGCGTAATGGATACTATCCTACTTGGCCGGCGCCGCTGGTTTCAGCCGGTTCTTCAACTCCGATTCCACTTGGGTGGCGTGGATGTTGCGATTGACCACCTTCCCCTGCTGATCGAGCAGCAGCATAGTGGGGAGCGTCAGCACCCCCAGCTCGGTGGACAAGCGGCTTTCGAGTCCGCCTGGCTCGTAGATGTTTGCCCAGGGGAGCGATTCCTTCTTGAGGAAATCGGCCGCGGTCTGGCGGTCTTGATCGAGATTGATCCCGATGACCGAGAAGCCTTGCTGACCGTAGACGCCGACGAGACCCTTGAGGGTCGTCATGTCTGCCTTGCAGGGCTCACACCATGTGGCCCAGTATTGAATCAGCACGACACGACCGCGATAGCGCGTCAGATCGACTGTGCGACCCGCCAGGTCTGGTCCCTTGAAGGTCAATACCTGACCGACGGAATCAAGCCGGCGACGTGCGCCGGTTGCCTTCTTGGCGGCTGGCGACTGCGAGAATTTCTGGAGGATTTTGTCGTACCAATCACGAGCCTTGGCATCCTCGCCTGCAAACTCCTGAGCGATGGCCAGCTGCAGCATCGCATCCGAGGTATCGGGGCTATCTGGATAGTCGGTAACGAACTTCTCCAGCGACTTGAGCCAGTTGGCCTGTACCGTGCCGAATTCCGCACCTTTTTCCTGCATTGCCAACGTGTATGAAGCCATCAGGGCTCGGTACTTTACGTAGGCAGCCAGCTCAGGATTCTTCTTGTCCGCAGCCACTTTTTCTGCCAGAGCCTCGATCCGCTTGAGCCCCTCGGGATACGTTCCCGATTGGATCGCCGCGCTGATGGTGTCGGCCAATTGGTGGCCCCAAGCGTCGCGTTGGGTCGAATCCTTGGCAATGTCCATCAATTTTTCGAGCGCGTCGGAACGTTCTTCGTTCAGTTTCGGTTTTTGAGCTTCCGTGGCGGTCGCCGTGCTCTTCTCAATTCCTTCGAGCGTGGCCAGCAGCTTCTGCACTTCTTCACTGACCGAGTCATTCGCGTTGGTCGCACCTCCGGCCGGTGTATTTCTTAATGCAACCTGGAAGAATAGCCCCGCGCCGGCAACCTCGCCGGCAACGCCATCTGCCTCGGTGCCCGGGGCATCGACCAGCTTCCAGGTATCGCCGACGGCCACCATGGTGCCCACATTCAGCAGCGATTGTTTGCCGCCGGTCTCCACCATGGCGGCTACGTTTTCGTAGACCATGAGGTCTTTGGTCGAACCTTCATTGCCGGCAGGGACCAATCCGGGCTGAGCCGCGGAAAAGTGGACCCATTCACTTTGAGGCGTGATGGCCGACTTGCGGTTCATAGCCTGGCGAAACTTGCCTGGGGCCGAGTCGATTTTGTTGTTGAGTGTCTTGTTCATAGCTTCGCCGACACCCAAGTCGCGAAGCTCGTCGGCCGTCAGCAGTAACACGCGGAACCGCTGTTCGTCCCGTTTTGCCATGGCTGCAACGCATTCCGCACTGGCTTCCTGGGCGGAAATCACTTTCCAGGCATCGATTGTGCCGTTTTCGTCGCGATCCATACCCCAGCGGCTGCCGGCCGTGTTGAGCCAGCGATATTGATCGGGCTTGCCGTTGAAATTGCTGTCGATATCGCGATAGACCTCAATGCCACCACGGTAATAACACCACAGATCGACCACATTATCGTTGTTGGTGTCCACAAACCGGCGCAGGGTGCGGCTATTGGAGTCGCGCACCGTCCAGCCAGTCTTGCCGTCGATTTTTTCCGGAGCAATCGTGCAGCGTGCGGCGTCGGAGGCAGTGGGCTGGTCGTACTCCACGTCATCGCGCTGCTTGGGGATCAGCCCCAAAGCGGTAGCCACATTCGGCCCGGCGGCTGAAGCTGCTTGGGCTATCGCGAAGTTGCAGAGCGTCAAACTCAGGATCAGCAAGATCCTGCCGCATGGGGCGGCATTCAGTCGATTTTTCATGGGTTCCATCCCTTTCTATTTCTCAGCAGGCGGTGCCGATGAGAGTTTGTGTCGGGCATCCTGGGGTGCGATTGATCGCGGTTTGCCAGCAGGCCATCCTCCTGGCGGTCCATAATTTAACGATTATTCACCTCGTGAGGCTACGTCGATTTTGCTGGCAATTGCCCGGTTTGACAGGCCCGAACATGGTTCTACAATGCGTTATTCGGCAGGGCGCGCAGGAGCCAGGTAGGTGATTGCCCTCTCGAATGCCGGGTGTATAGCTCAGTTGGTTAGAGCGCAGCCCTGATAAGGCTGAGGTCTCAGGTTCGAATCCTGATACACCCATTGAAGCGTAAAGTAGGCTGAAACAAGCGTTTAAGTTACCTGCTGACGGTCAGCAGTGCGGCCCGTAAGAGTCCCGAAAATCCGGTAGTCTACCGGATTCGGTTCCTTGGAGGTTCGCACTATGTCAGCAGAAGCGAAAGTTTCCCGCGTCCCCTCATATCGTCGCCACAAGGCCACTGGGCAGGCCGTGGTCACTCTCAGCGGCAGGGACTTGTATCTTGGCCGCTACAACTCCAAGCACAGCCGAGCGGAATATAACCGCCTCGTGGGCGAATGGATCGCCAACGGCTGTGAGATGCCCCAGGAGGCCGACAACATCACCATCGTGGAGATGCTGGCCAAGTGGTGGATCCACGCGAAGCAGCACTACCGACGCAACGGCAAGCCCACCAGTTCGCTCCAAAGCTTCCGCCAACTCCTGAAGCCGCTACGGGAAACCTACGGCCATACCCCCGCCGCAGCGTTCGGCCCGTTGGCCCTGAAGGCATTCCGCGATCAGTTCGTCGCCCAGGGGCGGAGCAGGAACTATGTCAACCGCTCCGTGGGCAGGATCAAGCAGGTCTTCAAGTGGGCCGTGGCGGAGGAGCTGGTACAGCCCAGCGTCTATCAAGCCCTGGCTTGCGTAGGGGCTCTCCAAAGGGGCCGAACCACCGCTCGTGAAACGGAAGGCGTTCTGCCCGTTGCCGCCTCCGTGGTCGATGCCACGCTCCCCCACCTGCCCACCGTCGTGGCCGATATGGTTCGGTTCCAAAGGTTGACCGGCGCCCGCCCCACCGAGGTCTGCACCATCCGGCCGGCAGACGTGGATCGTAACGGCCCGGTTTGGCGCTACGTGCCGCAGGAGCACAAGACCGAGCACCACAACCGGCAGCGGGTCATTTTCATTGGCCCGAAGGCGCAAGCGATTCTGAGCCCCTACCTGTTGCGCCACGAGGATGAGTTCTGCTTTTGCCCGTGCGACAGCGAACGGACGCGGAGAGCAGACCGCCACGAAGCGCGACAGACGCCCATGTCGTGCGGTAACAAGCCCGGCAGCAACCGGAAGCGAAACCCCAAGCGCGGAGCCGGAAGCCACTACACGAAGGACAGCTACAACCGCGCGGTCTGCCGCGCTTGCGAACTGGCGTTTGAGATGCCCGTGGAACTTCGCAAGAAGTCGAAGAATGAAACGAATGAAGGCAGGCAGGCCCGCGATAAGGCGGCCCGGAAATGGCGAAGGGAATACACCTGGTGTCCGAGTCAACTACGGCACTCAGCGGCAACAGAGATCAGGAGACTCTACGGCCTGGAGGCTGCGCAAGTAACGCTCGGCCACAGCAAGGCGGACGTGACGCAGATTTATGCGGAGAGAGACTTCGATAAGGCGGCGGAAGTTATGGCGAAAATCGGTTGACCTGATACACTTACTCGTTGCTGGGCTTGCGGCTAGCTACCGCATAGGCTGGCCGTCGATCGTGGACGCATCATCCCCACGGCGACGGCTGGCCGGCCTGGCTGAAAGGATGATGCAAGATGACCGAGCCAGTTATTTACAAAGTTACCGTACCTGCCGGCGAAACCCCTTATCTAATGACGAGGGAGCTTGGTTCGCTAAAGCAACTGTTGCGCAGAGCCGACTTGTTATCAATTCAAGTGCAGTCCATTGCGAAGAGCACTCGCAGCGAAGTATATAACGCCAATCTTCCCATCGATGAGGTGGTCTTTGATGAGTTGCGATCGTCCGATGAACGCTGGACCACAGACAGAACGGGCTACAACTTCGGTTTTTTCCTCAACGATGCCGCAATCCCCGAAGACAATGAAAAATACTTAACAAAAGTGACGTTCAGGGAGAAAAATGGCTGCGTATCTCACGCGCGGTGGGAAATCACAACGACGGATCCTTACAGCACAACAGCGGAAGCGATTGAAGAGGCAGCCCCGCGCCGCCGGGTAGAAGTCCGCACTAACCCCACAGCTCCGTGCGCTGTAATAGATGGCGTACCGCACCCAATTTCCGTTGAGGTTGCTCCATTCGTTCAAGCACTCGTTGAAGCCGATGGGCATCTTGTAACGCTGGCCAGCCATGGGTTACGTAGCCGAGATTTAGACAGACTCCCGCCGGCGGTCAATGCGCTGATCGACCGCGGAACCGGCAAGGGATGTTATATTTCGCGGGAAAAGCTTTGGCTTAGCTAAGCCACATTTTGGCTTTTGATAAGCCAATCGACCATTGCAAAAATCCAAGTGTCGTGCGAGTTACGCAACACACTTGGAGGAATCGCAATGGTCGATATCGTTTCTGAGCAACCGCTCCCTCTCTCGAAAATCGCAAGGCAGGTTCCGAACCGCCAAGGCGGCAAAGGGATCAACGTGGCCACCGTCTGGAGATGGGCCAATCGGGGCTGCAAGGGCATCAAGTTGGAAGTCGTCCAGATCGGCGGCATCCAGATGAGCAGCGCGGATGCGCTGGCCCGTTTCTTCAATCGCCTGACAGCAGCCGCCAACGGCGAATCTGCCCCAGCCCCAGCCCCCACTTCCCGCCAACGTGCAAAAGCCATCGACGCCGCAGAGCGTGAATTGGCCAAGGCGGGTATCTAACGCACCTACGAAAACAGCCCCGCCGACCAAAGCTAGGGCTGTTTTCGCAATACGAATACGGAGATCCAATTATGGCCACGAAGGCCCCGAAACGTCAAGCAAGCGGACAGCAGAAACCCGAAACCGGACAAGTCCGGATTCAGCACGTTGCTGTCGATTACGCCAAGCCCGCCCCCGAAAATAAACTCCTGTATCAGGAGATTCGCGAGGACGACCCGGCCACCATCGACCTGGCCAACAGTCTGATACACGACGGTTTTCTGGAACCGCCGGTTATCACGCGCGATGGGTACATTCTCAGCGGCCATCGTCGGCACGTCGCCGCCAAGGTTGCCAAGCTGAAAACGATCCCCGTGCGGATCAAGGACATCAGCCGAGCCGAGGAGCCCGAGCAGTTTCTTCGGTTGCTGCGGCGCTTCAATCTCCAGCGCGAAAAGACGCGGGACGAGCGTCTCCGCGAAGAGGTCTTGGACATCGATCCAAAGGAGGCCCGCGGCAGGCTGCTGAGTTACCGGGAAGAGCGTGCAGCCGTGGAGGTTGCCCCGCTCCTGATGGGCCGCTGGCGACGGCGACCAATAATCAGCCCAGCCAAGCAGCCGCTCCTTGCCGCCATCATTGCAATTCTGCTTGCAATGAAAAAGTTTTGGCCGCTGAGCGTTCGCCAGATCCACTATCAACTTCTCAACGATCCGCCTCTTAGGCACGCGAGCAAGCCCGATTCCAGGTACGCCAACACGCTGAAAAGTTACAAAGACTTAGACGACGTGGCGACACGGGCGCGCATCACGGGCGACATCGCGATGGAATCCATCGACGATGAAACCAGACCGGTCACCACATACAACACCCACGCCACAACCGGCGCTTTCATCGGCACGGAGTTGCATTGGTTCCTGAAGGGCTACGAGCGCGATCTTCAGCAGTCCCAGACCAACCACTATGAGTTGCTTGTCGAGAAGAACACCGTGGCGCCGATCCTGCGCCCAGTGGCCAAGAAGTTTTGCATTCCGATGACCAGCGGACGCGGTTTCTGTTCTGTTCCACCACGCTACGCGATGGCGGAGCGCTATCACACCAGCGGCAAGGACAAGCTAGTCCTGTTGATCGTGAGTGACTTCGACCCGGAAGGGGAATCGATTGCCGAGAGTTTTTCCCGCTCGATGCGCGACGACTTCGACATCTCGGACATTCATCCCATTAAGGTCGCGCTCACGGCCGAACAAGTCGAGAAATACAAGCCTCCCTCAGAATTGAAGGCCAAGAAATCTTCCAGCCGCTACAAAGATTTTGTCAGCAAGCACGGCGACCGCGCCTATGAGGTCGAGGCACTAAAGGCTGAGCAGTTGCAAGCCATCGTCGAGGAAGCGATCGATTCCGTTCTCGACATCGAGGCTTTCAATTCCGAAGTGTTTGAAGAGGAAAGGGACGCCGCATTCCTGGAGGGAGTGCGCGAACAGGTCAAGGGTGCGCTACAGGGCTTGGACCTGGGGGGTGCCGAATGAGCACCGCCACGGCGACAGCGACTGTCAGGCGAGACGCCGCACTGGATTACCGCGAGCGCGGATTCCCGATCACGCTCTGCGATGGCAAAGAGCCCATCAGCAAGGGGTGGCAAAATAAGACCTGGACCCCCAAAGAAATAATACAAGCCTTTCGCCATCGGCCGCAATTGAACGTCGGCTCTGTGTGGGGACCGCGGGCCGGCCTGATCGACATGGAGTGCGACAACAAACAGGCGGAAGCATCGTTGCTCGAATTGTTCGAGGGCAACTGCCCGGTCACCGCAACATTCCGCTCCGCCCGTGGACCGCATCGTCTATTCGCATGGGACGCCGCCCTGGAGCAGATCGGCAAGGCAAAGATGGATTACAACGGCCTTGAGATTTTCATTGGAGCGAACGGCCTGGGGGCGCAGACACTTCTGCCGCCAAGCACGACCGACGGTTTCACAAGAACCTGGCTAGTCCCGCTGGAGGACTGCGATCCGGCGCCGTTGCCAGAATCGGTGGTTCGGCGACTTTTGTCCAGTTCGCGCGCGACTTTGTTGGAAACAGCTCGACCAAAAATGGCTGCGATAGCAGCAGCAGGGGCCCTAACGGGCGGAACGGATACAGAGGATACAGTAGATACAGGAGGATTCAGGAGGTTATTAGGTAACACTAACCTCCCTGTATCCTCTGAGTCCTCTGTATCCTATCCGGATATCGAGGCTTTGGTACGTCGGTCGCTGCCATCCGCCGCTGGACAACGACATCGAAAGATATTTGAGCTCGCGCGGGAACTGAAAGCCGTCCCGTCACTCGCCGCTGCACCCGCCGTCAGTCACCGCGCCATCGTCCAGCGGTGGCACGAACTGGCCCTCCCAGCCATCAGCACGAAGCCCTTCGAGGATAGTTGGTTTGACTTCCTGGACGCCTGGGATCGCGTCAGGAAGGCTAAAGGCGAGAGCCTGATTGACGAGATAGTCGGGCGCGCCATCGCAGCAGGCGTGCCCGAGGAGGCCAAGCACTACTCCCGCCCGGAACTGCGCCTGCTCGTGGCCATCTGCCGCCAACTACAGCGCGAATCGAAGAGCGGTACATTCTTCCTGAGTTGCTACACCGCGGCCGAACTGATCGGCGTTGATGATCACCGAACAGCATGGCGCTGGCTGGGAGGGCTATGCAAAGAGGGGATCCTGGAGCTGGTCACCAAAGGCATGATCAAAAATCACCGCGCATCAGAGTACCGATACCTTGGACCGCTGGAGGGATGAGCATGGACAAGCCCACCAACCAGCCCCGCATTGACTGGACCACGGCCCCGATCATCGAGGTCCGAATCGAACGGCCAACGTGTGGCCATTGTGGGGGCCAGCAGTTTGACTCCCGCGGTGGTACTCCCACCGGCG
>JAIOPX010000307.1 GCA_021413705.1 Planctomycetota bacterium | reverse complement strand
TGTTTCAGTTCGCTGATGGACAGATCCATGGTCTTGTCTCCTGTGCATGAGTCCAGGGAGGAACGACTTGCATCGCGGCAGCTTGTTCCTCAGCGGCGCAACATTTCATCTCGCGGCAGTGGTCCGAGAAAATCCGCAGGCGCGGCCGAGCCGTTCCCGCGGCGGCGTTTCGCTATAGCATAACAGGCGGCTGGCTCCGTTGGCAGTGTTTTTTCCAGTCTCCTAGTCCTGGGCGATGGGCAGTCCATAGGCCCGGCGGAACCCATTGTGCAGGCGGAGCCGGTTGCCACACAACAGGCAGGCCGGGATGTCGTCCCCTTCCTGCCTATCGTCCAGCAGGCGGACAACTTCCATTTCCTGGGGTATGGGTGGGACGCGCAGGACGGTGGAGTAGTCGCGGGCGTCTAGCGCCGGCCGTACCAGCAACACCATTGGCCCGAACGCCACGCCTGAGCGGGAACACGGGGACGCGGGAGCACGGGCGGGAGCACGGGGACACACAGCTTTGAAGACATCACCGATGGTTGACGCAGTTTTCTCTGCGGAGACGATCCCTACAGTTTGTCTGAGGTTCGATTGTGCGGAAAAGTAGGGCTCGCCTGCCGGGCGTGACCTGGGTCGAGCGGTTCATGCGGAATGCGGAATAGCGATTCAGTCCGAGCCGTGGATTTGAGGCGGCACCTGCTACCCAGGCACCTTCCAACAGAGAGCCCACTTCTTCCGCCTTCCGCTGCTAATAGTCCCCTGTGATCCGGTCGGCGAGAATCTTGCGCAATTCAGGCTCCTTGCCCGGGATGATTGTGATATAGTCTTCCTTGCCTTTCTCGTCCGCCACCCAGGTGTTGCCTCCTTTTTCATCCACTTGCACCCGACCGCGGACCTTGTTGAAGTACTTTCCCACTCCTCCTTCCACGGCGTAGAACAAGCCGAGGTCGTCGAAAGCCGGGTTGTCGGCCGGCAATTCGGTGGCGTCGGGCTTCACATGGCGCATCAGAAAGTACGATTCCGTGGAAGGATGCTTGCGGCCAAGCTTTTTGACCATCTCCTTGCCGATGGGAACCTTGACGCCCTGCTCCCAACCGATGTAGGTCAGCGGCTTTCCCAGGCTGGCCAGCGTTTCCATAGTGGTCTTAGTGGTGTTGCGGTTGGCAAAGGCCCACCAATTCCATTCGGCGCCGTCGGTTCCCTTGAAGGGGTTGCCTTTGGAATCGGGAAAACAGCCACCCATGAAGATCACTTCTTTGACTTTGGCCGCGACAAGCTGCTTGCCGGTCAGCGGCGAGATCTTGTCCGCGGGGGAGTTGAGTAACGCCGGAAAATTAAAGAGCTGCCCGGCCGCGTAGATGATCACGCTGTTGTCCTCCGAGGTGGAGAGCAACTTGCGGTAAAGTTCCACGGGCTCGACAACTTGGTCGGCTGTTTGCGTGGCCGCGTTGCCGAACTTTTCAAAGATGGTTTTGTTCTGCTCCGCGTGGCAACCGTCGCGAGCGGCCTTTTGATAGCGCTGCACCACGTCGTCGCTGAAGACCTTGCCCCACGTTTTCGGATTGTAGGCGCCAATCGGCACATCGTTCTTGTAGACCTGGTTGTAGATGCTGAAGGTCGAAGCCAGGTAAGGATCGGGCGCTTCGCCGGCCACACCCAGCAGGTCGATCAGACCGTGGCGGTGGTATTCATGGAGCATGGAGAGGGTGGTGAAGTCGCAAGGATCCGGCCCGATATCGCCGTCGTAGATGAGTTTGATTTTGGGCTTGGCGACGGGGGCTGCTGGGGCACTGCCGGTCTCCTCCGCGCCGCGCGATGTTCCGGGGAGTACCAGCACGACGGTCAACAGGATCAATGCAGAGTGGGCGAGCTTGGAGAGGTTTGCTTGCATGGGATGCCTGGGCTTGATTCGCGGAAGGTGAACTGAAAAAGGACGGTGTGGCTTGTATGTCGATACGCCGATTCTAACAGAATGCGGCGCGCTGCGGAGCTAATTTGTGAGCGGAACGGCGCTAGCCGCCGGTTCATCCAAGGCGAGCAGGGTGGCGTACGAAATTCCTTAAACATCTACGTGCGATTCCGTGCTCTACGATTGTTCTATTTCAGAGAGCCGTGCCAGCCGAACGAAGACCCTCCCCCGGACCCTCCCTGGAAGGGAGGGGCCGGGAGGGGAGGGGAGGTTTGCTCCAGGTGGCGTGTTATTCCAATCGGTTGGAATCGAAACGAAGCCCAACGCCTAGTAGGGTGCCTTCGCAGCCATCGTTTTTTCAATCGACGTGCAGTGGGAAGGAATCGCGTTGGTTTCCCACGCTCTGGGTTCCGTTTGTAACGTATGTTTTCTAGGTCGCTGGATTTCCGCGCGCCACTAGGGTTTGGCCCCGGCGGCTGGCGTGTCAGATATGCATTTTCGCTCAAACCTTCAAGGAGCTTGGAGAGATGAAGAAGCAAACCGTATTTTTGGCAAGTCTCGTGTTGTCGCTGTCCCTGTTCGTGGCCCAACCAGCGTTCGCCGCTAATAGCGAAGCGGACGCAGTTCGGGCCGCGGCGGGCAAGTTCTACGCGGCGCTCAATGCCATGTTTGTTGGTGACGGAGCACCCATGCTCGATGTGTGGTCCCATCAGGATGACATTACCTACATGGGTCCGATGGGAGGACGTTGCCTGGGTTGGAAAGAAGTTCGCGCGCTGTGGGAAGAACAGACGGCGCTGAAGCTGGGGGGGCAGGTGCGTGCAGAGGAAATGCTGATTACGGTGTCGGGCGATCTGGCCGTGATCAACAACTTTGAGGTGGGAGAGAATCTCAACGCCAGCGGACAGTTGGAGAAGGTGAATATCCGAGCCACGAGCTTTTTCCGCAAAGAAAACGGGGATTGGAAGATGATCGGCCATCACACCGATCTGCTGCCGTTACTGGCGAAGTAACAGGCTCGGGAAGTGAAACAGTGGGAGCGGAGCGGGACCGGCGATCGTATGGCCGGTTCCGGCTCCGTTTTTTTCGGCGGCGGAATGGGGACCGCACAACATTTAGACGAACGCAGTCGCCCAGGGATCGTGTTTACGGAGATGGGGCAACAAAATTTGGGGAGACGAGAAAAAGGCCGCTCCGGCGAAAGCCCGCATCCTGCTGAAGCGTTTTGCCACGCCGCCGGAAATTGCGGACTTGGTCTTCTATCTGGCTTCACCCGCGTCAGATTACGTTTGTGGGCAGGTGATGCTGATTGATGGGGGGTATAGCGCGGTTTAGGCGATTGAAGCCACGGGTTGGAAGCCCATGCTACGCCAGCGGCTCAAGCGGCACCGATCACGAATCGAAGAACCGGCGGCTAGCGCCGTGCCGCTCACAAGGCAGAATTACTTCTTCGCTTCCGCCTTGGCTGGCCAGAGATTCAGCCAGCGGCCAAGGCCGGTCTTGCTCGTTTCGACCGTGGCCGCATCGGCCGCTTCTTCGCCATTGAGCGCTAGCGCCAATTGGCCGATCGATTGCGTGATTGCCGCCTTCGGAGCCTGCTGCAAGAGCGGGACGCCGTTGTTGCGAACTTCGACCATCACGCGATAGTCGTTGGGCAACTGCCAGAAAATGTCCCGGCCGATCGTTTCCTGGGCTTTTTTCAGACTGATCTGGCCGCTATCCAGTCCCACGCGGTTGACCACGACCTTCACCTTCTTGGCCAACTCGTTCATCTCGCTGAACGACATCAGCAGCCGCACTACATTGCGCAGGCAGGGAAGATCGAGCTGCGTGACCAACAACACATGGTCGGCCATCGAGAGTGCCACCCGGTCGAGTGTGCCGTAAGATTTGGAAAGATCAATCAGCACATGAGTGAACGTGGCCTTGAGCAGCCCGATCACCCGCTGCAGGTCTTCCGGCGTGATGAGGTTCACATCGTCGAGCTGCACGGGGCGCGGGAGCAGGAACAAGCCGGAGGAGTGCTTGGTCAACGACCGCTTGAGCAAGGTGAAGTCCATGCGAGAAGCATTTTGCGCCACGTCCACCAGTGTGTAGTCGGGAATGGTGTCCAGACAAACGTCGGCGTCACCCAGGCAGAGGTCCAGGTCGATCAACACCACGCTGTTGCGCTCGTCAGACGCCAGAGCACAGCCCAGGTTTACCGCCAAACTGGTCGTGCCCACGCCGCCGGTGGCGCCGGCCAGGGCGATCACATTGCACCCGCGCGAACGCTGCTCGCCACGGCCCAGGTTGCGGTTGCCGATCCGTTCCAGAGCCTGCACCAGATCATCCAACTTGACGGGCTGGGAGAGAAACTCCTTGGCCCCGGCCCGCATGGCCCGCAGAATCAGGTTTCCGTCCGTCGAGTTGCTCAGCACCAGGATGCAGCACTCGGGTGAGGCTTCGTGCAGTTGGGCTACCAGTTCCAGGGCCTTGGTGGGGTTCGAGTCGATGGCCACCACCCCGATGTCAGGGTTGGTCTGGGCCACCACGTCGGCGAAGAACTCATAGCGCGAGCACTCGGCCTCCAACCACACGCGATCCATGCCCAACAGCATGCCCTTCAGCGCATCGCGCGCTGTATCGCTGGGGTCAACAATGGCCAGGCGAAGGACGTTTTTCATCGGTGCTTTCTACTTAGTTCAACTCAGTCAATGCGCCCCGGTTATTTCCGAAGTCTTACGACTGTTATTTCCGCAGTCTCACGATGCTGGCTACTTCAGTCCGAAGTCTTACGACTTCAGCTACTCCCGACTCCTCTATTTCACGTCGTAACCGAAGGGGCCGATCAATCCGGGTGGGGCGGCAGGTACGCCCTGTTGACGCACGCCGTCCTGCGGGGCGGGTCCACGTTGTCCTTGCGACTGCGCCGTTGGCTGTCGCGGGGGAGTGCCCGTGTTGTAGCTTCCCCGCATTCCTGGCACCGGTGTTACCGACCCGGGTAGCGCCGCCTGGCGAGGCTGCACTGGCCGCTTCGCCTGCTCTCCCGGCCCCACTTCTTCGGGAGCGGGACCGCGCTGACCAGGAGCGGGGCAGTTGCCCTGACCGTTGCCGATACCGCACGGGCCGCAACTGGGCACTTCAATATGTCCGCGCCAGTAGAGGTCGCAATCGCGGGGACTGGCGGTGTTCATGCCCGGCCCGCACGGCGGCACTTCATAGGCCTCCATCGGCGAAACCAACTCGGGCGTGACCATGATCAAGAGCTCGATTTCGTTGATCTTCTCGCTCACCCGGCGGAACGGAGCGCCAAAGTATGGCATCTCGGACAGGTAGGGAAGACCCTTGGTGTCGGCTTCCACGCGGTTTTGCACCAAACCGCCGAGCGCCATCGTCTGCCCGCTGCGCATCTCGACGCCGGTATCGACTTCGCGGATGCGAATGCCCGGCACGATGATGTTGTTGATAACCACGCCGCGGGTGTCGTCGAGTTCGCTGACGCGGGGACGCACTTCGAGGCGAATGCGGCCGTTGCCCAGCACGATGGGGACTACGTCCACCTGGGTGCCGTAGTTCTTGTATTCGATGGACACCGTGCCGAGGCTTTGTGGGACAAGGATGGGGATTTCGCCGCCAACCTTGAAACTGGCCGCGCGGCCGCTGATGGTGACCACGGTGGGCTCGGCCAGAATCTTCATCAGGTTGTCTTTGCGGAGCGCTTCGAGGAACCCGAAGAAGCGGTTGTTGCCGTCCACGATGCCGAAGCGGACCGTATCGCCGGCCCCGGCGGCGATGCCGGCCGAGGCGCTGGCAGGGGAAATCAGGCCGCTGATGCTGGAGACCAGGAAGTCGTTGCCATTGGTGGTGGCAAAATCAAAGCCCATGGTGCGCAGCTTGGTGCGCGAGACTTCCATGACCTTAACGTGCAGCTTGACCTGCTGCACGCCGCCGACGGTTATGTTGTTCAGCACCTTGGGATAGTACACCTGAGCAAACTGAATGATCTTGCTCGCTTCGTCGGGTCGCTCCACGAAGCCTTTGATGGCGACGCTGTCGGGAAGCGGAGTGACTTGCAGCGACGAGGAGGGGAACTGGCTTTGCAGGAGCATGGCCAACTCTCGAGCATCGTTGAATACGATTACGTCGATCGATTGGATGTTTCCCTTCTTGTCCCACAGGTTGACCTGCGTGACGCCTGCCTTCTTGGCGAAGAGCTGGATCTTGTTGGGCTCGAGCGCTTGCAACGACAGAATATCGGGATTGTTCACCTGCGCGCGAGGAATATCGTGCATCAGGGTGAGGATGCGACTGGTTTGGACCGTCATCTCCAACCGCTGTGTTCCCTGGGAGACATCGACGACGAATGGTGGAGAGCTGGACAATTGCCCTTGGTTTGCCGGGGGCGCTTCCGCGGGCAAGCTGCGCGCAACCGCGAACACCGAAAGAAAAGCGACAACAGTCAGGGACGCCGTGAGGCGCCGCTTCGATGCGTATACCATCCGTGTTCTTCCTTGAACGGGCCCTCCGTTGCGAGGGCGGCGGTTGCAAACTTGGGATTGGCGGGGATCACAGGCTCGGGCTCCGCCCTCAACTGTGACCTTGAGCAGTTATTTCCATTCTCCGCGGGCGTGAATTGTGTTTGACTTCAATCGGGTATTTTAGGTGCAGTTGCCGGCGTCTTAGGAGAGGCCGAACTGCCACTCGCAGCAGGATCGTTGTTCGGGGTCGCAGTAGCGTCGGTATCAGTAGTCGCGGGAGTGTCAGTGGCCGCGGGAGCATCGGTAGCCGCTGGCGCTTGGGGCGCGCTGGAGGGCACATTACCCGAGTTGGTGGGTGGCGTTGCAGCCTGCCCGTCCGCATTGATGTGCCGCGGCAGCAATTCCCCTTCATGCAACTCCTCGATATGTGCGTCCGATCCGTGGACGATGACCATCTTGAAAACGCCCTTCTCGGGGTCAACCACCGGCTCGGCCGGTTTGCCCACGGATTGCTTATCGAGGAAGGCTTTCAGTTCCGACGCCGCGCTGTTGTTCTTTCCATTGTGGGCGCCGCTCTCGGATTCCGTCCCCAGGATTTCACTGATGGTGGCCTTGCTGTCATCCTCCGAAACTTTTTCGGACTGACTGCCACGGAGCACCAGTCGGACGCTGCCGACGGACTCGGCCAGCGTGAGCTTGTCGGCCTGCGGGGGCGTCAGCAGTAGCGAGACGGTCTTGGCGTCGATCTTGGCGTCGGTGGCCGGATCGTGCCGGATTTCGGAATTGACGGCGAAGACGCTTACGTCTTTCAAGAAGGTCTTGGTCATGGCCTCCGAAACATTCGTACCTTTATTGACAAATACTTGAACGTCCACGCGGTCGCCAGGCAGGATCAAACCCGTGTTCTGGGCGTTTTCCATCCGCACCGGAACGACGCGATAGCCCGAAGGGATTTCGGTGGAGGCCCGCTTGCCACCTTCGCCTGTCCCCAGCTTGCCTTCCAGGATGGGTTCGTCTTTGATGATCCGCGTATCGGGACGGCGTCCGATCACATCCTCGATTTTGGTGATGGCGCCAGCGGGAACCTGGGACTTGGGCCACGGCTTGAGCGTGACGTTCTTGGCGGTCAACTCGGCATTGCGTTCGATGTCACCTAATGCGACGAGGATCTCGGTTTGCTCTTGATCGCCCGACTTCTGCTGGCGGCGCGACTCCATGACCTGGCTGATGCCGATCGAGGCTACCAAGCCGCAGCCGAGTGCTAGCGCCAGCAGGATCAATGATTTTGGACGCATCGCAAAAGTCTCCGACTGGCAGCGAACGTGCCAGCATGGTTTTCGAAAAGAATAGACTGCCCGACCGTTACGCCGTGGCGGCTATTGAACAGTCTCTCGGCGCATAATGGTACTTGCCGAGAGTGTCTGTCCACTGAGATACATTGGCGCGGGAACCCAACTTACTTGACCAAAAGGTACCGAAACCTTAACCTCAACCGGGGCGCCGTATCCCGCCGCTTCGGGGTTCCCTTGCGGAAACGTCACAGTCGAGCCAGCAACGGAAGCATTGGTAAGGTAATTTGTTACGTACGTTCGCACTTCGGCGGCTGTCGCCCCGTCGAGTACGGCCCGTCGAGCTCCTTCACGAGACGCATTGGTCAGCACTTGCTGAACCATCACGGCCCGTCCGATCTCCACCATGCCGAGGACCAGCATGAAGAAGATGGGCGCAACCAGAGCGAACTCGACGGCAGCAGCCCCTTTTCGTTTTCTTCGGTTCATATCAGCATCCCCGCCCAGGCAAAATAGGCAATTGTGCCAATCGCAATCGGAATGCCATACGGGAGCAGCATCATGGAGCTCTTCCGCTCCGCTGCCACCGCTGCCAATTGATTGGGATCGCGTACGGTGACGAACTCATTGAGGATCATCCAGAACTGCATGCGGTGCTTCGTCCAAGAGCCGCGCGACAGCACCATCACCAGTGCTATCGCACCGCCGATGATGGCCGAAGCGCAGAAGGCCCAGAAGGTGTTGGTGGCCCAAACCCAGGCGCCCACTCCGGCCAGCAACTTGACGTCGCCGGCTCCCATGCCTCCCACTGCATAGGCGGGCAACAGCAGGGCCAAGCCCACGGCCGTTCCCACCAGGCTCCAGCCGAGACCCGGCAATCCAAAAGCCAGACCGCTATAGGCCCAGCCGCTGAGGATCATGGGGAACGTCAGCCAGTTGGGAACTTTCAGTTGCTTGCCGTCGATGACGGCGGCCACCACCAACATGAGCGACACGAGCCACACGGGCCAATGGTGAACGAGACTTGTCGTGAGAGAATTCATATCTGACATGGAATTGCTTGCCTTCTCAGTTACAACGTTGCCACACGCCGGACCCGTGCCGGCGGCCAAGGCCGCCGGCATCCGGCGCGTCAACCGCGCATCATGGTGAACCAACTCAAGATCGCGGCGATGGCCGTAAAGAAATAGACGACCAGTTGCACGACGATATGGGCGGATTCCGCGGAGATGCCGGGGTACACGTTTAGGTTCCTGTTACTTCTTCAAGGAATTGCCGACGTTGGTGAAGGTGGTATTGGCGTTGGTGCCGATCGACTGGATCGCCGTCAAGCAGACGATCACGATCAACGCCAGCATCACGGCGTATTCGACGGCGGTCGGGCCGTCTTCCGAGGCGATAAAGTTCCGTACTTTGTTCACAATGCTGTTCATCGTAGTTCTCCTAGGGTGCCGGACGAGCCGGCGTAAGGTGTGAACGCTGTAAGATCCAGACATGGGTCATGTCTGAATCTCGGGCGTTGGAGTCCAATCGCCCACAGGAACCATAGCTTTTTCTGCGCGTCGTGGGACGACAAATGCCCGGTTCGATGAGATTCCATAGCGGCCCGGCACGATCGCGCCAGGCGACACGACTGGCCCCCTAACGCAAGAGGCGGGGACAACTTCCGTAGGACGGGCTGGGAAGCCCGTCGGGCGTCGGATCTCCACGTAAATGAAAAGAAACCCCCGGTGCCACCTAATAAGAAGGAGCGCCGGGGGTTCTTCTGACATCCAGGTGCGGCAACTTGCCGCACGCACTAAGACTCGATTTTGCTGGAGGGGCGTCGCGATAAATAGCGCCTTCCCCAGGTCTTCCGCCAAAACTACTTCTTCAACGAATTGCCGACGTTGGTGAAGGTGGTGTTGGCGTTGGTGCCGATCGAGTTGATCGCCGTCAAGCAGACGATCACGATCAGAGCCAACATGACGGCATATTCCACCGCGGTGGGGCCATCTTCCGAAACCAGGAAACGCTGTACTTTGTTCACGAGATTCGACATGCTATCCTCCAATTTTGTGGGTCGAGTGCATAATCGGCCTGAACCGAACTCAATCGACCTTTGAGACATTTTATTGGAAACCCGGCGGTGCAGTGTCGGTCGCGATCGACCGGCACTTGCCTGCGCTGCACCACCAGTGTTCCACGGTAAAAATAGGTTTGTCTCTGCGGACTGAACGTCCAAGACAAGCAGGCTCTTTTGCGCCAGCTCGTCCGCCGAATTAGTGCGGAGATTTTGAGTAACCGGGAATACGGCGGATGAGACTCACGCAAGGAACCGGCCACACGGCCGATCCCGTCTTCGCATCACCGTTGACAGTGTTGCTTTGACAATGGAAATCTATTACGCAGGCGCCAGGTGTCAAATCGACCTTGAGGAATTCTTGGAAATTTCTTCCTAAGGAAGTGAAGCCGGCTGCGTTATCGCTTTTGTCCCCACAGGGCGCACAACCCGCAACAGCGGTCGCCCCGCGGCGTCGCAAAGGATGGTCTCTTCGGGATGACTGCCCTGGTTGGCCAATGCCTCTGGCCGATCAGCCCACGATACTCGCCAGGCTCCCCGATCATCGTCCACCCCCGTGCGTATTTCCCCCGGCACGTTCTCAGGCACGATCGAGAGTTGCGGATCCGCACCTGCCAGATAGGCCAGCGGCCAATACACCCACCAGCCCTGGGCGACAATTTCACTGGGTTTTGCGTGGTGCTGAGAAACAATCATCCGCAGGGCCGCCAGTTTCGGCTCAACCTTGGCCGTACGAAACGCGACATGCGAATCTCCGAGGCTTCCTAAGATAGGGCGGAAGTAGTACCAACCAAACCCGGCCAGCACGACCCAGGCCAACAACAAAGCCACGGCAGGTCGCAATCTCCCCAAGGAGTTCGGACGTTGCATCCACCAGCGAACTCCCAGAGCCATCAACAATGCCGATGGGCCGATCATCCACATGCCGTAACGCTCGAAGTGGGGACGAATGGCTTGCGGCCCGGCCACCATGTAGAAAGCAACCAGGGCAGCGCAAAACCCAACTAGCAATACACGCACTGCCGCGTGTCGCCGGTGCCGTAGATAGTGAAACAGTCCGTAGCCGGCTGCCGCCAACACGATCCATGCCGCCAGGCGATAGGCCAATGTCGCGGGCTTTGCCCCCTGCAACTGCGTGGCCGGAACATAGCGATAGACGGTGGTTCCCGAAATCAAATCAACGACGTTTCCGGCAAACTGCACGGCCTGCGATGGCGAAACAAACCGCTTCACCGCCGCTACAACCTGGCTGCTCTGCCAAGCAGCCACTCCGCAGCCCAGCAACACGCTAAGAAACACCAATGTCGCCAGCCGGGAAAATGCTTTGCCTGCTCGCGTACGGCGGTCCATGGCTTGCCACGCCGTCAAGAGCTCTTTGTGCCAACACCAAACCGCTGCTGCCGCGATCAGCGGTGCCATAAATACGTTGGTCGGATGAACCAGACATGCCAAGCAGAGTGCCCCCACCGAACCCAGGAGCCAACCGCGGCGATGGATTGGCTCGCGAACCGCCCCCAGCGCGCAATACATCACCGGCAGCGTTACCAACACCGATTGGCTGGCATCCCAAGCAAAGCGGCTATACGTAATGGTGGCCGGCAAGACAGCGAGGATCACGGTCGAGATAGCAGCCAATTGCCGATCGAACACCCGACGGCAGAGCCAATAATTGACAGCCAGCGCGGCCAAACCGCTCAGCAGGGGAGTCAACCGCAGCAGCGTGATCGACGGGGGCAGCCAGATATGCAGCGCGGCCATCGGCAGAAAGCTCAGCGGATTGATCAGATTTCCGGTCGGCGTGCGCCATGGCACCGGTTCGCCGCGCAGCCAGCGCTGAACTTGCACTCCTTGCCAGGCCTCGTCGCCGTTGAGCCCTGGCACATGATCGAGCAACAGCGCACGGCACAATGTGGCTGCGGCAAACAGCAGGATCAGGTTAGCCGCCAACAACACGCGGCGCAGCTTGGAACGGTCGTTAAGCATCCTCAATAGTAGGCTCTGCGGCGCTCAGGGCGACTCATCGCATATCGTCACTGGTATATCCGACACAATCGTCATATCTGCGCCAGTCAGGCATCGCCACTGCGCCAGCCAGACATCGCCGTCTCCAACGGTCAGGTCAACGTATGCTTGTTGAACCAACGACCCGCTTCGCATCTTTCACTGCGCACCTATGGCTCAGGCCACCCTATCTACCATTGTTGCGAGCCCAAAGATCCGGGTAGCCCGACCTGTCTGGCTGCTGGGCACGATCGGCGGTTGTGCGCTGCTTCTGATGGCGGCGTTGGCCTTGCCGATTTTTTGGGGGCATGTGTACGTTGCTGACGACCTGGGTGCGTTTCATCTGCCTGCCAGGGCTTTCTACGCGGAATCACTCGCCCGGGGCGACTCATTCCACTGGTCGCCGCAGCTTTTCAACGGCTTCTATTTCACGGGTGAAGGGCAAGCCGGTGTGTTCCACCCATTGCATTGGGGTCTCTATCGCTGGCTGCCGCTGCCGGTGGCATTTAATCTGGAAGTGTTGTTGAGTTATCCGTGGATGCTGCTGGGCATGTACCTCTGGCTGCGACGGCGATTGCCCCGGGCCGACGCAGCACTTTTTGGCGCGTTGCTCTTCACTTTCTGCAGCTTCAATCTGCTTCATTTGCCGCACGTCAACGCGATTGCCGTATTGGCGCAGTTGCCGTGGCTGCTCTGGGCGATCGACGTGGTGGTCCGCGATACGCGGCCGCGGTGGCGGATGCTGGCGACGGCGGCGATTCCCCTGCTAACCGCATCGCAACTGCTGCTGGGCTATCCCCAGTATGTCTGGATCTCGCTGTTGCTGCAGGCTGGATATGCATGGTGGCTGCTGCGGCACGGTCCTCCCGCCTGGCTGGTGGTGGAGCGGGGAGGGCGTCATGTCCTGCGACGCGGTTCGGGGAGTCGCGCGCGTATCTGGTTGACGCTAGCGGCAGCCGTAGGGATTGGATTCCTGCTGGGCGCGGTCCAACTCCTGCCTACTTACGACATGCTTTCCACCTCGGTTCGTCAGGACTCGGGCACGGCGTTCGCCGAGTCAGGCTCGCTGCATCCTTGGAACGTGATGCAACTTGTCGCTCCTTATCTGTTCGAGAATCGGGTGGTTGGACAGAACACGCACGAACTGGGCCTCTACGCTGGCTGCGTGCCGCTCATGCTCTGCGCGTGGCTGTGGATTCGCCGGCGCGAGCTAGGCGGGCTGCGTGCGCTGATCGCCGCGGCGGCCGTGGTGGCGATTCTCTCGCTCTGGATGGCCTTTGGCGAATATGGATTCATCTATCGGTTTCAAACCTGGCTGCCGGTGGTCGGCAAGTTTCGTTTTCCTTGCCGGATGATCGTGCTGTTTCAACTTGCGATGTCTGTGTTGGCGGCAGCAGCGTTGTCGCTCTTGGCCGCGCGCCACCCTGCACGCATGCCGATCGCACAAAAGGGTTATACGCTCTTGTGGGTGCTGGTCGGACTGAGCGCCGCGATAGCGATTATCGCGGCTTTGGCTTGGCCGCAGCATGTGGCCAGTTGGCCGGTCATAGTCGCCGGGCCGCTGTTGTTCGGAATCACCGCTGCGCTGGTCTGGCTGGCGGATCACAACAGCCGGGCAGCGTTGGTGGGCCTCGTGATACTGGCCGCGATTGATCTGGGCGCGTATGGGATGAGTTACTCGGTCTATGGGCAGACGGAGACTCTGGAGAGTTTTGCGCAAGCATGGCCGGCGCCTCCCCAGAATAACCAAACCCGATTGTTGGTCGAATCGCCGGCCAGCGACCCGCACGCTCCGCGCGAGGGGAATCAGTCTCTGCTCTCAGGCTGGAGTCGCGCCCGCGGCTATGCGGGTTTGGAACCGGCTTCGCGTCTTGACTATGGCCAACGCAATGCACAGCGAGTCGCCGGAATCGGCTGGTTGGGCACTGAGAGAAAAACCAATCAGGTCCGACGCGTGATCGCAACTCCCACCACACCGCTGCCTGCCGCGCGCCTGCTGGCTCATGTGCAGTCGAGCCGTAATCCGGCCCGCGATATCGAGCAGATCGATCCGGCTACGACCGCTTTGGTTGAGCCGGGATTCGACCAACTCCATGTATTCGGACAGGGTCCAGCCGGCACAATCGAAGCCGGCACGGCCCTGATCGACCAGCAATCTCCTGGACATCTCGTCATCGACACGCACGCCAAGGGGGCCAACGTATTGGTGATGAATCAAAGCTGGCATGGCGGCTGGAAGGCGAGCGTCGATGGCAAACCCGTCGCCGTCGAGCGGGTCAACGGCGACTTCTTCGGTTGCGTCGTGCCGCCCGGAGACCATCGTGTGCAGTTCAATTTTCAACCGGCAAGTTTGCGGTATGGCGCCATGCTGAGCGCCGGCGGACTGGCCTGCTTTCTCTTTGGGTTTGCCTGGTTGGCCAAAACCGGCCGGGTACGTGAATGTGACAAGGAGCGCAATGCATGAAGACTAACTACGAGTCTCACGACGAGCCCCAGCGCCGCACCATGGCCGATCCGCTGTTGAGCTTTGTCTTGCCCGTGTTCAACGAAGTCCGTGTCCTCTCCACGCTCTCGACCCTCTTGGTGGAGGCCGCCCGCCGTTGTCAGGCGCGGTGCGAGATCATCTTCGTCGATGACGGTTCGACCGACGGGAGCGGCCGGGTCTTGGACCAGTTGGCCGCCAAGCGCCGCGAGATCAAAATCATTCACCTATCCCGCAATTTCGGCCACCAGGCGGCCATTCAGGCGGGGTTGTGCCACGCCCGGGGTGCGGCCGTGGTGCTGATGGACTCCGACGTGCAGGACTCGCCGGAAGCCGTGCCGCTATTGTTCGCCAAATGGCAAGCCGGTTACGACGTGGTCTACGCGGTTCGCACGCAGCGCAAGGAAAGCGCCATGAAGCGAGCCCTGTTCTCGGCCTTTTACCGGCTCTTGACCCGCATCAGCCACACGCCCATTCCGCAAGAGGCGGGCATCTTCGGCCTGATCGACGGCCGGATTGCCCGGGAGATCTCAGCACTCAAAGAGCGAGATCGCTTTCTACCGGGCCTGCGCAGCTGGGTGGGCTATCGGCAGATTGGCGTCGAGGTGGAGCGGCAAGGACGGTATGACGATCACCCGCGCGTCTCTATGACCGGGTTGTTCCGCCTGGCCAAGACGGCCATCTTCGGCTTTTCGTCGGTCCCCCTGGCGGCGTTCTATGTCATCGGACTGACGGCGCTGGCGGTGTTCGTCGGCTTAGGAGGCTTTGCCATCTTCTGCCGCTTGTTTACCAGCCTGGCGGTTCCCGGCTGGACGTCGCATGTGCTCAGCGCCACGTTTTTTGGAGCGCTCAACGCGCTGGGAATCAGCATCCTGGGGGAGTATGTGACGCGGATCTACGATGAAGTGCGGCAGCGGCCCATGTTTCTCATCGAGCGAACTGTCAATGTGGAGCAGCGTTCGCAAGTTCGCCCCACTGAACCTGGCATGACGTTGCCTGGCATGACGTTGGAAGATGAAGTGACCGAGTTGGCCACCACGTTTTCAGCCTACATGGCGGCCGACCTGGCGATGGAAGAAATCGAGTCGGCCGATGCCCAGGTGTTGGAACTGTTGGAGGAGGCCAACGCTTTGCTGTCGGCCGCTTCGCTTCAGCGCCGCGGCCCACGGTTGCAAACTGTCGAAGATGACTACGCGCCCGTCGCCACCGCATCCACTACCGGGGCAGCAACCGATCCCAGAGATTGATTGCGGCTGGCACGAACCAGATCGTGCAGCGCCGGGGCCGTCCAGGCAAAGCCCAGACAGAGCAGGGGAGCGATGAGCGATCCCCAATACTGATTGAAATCCTGCCCCACGAAGCCGAACAACAGCACATAAGCCGCGGCGGCGATGGCCGCCCGCTCGCCGGCCGCACCCTTCCACGAAGCAAATCCCAACAGAGCCAGCGGCAGATAGAGGGCCGCCACCCACTGCGGCAGCACCAGCAGCCACCCGTTGAGTTGCGTGGTGGAGATCACAAACGCCAGACCGCCCAGTTGCACCCAGCTATCTTCCTGAGCCCGAGCGCCAGGCGTTTGCATTGCATGGACCTGGACGATGTGCCACAAGAAAAATAGTCCGTATCCGAACAGCCCGACCGTCCAATAAGCCGCCTCGCGATATCGCCGCCGGCAGAGCGCCAACAGAAGCATGACCACCACAAACGGTCCGGCCAAATCGCGCAGGAAGAGGGCCAAAGATCCGGCTGCGACGCCCCATCCGGTGCGATTGGCGGCCAGCAAGGCAAGTGACAACACGAACAAGAACCCCGACCACAGCACGGGCATCACAAACAGATTCCCCAGAAAGCAGGGAAGCATTGCGCCGCAGAGGCTCAGCACCCCCGCCACGGCAACCCAGGTTCCCCCTTCGCGACCGAGCCAGTCAAAAGCCAACACCACAGTCAACAGTGCTAGTCCGCAAAGCAGGGCTTTACCAAACACAGGATCCGGCATCACGCCAATGAGCCAGATCGGCAGCGGCGTGCGCCAATTGAATACGCTCTTGGTCGGGTAACCCCGCGCTCGCAATTCGGTGGAAGCGGCCGCGTAGTAGCTCTCGCCAGCCTGGATCCGATCGACTTCCGCCCGATACAGGGCGACGTCCCCCGGCCCCCGGCTCGGCTTGTCGGCATAGCCCTTGGCAAACCGAGATAGGCTCACGCCGACGGCAGTCACCAGTGATAACAACACGGCCGCCAGGATCAACCGAGCAGTCCAGGGACGAAGCCGGGAGAATGATGTTTCAGGAAGCGGATTGTTCATGGAATTTTCACCGTGAATTTTCACCGTGAAAGTGTAGCACACCGTAGCAGGCCGTCTTAATCGTCACAGCACGTTCGGCCCCGTTATGTGGACCGACCGACATGAGGGCCGGCGACGACCTATATTTTCTCGGCCCGTGACACACCAACCGAAATCCAAGGCGGAGCGAGATCCATGTTGCTCTTCAGTAAGAACAAAACCCGGCAACTTGAAGTTCAGCGGCTGCTGACCAAGATCATCAACGCCAACAGTCGTTCGCTCGATGCCCTGCGCGAAGGGCCTCGCGGGGAGTTGCGCGTTGACCTGGCCATGGTCGTCATCGTGGTTCCCAGCATCGACGATCATCCCGACCGCGAGCAGGCCTTTGCCACCGTCACACGCGAAGTGTCCTCGGTCGGCATGTCGCTGGTTCTCTCGGAGAAGCTCGATGTCAGCGAAGTGTTCTTGGTGCTGGAAGTCGAACGGGAGATGAAATACGTCCGCGCGGAAGTCCGCCACCAAGGCTCGCTGGGTGCGGGGCTGTGGCAGGCCGGCGTGCAACTGACGGAGATCATCACACCCGGCGATTATCCAGAACTGAAGCCGTTGAAGATCTAACGGCCCCTTACACCACGAACACGCGCTCTGGCCCGTAGAGATCGTCCCCCCGGCGGACGAGAAGCGCCACGAGCGTGCCCTGCTCGTCAACTGCCGCCATCTCTTTCGTCTCTTCCCAGGGAGGCGACAGTGACAATGACTGCCCGTTGCCGATTCGATGAATCATATCGTCGGTCAACTCAACTACCGGCAAGGCAGGAACCGCGCTGAGCGGCGACTGCATCAATTCAGGCAAGCTGGCAGCAGTCAGACCGTCCAGCTCACAAGCGTTGGCCAGGTGAAAATCGCCGATCTCGGTTCGCGTCAATTCCGACATAACGGCTCCGCTACCGAGCTGCTCGGCCAGATCGCGCCCCAGCGAACGGACATACGTGCCACTGCCGCAGCGGATGTCGAGCGTTAGTCGCGGATAATCGTAGTCGATCACCTCCAGCGTGTGGATCGTCACGGGCCGGGGCTTCAACTCGGGTTGCTCGCCGCGCCGCGCCAGTTTGTACGCCCGGCGGCCAGCCACTTTCAAAGCCGAATAGGCAGGAGGGCGCTGTTGGATCGTGCCCAGCATTGAAGCGGCCGCGGCCTCGATAGCGGTGCGCAGCGGTATCGGCGCTTCGGGCAACTCAGTGACGATCCCTTCGACGTCTTCTGTATCACTGGTGCGCCCCAACAAAAACGTCCCTCGATAACGCTTGGGCATCTCCTGCACTTTGTCGATCAATCGCGTGGCGGAGCCGACGCAGACCACCAGTACGCCGCTGGCCAGTGGATCGAGCGTGCCGGCATGACCGACCTTGATCTTCTTGCCGACCAACCGCACCACGCGGTCCACCGCGTCGCGCGTCGTGATGCCGGAGGGTTTGTTGAGATTCAGGATTCCGAAATAAGACATAATGCCATACTGAGGGTGAGAATCTGAGGATGCATCCTTATCGTCCATGCTCAATCGCAGGAGCGTAACATTCTAACCTAAAGCAGGAGGATTCCGTGCCTTCAGGAGAGAGAATCCGAAGATTAGGCGATTGAAAAGTCGTACAAATCGGCAATTTCGCCCGCCGATTTGCCGGCCAAGTGGCTCATTCTGCTTCGCAGGGCGTCCACATCGGCAGTGCCCAGGGCTGCCAAGCGATTGAACTTTACGTCCAGCAGATGGGGCAAATCGGCCGAATAGTTGCGAGCATGGCCCGCGGGATACATAACTAACCCACTTTCGAGACGACCATGGGTGGTGTGCTCGATCATCACTGACGTCGGGATGCCGTCAGGATATTTGGCGTCATACTCTGCCCCACCGTGGCGGATTTCAATCTTGGCAATGAGCTGCCGCGTCAACTGATCCGCCAGCGCCGCGTCGTCGTAGTCTTCAGGCATCAGCATCAGCGGCTCCCAACCGGCTTGCCGGCTACGAAATGCCTTCGCCAGCACCCGAGCGACGATGTAGGGCAGTGAATGGTCGGCGCTCTGCCTGGTGCGCGGGTCGCGCTTGGCGGGATCGGCGATGATGCTAAACGCCGGCTCGTAGATCACGACACTCAGCGACCGCAGTTGGGTCGGATCATCCAGCAGCGCAGGGTGCGCGATCAGCAGGTCGATGATTGCCTGAATCGCGCCGGCCGATTGATGCTCGTATAGCCCCAGTTTGAAATGCATGCCCATCACCGCGAAATCGTCACCGCCGGTGGCCAGCGTCAGATCAAAGGGGCTGTCTCCCTTGCGCGGCGGCGGTTCGAAGAGGCAGAACAGCGCCTCCGGGTTGCGGAAAATATCGGCCGGCCCGACGAAACCGCGCATCCCCCGTTGCACGCAGAGGACCGCCGCTTCGGCTGAAAGTGCGGCCGACGCTCCCTTGGAATCCGAAAGCTGCTTGCCTGCGCGAATCGCGCGGAACGGTACATAGTGGGCCACGAACAGCCCAATGGCCGATTCGATCTGATCGACGGTGGCGCCGAGCATCGCTCCGCAGACCGCCGCCGAGGCAATGGCCCCATGCACCACATGGTCGATCTTGTGGGTCTTGAGCGAATAGACTTCAGCAAGCCGGCCACGGATCTCGTCGATGGCCAGCATGCCCAGCACCGTCTGACGGCCGTCGAGCCCTGCCTGCTGAGCGGCTGCGATAGCCACAGGATAAAAGTCATTGTGGCCAAACTCCCCGGCCGTGTTGCCCCGGGCAGGATCGTAGCCAAAATTGGTTCCGTTGGAGTCCCATTCTCGCACGGCCGCGCAATTGGCGGCGACTGCCTTTTCCAGCCGCACCGGCACGGTCGAACCGAAGCAAGTAGCCCCTCGCCCGGCTGACGGCAAGGGATTCTCCAGCGCCTCGGCTCGCAGAAGGCCCGGTGCCCGGGTCTGAAGCGCCAAGGCCGAAACCCCGCAGGCCACGCTATCGAGGTGGAATCGTTCCAGTCGCGACAACACGGCCGTCGGCGGCAGGTTCCCGAAAACAAAGTCCAACGCATACTGCGCCAGACCCCGGGCTTGGTTCTCATGGCGCGGCAGGGCGCGAGTCAACGAGGCCGAGCTCAGTGGCGAGGGAGTTGGCATGGATGAATCGTCAAAAATTGTTAGCCCCTGGTTACACGAAGGATTTGAACCCGGGATAGCTTAACTCAATCCGAATCGCTCGGGCACTTCCGCGGTTCCCCTGGCTAGATCTGTAAGGAACCTCCGTGAAATGAGAATGAATGATAGAATGTCCCCTGGCCGGGGCCAAGTGCGCGGCCAGCAGTTGAGCAGCGGAGAAGTGACGAGAGTTCTAACATGACCTGGATGCAATGGTACGAAAATCTGGCGAAGCCCTCCTGGACGCCGGGGCCCACGACCATCAGTTTGATTTGGCAGATTCTCTACCCGATCATCCTGGTGACGTTCGGATACGTATTTGTGCAGGCCATTCGGCGTAAAGTGCCGTGGACGGTTGCTCTGCCGTTTGCCGTCAATTTAGTCGCCAATGTGGCTTTCACACCAATCCAGTTTGGATTACGAAACCTGCCCCTGGCCTCCGTGGACATTCTGGTGGTGCTGGCGACCATTGCCTGGATGGTCATTGCCGTCTGGCCACACTATCGGTGGGTTGCCCTCGCACAACTACCGTATCTGGCCTGGGTGGCCACAGCCACAGTACTGCAATTTTCAATTACGGCCATGAATTGGGGGCGGTGAGCGGGCAACTCAAACTTTCGCGCTGGCGAGCGCGCTGTGGATCGCCTCTCGAATTCCCATCGGCCAGATCTGAAACACGTCCCGTGCCCTCGAGTCCCGAACCACCGTCGGGTTTTTCAGTCCTTCAATCAAGTGCCGCCCAACTTCAAAGGCCGTGGGCGTCACCAGTGCCAGCCACAGGCTTGACAGGTACGGCGTCAGCACGGGCACCGAAATCAACCACCGTTTCAGTCCTGTCTGCCGGGCGTACTCGCGGATCATCCCGCCGTAAGTGGTGACATCCGGGCAGCCGATCTCGAAGACCCGGCTCTCATTGACAGGCAAATTTTTCGCCGCCAGGAGGTAGGCCAGTACGTCGTCCACGGCGATGGGCTGAGTTGGTGTTGTCAGCCAGCGGGGACAGAGCATGACCGGCAATCGGTCGGTCAGCGACTTGATGAGATCGAACGATAAACTGCCGGTCCCAATTACCAGAGAGGCTCGAAACTCGATGGTTTCGACGCCGGAATCTCGCAGGATGGCGCCAACCTCATGCCTACTGCGCAAATGCGGCGAAAGTTTTGGATCGTCGTCGTCCCCCAGACCACCCAGGTAGATAATGCGCCGCACGCCAGCTCTTTTTGCGGCCAGAGCGAAGTTGGTTGCGGCCTGCCGATCTTCCTTCTCGAAGTCGTTTGAGCCGGACATCAAATGAACGAGGTAGTAGGCCGTGTGGACTCCTTGCATTGCTGAGTCAAGCGAGCGCGGGTCGAGAATATCCCCCTGAACGATCTCCGTGCCTTGCTTAACCCAAGACCGCACTTTCTCCGGATTTCGAGCCAGGCACCGCACGGATACCGCTTGTTGCTGGAGCAACGGGATCAGCAGTCCGCCGATGTAGCCCGATGCGCCCGCCACCAGGACCACTGGGTTCGTCGATAAGTCAGCACTACGTGACTGGTGTGGTGGCATCGTGTTCGGCGCGACCTACCGGTAAGCAAGCGGGGTGATTGGCGATTACCAAATTCCAGACGATCTGACCGCGGCACCGTGCATCAGGCAACATCGTTTGGCACAACCTCAGCCACCACCAGCCGAAGTGGCTTCCCGGCCGCCGCGCGATAAGCGTTTTGAATCACCTCAACGCCATGCTGCCGCTCCAACTGCCGCAGGCCAAAATGGAAACGGGCGACGCGATTGAAGTGGCCCATGAAGGCCACATTGATGGCCGCACCCGTGGCCGCGCCCAGAATGGGGATCGCCTGGGCGATCATCTTCTCCGTG
>JAIOPX010000134.1 GCA_021413705.1 Planctomycetota bacterium | reverse complement strand
GCAAAGACTCGCAAAGAAAAGAATGGAAAGTTATTGCCCTCCCTTCCTCCCGTCTTCTTTGCGCGTCTTTGCCCCTTCGCGCCTTTGCGTCAAAACAGTTCCCAATCAACTCAAGTCCAATCGTTTGAATACCATGTTACTCCCGCAAAAACAGGCATTTCTTTCAGCCGGGTATCGTCCCTTCGCCTCCGGCCGCGTATCATGGAAGGTACGCCGGTCGTCGAGGATGGCGGCAGATAGACTGGCGGCTACACCAAATACGCTGGGATGGCAGTATGACTGTGGACGATTCACCGCTGACGCGAGCCAGTTTGCTGATCCAGCTTCGCGACGGCAACAATCAAGACGCCTGGCGGGAGTTCTCGCAACTCTACAGCCCGGTCATTTACGGTTTCGCCCGCAAGCGCGGATTGCAGGACGCCGACGCTGCCGACTTGATGCAGGACGTGATGCGCTCGGTTTCCACGGCCATCGGCCGGCTGGAGTACGACCGCCACGCCGGCACGTTTCGCGGCTGGCTGTTTACGATTACGCGCAACAAAGTCTTCAATTTCCTCTCGGCCCGCCGCATTCGTCCGCAAGGCTCGGGCGATTCGACGACAAACCAGTTGCTGGCGGAGCATCCCGATACGAGCGTCGAGTCGGACGCCTGGGAATTGGAATATCAACGGCGCATCGCCTCGCTGGCGATGGACCGGATCAAGAACGAGTTTCAAGAGAAAACGTGGCAAGCCTTTTGGCTGACTGCCGTCGAGGGAATCGCCGCCGGAGAAGCCGCGGCGCAGATCGGGATTTCACCCGGGGCGATTTACGTCGCCAAGAGTCGCGTGCTCTCTCGGCTCAAGGAAGAGGTCGAGACGATCGAGCGGCAGGAGGAACATTGATATGAAAACGGAAACGAATTGTCCCCAAGCAGCGGAACTTCAGCAATTACTCAGCGGCTCCCTTTCCGGCGAGCGGCAGCAAGAGTGCGTTGAGCACATGGACACCTGCCAGTGCTGTCAGACCAAGCTGGAGGAAATCGCCACCGAAGGAACGAACCTCTCGAGCGTAGTGAAGCATCTGGGCGAAAGTGAACCCGGGGCGACTTCCGCCTATTGGCCTGCGCTCAAACTGTTGGAGGGAGCGGGTGCGCCGGTTGCGGCCCCTGCGGCTCCCAAGCGAGTGCGCGAAGTATCTCTGGCATTTTTGCAACCGGCCAGCGATAGCGCCTACCTGGGGCGGCTTGGCCATTTTGATATCATGCGCGTTTTGGGGCGCGGCGGCATGGGTTTGGTGCTCGAGGCTTTCGACTCCAAGCTGCAGCGCAATGTTGCGCTGAAGGTACTCGATCCGGACTTAGTCAGCGACGAAGTAGCCCGGCAGCGCTTCTGCCGCGAGGCCCGCGCGGCCGCGTCGATCACGCACGAAAATGTGGTGGCCGTGCATCAAGTGGAACGCTCAGGCGAGGAGGGAGTGCCCTATCTGGTGATGCAATTGATCGCCGGCGAATCGCTCGAACAGCGACTCACGCGGGAAAAAAAGCTGCCGCACCGCGAGGTTGTGCGCATCGGGATGCAGGCCGCGCATGGGTTGATGGCGGCGCACGCTCAGGGATTGATTCATCGCGATATCAAGCCGGGCAACATTCTGCTGGAACCGCCGCACGACCGCGTGAAGCTGACCGATTTCGGCCTTGCCCGCGTGGAAGAGGACGTGAAACTGACACGCACTGGTTTTGTCAGCGGCACGCCTCTCTACATGGCGCCTGAACAGGCGCTGGGGGAAGAGACCGACGCTCGATCCGACCTGTTCAGCCTAGGCGCAATCCTCTACGAAATGTGCGCGGGTCAGCCTCCGTTCACGGGCAACTCGGCGCTGGCGATTCTCAAGAACATTTCGGAGACGAAGCACCGTCCGCTGCGCGAACTCAATCCGCAAACGCCGCAGTGGCTTTCGGAAACGATCGATCGGCTGCTTTCCAAGAAGCCGAAAGATCGCGTTCAATCCGCGGCTCACCTGGCCGAACTGTTTGAATTTGAATGGGCGCTGATGAAGACCACGTCCGACGACGTGCCGACGGTTTGCGAAGAAGCGCAACGTCAGCAATCCGTGCGCAATCGGTGGATCGCCGGCGGCATTGCGGCCGGCTTCCTCGCGGTCGGGCTATTGGCGGGCATCTATTTTGGAAATCGCAGCGGCATGATCGGCGGCCCGGGCAAGGGCGCATCGTCGGCCGAGCCAACCGCCGTGCTCAGCGCCAACTCCGGCGCCGTATGGTCGGTCGCGTTTGATCCCACCAGCAAGTCCGTGGCGATGGGAGTGGAAGACGGCACGGTCCGCCTCTGGGATCTGCCGTCGCAGAGCGTCAAGTCCACCTGGAACGCCCATCGTGGCACGGTTTGGGTGTCCAAGTTCTCACCCAACGGCCAGTGGCTGGCGACTTCCGGTGACGATGGAATGATTGAGTTTTGGAATCCGAATCAAACAGGTGCCGTCAAGACATTCAAACATCCCAGTGCCGTGCGAGCGTTGGATTTTTCGCAGGATGGCAAGACCTTGTACGCGGGCGATCGCGCGGGAGGACTGCGGATTTGGAAAGAGGATTCCAAGGAGCCTGTCCTGGAAGCGCAGCAGCCGGGTGCAGTGTATGCCCTGGCTTTATCGCCGGACGGCGAGACGCTGGCCTCCGCCGGCAGCGACAAAGTGGTGCGGTTGTGGAACGCGAAGAACCTGACGCAGCGGTTGCCGTTGGAAGGACATGCGGGGCCCATCTTTGGCTTGTCGTATCATCCTGGCGGACGGCGGCTGGCCTCGGTCGGTTGGGATAAGACGGTACATATCTGGGATACGGCCGGCGGCGTGCCGGTGAAATCGTGGAGTGCGCACAATGGAGACATCTGGTCGGTCGCCTATTCACCCGATGGCAAGAAGCTGGCCACGGGTGGGACGGACGGCGCTGTAATATTGTGGGACGCTGACACGGGTCAGCAACTGGCCAGTTATCTTGGACACACCAATGCGGTCCACACCGTGGCGTTTAATCATGACGGCACGCAAGTGGTGTCCGGTGGTCGAGACGGCGCGGCGCGAGTCTGGAAGATCGAGAAGTAGGCAACGTACTACTTCTTGAGGAACGCCAGCAGTTCTTCGTTGATCTTGTCCTTCAGCGTGGAACACATGCCGTGCGGGGCACCCGGGATGACTTTCAGCACGGAATCTTTGACCAACTTGGACGAAAGCATCGCCGACGCCCCGATCGGCACAATCTGATCGTCGTCGCCGTGCAGGATCAATGTCGGAATATCGAACTTCTTCAGGTCGGCAGTAAAATCCGTCTCTGAGAACGCCTTGATACAGTCGATCACGCCTGCGAAGCCGGCCAGCATCCCTTGCAGCCAGAACGAATCGCGCAGACCCTGCGAGACTTTGGAGCCCGGCCTGTTGGCGCCATAGAACGGCCCGCTTAAGTCTTTGAAGAACTGCGAGCGATCGCTGAGAACCCCGGCACGAATCTCGTCGAATTTCTCGATCGACAAGCCGCCCGGATTGGCGGGAGTCTTCAGCATCAGCGGCGGCACCGCACCAATCAGCACGGCCTTGGCCACGCTCTCTGTGCCGTGGCGGCCGATGTAACGGGCAACTTCTCCCCCGCCAGTCGAGTGGCCGATATGAACAGCCTCCTTCAAGTCGAGCGCCTGAACCAGCGCCGCCAGATCGTCGGCATACGTGTCCATCTCATTGCCTTGATAAGGCTGGCTCGATCGCCCATGCCCGCGGCGATCGTGCGCAATGCAGCGGAATCCGCGGGCCGCGAGAAACACCATTTGGTCTTCCCAGGCGTCGGCGCTCAGTGGCCAGCCATGGCTGAAGACCACCGGTTGCCCTGTGCCCCAATCCTTGTAATAGATCTCCGTGCCGTCGGTTGTGGTGATCGTACTCATGGCAGGGCTCCTGATGGAATATCGGATACGAGCGAGGAAGAGAGTGCTATACTTCATCGTCGCCGTAATGCGTGTATTCTAGAGCAGCTCCCCACGATGACAACTGCCGTCTCTTATTCCAGCTGCTGAACACAAACAGGGAGTCTACTTATGAAATGGATTGGAACCTCAAACCTGGGCATGCTGCTGCTGGCCATTTGGTTGATTGCCACGGGCGTGCTGACGTTCATCCCTATCTCAGGTGTCCCCACAACTCAGATCTTAGCCGGGCTGGCAATTGCCGCGGGCGTATTGATTCTGATTGGTCGATAGACAAGACCAGCAAGAACAGAGACAACCTTCGGCTAGGACGACTGAATCTCTTCCGCAGTCAGCGGCGGTTGGCCCGGTCCACGAATGTGGAGG
>JAIOPX010000304.1 GCA_021413705.1 Planctomycetota bacterium | reverse complement strand
CGCGTCGAGACCACCATCAACGGCCACCATGTGCGCGTCGAGTTGGCGACGGAATACCCCTTCCGTGAGCGGCTCGATTTCACGGTAACCGTGGCTGAGCCAACAAAATTTGCGATTTCGCTGCGAATACCTGGCTGGGCCTCGCAGCCGCAGTTGACGATTGCCGGTGAACAATCCGTAAGTGTCACGCCGAACACGTTCCACGCCATCGATCGGGAATGGAATGGGGAAACCCACTTCACGTTGCGGCTGCCGATGCCGACGACCATCGAGCGCAGGTTCAATAACGCGGCCACGATCCGCCGCGGCCCGTTGGTCTACTCACTGCCGGTGGGCGAAGACTGGAAAGTGCTCGCTGGCAAGCCGCCACAGGTGACATATCAAGTGTTGCCGAAAACCGCGTGGAACTATGCTTTGTCGCTCGACGAGAAACAGCCGGCCGCGTCGATCCGTTTCGAGAACCTGCCGATCGGCAACGTTCCATTCAGCGCCACCCGGCCACCGGTGAAAGCGTTTGTCCAAGGAAAGCTGCTCCCCGCTTGGAAGCTTGAGCGAGACGCGGCCGCGGAGCCCCCGCAAAGCCCTGTCGAGTCTGACCAGCCGCTGATTGAGCTGACACTCATTCCCTACGGCTGCGCCCGGCTGCGGATCACCGAGTTTCCGGTGCTGGGTAAGTAATGCACGCGCAAGCGGAGGGTGGGTGCTTGCCCTGCTTATCTTTTGCCACATTCTCAATCACTTCCGCCCGTGCATTGAGATCGTCTTGATCTCCTTGTCATCCCCAGATCGACCATTTGAATCCGGCTGTTGTTGCACTCATTCCCAAAATCTGGGCCGCTACCAAGGCTGAAACTCGCTGAAACTCTTCGATAAATGCCCCCTGGAGACACCATTGCGTCCGTGCCGTCGAGCCGATAAAATTGCGGCTGGCAATGGTGGCTATTGTGGTGGCGGTGAGACCAAGTAATTCGCTTCGGTGGCGGTCACGGATCACCCGAAGTGCAATCAAGCCAGTACATTGCAATAAGAAACGCCCCGCTAGCTCAATTGGCAGAGCATCTGACTCTTAATCAGAGGGTTGATGGTTCGAGTCCATCGCGGGGCACTTGTTAGCGAAAAACTTGGCTTCTGACCTATTCGTCGGGGGCCATTTTTGTTGCAGGGCATTCCATGTCAGAAGCGAACAGACCTCTCAAAACAATCCTGCTTCCTAGACGCAGTTTCCTCAAAGCGGCCACAGTGGCGACTTGGCCTCTGCTGGGCGTCAGCACAGGGCTGGCGCATGCGGAGCCCGGCACTCCTGAAGGAAGTTCGCCTGCCGCGCCTGCCATGATCACTCGGCAGGTCCATCCGCCAAACATCGAGTTTCCGTTTTCCTCACTCGATAGTTTCATCACTCCCACGGAGCGATTCTATATCCGTTCTCATTTTCCCACGCCGGAGCTGGCTGCCGATCAATGGAAGCTGCGAGTCGAGGGGCACGTTGAGCGGCCGTTTGAGCTTGGCTACGACGAATTAAGAAAACTGGGGTCCGTCGACCAGACGGCTTTGCTGGAGTGCGCGGGCAATAGTCGCATCTTCCTCAAGCCACCGCAGATTGGCGTCCGTTGGGAGCAGGGAGCCGTCGGCAACGCGAAGTGGACGGGCACGCCGTTGTCGCTGTTGCTCGCCCGGGCAGGAGTAAAGCCGGGGGCCGTGGATGTGATTCTCGAAGGATATGACAAGGGACGCATTGAAGCCCCCTCTCCACCTTCGCCGGGTGAGATCCACTTTGCGCGCAGTTTGCCGTTGGCCAAGGCCCAGGAACCGCAGGTGCTACTGGCTTGGAAGATGAACGGCGAGGAACTGACGCCAGACCATGGCTATCCGGTGCGGGCGATCGTCGCCGGGTGGTATGGGATGGCCTCGATCAAGTGGCTGAAACGAATCATCGTCACCGACAAGCCGTTCGATGGCTACTTTCAGACGTTCAGCTATTCCATGTGGCGGCGCGATGAGCGCGGCGTACCCAGCCTTGCGCCGATCGGGCCGATCGACGTGAAATCGCAGATTGCCCGGCCGGCGGCTTATGAAGTGGTTCCCCAGGGAAGCCGTTACCGCGTGTTCGGCGCAGCTTGGTCAGGAAATACCGACATCGCCAAAGTCGAAATCAGCACCGACGGCGGCGTTACCTGGAATGTTGCCACACTCGATGCGAAAGCCGCGCCGCTGTCGTGGCGATTGTTCAATTTCGACTGGCAAACACCGCAGCGTGCCAGCAGGGTGACATTGATGGCCCGTGCAACAGATGCTCTGGGGCGCGCCCAAGCTATGGAGCGCGACCACGACCGCCGCGATACGATGATCACCCATGTGCAGTCGATTCCGGTATTTGTCCGGTAGCGGAATGTTACTTCGTGACAGGTTCTAGCTTCAGCCGCAGCGGAGAGCCTGCGGCGGCAAATAGTTTAGTCATCTCCGCCCGCTCTTCGGCGATCGGCCGAGCTTCGCCCGTGTAGGTGACGCCTTGCTTCTGGCAGACATTGTAGAACCGCTCCATGTTGGGCCGCAGCGCCTTGGCAACTTTGGGGTCGAGCGGCTTCTGTTCTTCGATTTTCTTATCGTGATTGCCGCGTTGGACGCTGACGGCGTCCCAGACTGTGGCGCGTAGCGGCGCCACGAGGACTCGCTCCAGTCGTCGCTTGATCACCGGATCTTTTGTGGCGGCAATGGCGTCGTCAAGCAGTTTGATTCCATGCTCGCCTAACGCGGGCGTAATGCCGTATTTGTCCGGCGAACCGAACGGGTGGCTGTGAAAGTTCTGCAGCCGGGGCTTGTCATGTGATAAGGCAATCCAGCGGCGCAGATCAGTTTGTCTCCACTTCGCGTGGGATCCCACATCAGATTGCAGATCAGATAGTTGCGCAACTCGGCCAGGTCGGTCCCTTCCCCTTCGGCGCAGCACTGCATGAACGCACCTTGCGAGCCGATCTCGGCAAACAGGCGGACGTTGGGCTCCACGTTGTACAGGTTGGGGCAAGGCAACATGTAGTCGGGAAAGACTGTGTTATAGTTCCACAGGAAAAGCTGCTTGGTCAGATGCCGCCAGGCTCTAAGGTCTGCAAATAACTCCGCATTGCGGGGGCACTGCGGATCGGGGATGCCGTGCATCTGGCAGGCTTCGATCGTGGCGAACTGCAGGACGACATTGGGCAAGGGGCGAAGATACTTAGGCGGACGGCGCGTGATTTGATAAGCGTAGGTGCCGATGAATGTATCGGGAAAATCCTTGGCGGTCGCCGCGGCCACTTCATTGACCGTTTCGAGCATCGTTCCCATCGTGCTCCCCTCTCGATCATTCACGGCGTTGCACTGCGGGCAATGGCAATAAAAATAGTTGTCGCTATGGCCGACCGAGATCAACTGCTGTTTGGGATCTTTCTTCAGTGACGCCAATACGCCCGTGACGATCAATTTTCGCACGTCGGGGTTCGTCAGGCAGAGTTGCGTCCCTTCGGGAGTCGAATCTTTGTTCTCCACATCCCACCGCCGCTTCCCATCGACCAAGGCAAAATACTCCGGGTGTGTCTTGCCATACTTGGCCGTGGGCACAAAGTGTTCCATTGAATGGCCCACCAACCCGCTGCGAGCCGCCCCGCCGAATCGCTCCTGGCCGCCATAGACATTATTCCGCATCCGAACACCGAACTCCGGATCGCGCATGTTCTGTTTGTAATAGACGAACCGGTAAGCCAGCGGCGGTTGGTAGGTTTTGTCGAACTCCCGCGGAAGTTGTGCCGCGTCAATCTTCGGCACATGCGTGTGATCGGCCGTGAGAAAGTGAATACCCAGGATCTCTTCCAAGTAGGTGTAGACGCTGTAGAGCGTGCCGCGCGGCCCGCCCCCGACGAGCGCGATCTCGGGGCCACGCACGCGAATCCGCAGTCCTTCTGCTCCCAAACCTGCGGTGTCGATCCGCGCTGGGCTCTTGGCCAGCGCCTCGCTTTCTCCAATGTAAACATGGCCTCCGTCAGCGGCAGCTTTGGTGACGATCGGCAGGTTCAACCCGGTGGCTTGACCGTAGAATCGCTGAAACTCCTCGGCCGCATACTTCACGGCTGGCGGGGCTTCGGCCGCGACGACAATCTGTTGTGGAACAGGTTGTTGGCTGAAAACTGTTTCAGAGCTACTGGAGCGGAAGTGGCAGTTCGGCAGCGTTTTTCGCAACCGGGCGATTCCCTCCGCCGTGATTCGCGTCTTGGAGAGGGAAACATCGCGAATCTGCTTGAAGCTCGCCAGCGAGTTGAGGCCGGCGTCGGTCAGTGCGGTACCATCGAGCGACAGGTTGCGAAGTTTGCTGAGCGGCTTCAGCGCGGCCAGTCCGGCGTCCGTGACTTGCGTATTCGACAGGTCCAGGTTTTCCAGCTGCGTCAGGCCGCGAAGTTTAGCCAATCCGGCGTCCGTGATTTTCGTTTCCTTGAGATTGAGGCTCCGCAAGTTCTTGAGCCCGGCCAGATGAACGAGCCCTGCGTCGCCGATTGCGGTGCTGGAGAGATTCAACGCCACGATGTTGGGCAACTTGGCAATTTCGGCCAATCCGGCGTCCGTGACTGCGGAGTGGATCAGGTCAATGCTAGTGAGGTGCTTCAATCCTTTCAGGTGTTTCAGAGCCTCGTCCTTGACCAGCGGACCATAGAGGCTGATGTACCAGATATCCCCGTTCGAGTCCTTCCACCGCGTGGGTCCGAAGTCGTTGAGCGCCGCGATGGACTCGGGCGCGTCCGTCGGATGCCAGTCCGCGGCTGGCAGCGGATGTGCAGCTCCGATAACGATGAAGGCCAACACGGCGATCCACATCAGACGCGGTATGGCACAGAGCAAATCCGGCATGTTGCGGCTCCACAGTAGTATGGCCGACGCCAGAAAGGCGCCGGGAACCATTATGATGAACCAGCGCAGCGTCGGCGTCAATTGGCAACCCGTCCGGGCGTCACCGTGCTCCTTCTCTTAATCTTGATCCTTCTCCTACTCATCTTCCTAATCTTACTCTTCCTCTTGCTCCTGAAGTCTTCGGATGAGTGCGCGAGTGTGAGAAAGATTAAGAATGAAGAGTAGGAGTAAGAAGTAGAGGAAGAGCATGAGACAGAGTAAGAGAAGGATGGGCTTTGTGCATACACGACTGCCAATCGTCCATTCAACCACAAACGTCGGCAGCCCGTTACCGGATCACCAATTCCGCGGCGTTGCTCCGCGAGAGAGTATCCTCGCAGAACCGATTGTAGATCGCGATGAACTCGTCTTCGGTGCGGATGAAGGCATCCACTACATCCGGGTCGAAATGGGCGCCGGCGTCGCCTAGGATGATCGACCGGGCGACGCTGTGGGCGTAGGCATCTTTGTAAATGCGGCGGCTCGTCAGGGCGTCGTAGACATCCGCCACAGCGACAATCCGGCCAGCCAGCGGAATGTCCTCGCCTGCCAGTCCTGCCGGGTAACCGCTGCCGTCCCAGCGCTCGTGGTGCGTGGCCGCTATGTCGCGGGCTACTTTAAGAAAGTTGGCTTCGGGGAATCGCTCCAATGCTGCGTCGAGTGTTTCCGCGCCGCGCAGGGCGTGCGTTTTCATCACAGCAAACTCGGCGTCGTTGAGTTGCCCTGGCTTGCGGAGCACGCAGTCGGGGATGGCCACCTTGCCGATATCGTGCAGCGGACTGGTCTGGTAGATCAGCCGAACGTAGTCGGAGTCGATCTGCTGCCGGTACTTCGGCGTGCTGGCCAGATATTGCGCGAGCGTGCTGCTGTAGCAGCGCACGCGCTCCAGGTGATGGCCCGTCTCGGGATCGCGCGATTCGGCCAGCTTGGCTAGCGCGAAGATGGCCATTTCGCGCGTTTCCAGCGACAGGATCCGCTGCCCTGCCCTGACCCGAACGATCAATTCGTCTGGATTGAACGGTTTGACGATGAAATCATCGGCGCCGGCGGAAAGACCTTCTACAATCTCGTTGGGCGTGCTGTGGCTCGTCAGCAGGATTAGATAGATGTATCCGTCCCAATCGGCCGCGCGCACCTGACGGCACAACTCGATGCCGCTGACGTGGGGCATGTTCCAGTCTGAAATCACCAGGCGGCACCGTCCCTGGCGAAGAATCTCCATCGCCTGGCGACCATCCGCGGCTGTTTCCACGGGATAGCCCGCCCTGGTAAGCGCATGCACGATCAGGTCCGATGAAATCTCGTCGTCTTCGACGACCAACACTCGATTCATTGGGCCTCCCCGCGGCCGGTCGCGGCCTGATGCGAAGGGGAGTCCAAGTCGCTAAGAAGCGTTGCGACGGCCTCCAGGCAGTTGTCCATCTCTCGTTCCAGCGCGAGAAGTTCCGTCGCTTCCTTGCCGCGTGCCGTTTCGAGCGCGGCCGCTCGTTGCTGGATGGCCGTTGCTCCCACATTGCCGGCGCAACCTTTGAGTTGGTGGGCCAGCCGCTGAACTTTTGGCACATCTCCGTCACGGGCGGCTTGTTGAAGGTCGGCCACATCGGCAGGAAGCCGTCTCCGAAACTTCTCTAAAACACGCGCCGCAAAACCCCGGTCGTGTTGGCAACGGTGCAGCAAGTCGTCGATGCACAAAGCATCGGGCGCGGCCGTCACAGTAGGCGCGGCGACGTGTACAACAGGTTCACTCCCCTGCCCTGACTTCGTTGAACAAGAGGCCGTCGGGCGAACGAAGGGTGCGATCGCGTCCAACAATGCCTGCCGGTTGATCGGTTTCGTGACATACCCGTCCATGCCGTTGCTCAGGCAATATTCGCGGTCCCCGCGCACGGCATTGGCGGTTAGCGCGATGATCGGCATCGACCCCCGCGCGCAAAAGCTCTGGCCAGCCGTCTCGCGGCGGCGCAATTCGGCCACCGCGGTGAAACCGTCCATCACGGGCATCTGGCAATCCATCAGGACCAAGGCAAAACGGCCCGTGGCCACGGCCTCGACTGCTTCGCGTCCATCGCACGCCATCTCACACCGATAGCCGGCCGACACCAGGATTTCCTCCGTGACCATCCGGTTCACTTCGTTGTCCTCCGCCACGAGGATCAAATTGGCGTCGGGCGTGGCGGCGGCCGCAGTCGGCCGGATTGGAGCCTGGAGTGGTTCGGTCGGGCGTGCGATCGCGGGTGCGGCCAGGCTGACGACCGCGTCGAACAGTTGCGATTGCCTCAGTGGTTTGTGCAGCACATCGCCGATACCTAACCTGTGCAGTTCCGCCGCGCTGGGGCCATCGCCTGCGGAAGTCAGCAGCAGCATCCCAGAATTCGCGTGGGCCGGCTCATCGTGAATCAGCCGGGCCAGTTCCAGGCCGTCCATGTCGGGCAGATGCCTGTCGAGCATCACCAACCGATACGGCGTTCCTCGTTCCGCGGCGGAGTGAATCAACTGCATGGCGCTGGTTGCGTCGGCGGCCGTCTCGAGCGACAGACCCCAGCGACGCAGGTGTTCGTGAAGCAATTGGCGATTGACTTCCACGTCATCCACGGCCAGCACGCGCATTCCTTCCAGCGCCACGGGCAACCGCCGCGGAGCGGCCGCCGCCGCCCCGATCGGCAACCGCAACCAGAAGCGAAACCGCGAACCGCCAGCCGGCGGAGCCTCATACTGAATGTCTCCCCCCATCGCCACGATCAACTGCCGGCAGATTGACAGGCCCAGCCCGGTGCCGCCGTAGCGGCGCGTCGTGGAGGCATCGACCTGCATGAACGGCTGAAACAATCGGTGGCGTCGGTCGGCCGGGATTCCGATACCTGTGTCGCGCACTTCAAACCAAAGCTGCACATGGCCGTCGCTGGCCGATTGGCTGGAGACTTCGACCGTCACGGCACCGCGCTCCGTGAACTTCACGGCATTGCTCAACAGATTGACCAGCACCTGACGGATGCGTTCCGGGTCTCCCACGAGCAGCTCTGGCACATCGGCTCGGATGCGGCAGGCCAGTTCCACGCCCTTCTTGTGGGCCTTGTGCCCCATGACTTCGGAAAGATCCTCGACCAGGGGTCGAATCTGGAAAGGCACCTCTTCAAACTCCAGCGCGCCGGCTTCAATCTTGGAGAAGTCCAGAATCTGGTTGATCAAAGCCACCAGGGCTTCGGCCGACGAGTGGGCCAGATGGATGAACCGCTGCTGCCGGCCGTCAAGCGTCGTGGTTCCCAATAGCTCCAGCATCCCCATCACGCCGTTGAGCGGTGTGCGTATCTCGTGGCTCATATTGGCCAGAAACTCGCTCTTGGCGCGATTGGCCGTCTCCGCCGCTTCCATCTGCGTCGTCAGCGCCTGCGTGTTGCGTTTGGCCGTGATGTCCACGACCGTCCCTTCGTAATGACGCACAGTTCCGTTGACGTCGCGCACGGCCCGGGCGTTTTCGGAGATCCAGATCACATTGCCGTCCCGCCGCCGCACGGCCGATTCGAAATCAACGACTCTACCGTCCGCTTCGATGCGCTGGCGGAACTCCTCGCGACGCTGGGGATCGACATAGAGCATTTCCGCAATGTCGCTTAAGGAGCGGATCAACTCCTCCGGTGTGGCGTAGCCATACAGTGCGGCCAGAGCCGGATTGGCGCTGATGTAGTGACCGTCGGGAGTCGTTTGAAAAATACCCTCGACGGCGTTTTCGAAGATGCCGCGATATCTCTCCTCGGCCGCCCTTGCGTCTGCCACGGCTTTCTCGCGAGCGACAACCTCGGCCGCCAATCGCTTGAGCATGCGTGAAGTGCGCCAACGATGGACACATCCCAACACGATGCAGGCCAGCACAAGCACCCAGACAAAGTGCTCAAGCGCACTCATGGCGGAAAACATGGAGAGTCAGACCATCGCTTGGGCAAGTCTGCGCGCAGGCGACGATCGCTGCGATCGGCCTACGTCAGCAAAACCATGGGTAAGGGGCCGCCTTGCGGTCACGCGACCGCACCCCTCAAGCAAATTTAGGTCGTGGAACGCCGCGCTGCTGATTCAGGGGAGGAATGCCTTCAGGCCAATGAGAAGCAGCCGATCCCCTACAATCGGCATGGACCGACCGCAGTAGTGCCTATGCTATGGGCATCCATCGGCGGCGGACAGCCGATAGACCACGCAACAAGGTGTCAGGCGTCTGGGCCAAAAGGCGATAGGAAAAAGGAGCATCGGTACAGTGGGCCAGCACTTCGCGGGCCTGCCGCGATTGACCGGCGCCGATCAGACCTCGCACCAGGTTGAGGCGGTTTTTTTCAGTACGTTGTTCCAGGAGTTCTCCGTGCCGACTGCAGAAAGCATGATCGCGCGACCAGATCCGCTCGCGGAGCACGTCCCAGGCACGAGCCCGCTGCAGCGTGCCGGCGTCCGATACCCGTCCTTCGGCCAGACCGTGCTGCCAGGCCGTGTCGCAATCGAGATAGGCGGCCGGGCCGCGAAGCGACAGCCGGGCAAAGCAATACAGATCCTCGAAGATCGGCAAATCTTCGGCGAAACGCAGTGCGTCACCGGCCTCTTGGCGACGCACGACAAGACTGCTGGTCAACACGTAGTTATCCAGCATCAAGGCCCGGGACATGTCGCCGATGTGTACGGCGACATCTTCAACTGGCGGCGGCAACGGAGCTAACGACGAAAATGCCCGCGCTGGGCCGACAACTTCATCCCACGATCTGGGAGCCAGCGGTTCGGTCAACCACTGGCTTGCATAGTGAGGAACGGCTTCGCCGCTTTTGAGCGTTACGGAAAAGTTCGAGAAAGAAAATAGCACGTCGGGACGTGCTTTCATCAGTTCCCGTTGCATCGCGAGTTTGCCGGGGAACCACTCGTCATCCGAATCGAGAAAGGCGACCAGATCGCCCTTGGCATGATCGATGCCGATGTTGCGGGCTCGGCCGGCGCCGCCATTGGGGACCGGGACGTAGCGAA
>JAIOPX010000247.1 GCA_021413705.1 Planctomycetota bacterium | reverse complement strand
CAGCAGATCAAGGTACTTCAGCCCTTGAATGTCGCGCTCCCGCAACGGACTGCGTTTCGTCGCCACTGCATTGCTCCTGTCAACTTGGCAGTCGCCAAACTAACAGAATGCCATGCGCAAATCCCGTGCCGAACATGCGTGAGGGCCTTCTACTTTTTGCGAGGTCGTCGACGGGGACGCAACGACGATTCCAACTCCAGCCGGTCCGACGTTCGCTTGGACTATCGCTCGTCGCCGAACAGGGCGCCGCGGGCGATGCTTTTGCACACTGCCTCCACTTTTCCTATCGTCTGCGCCGAGTTGACTCGGAAGTGAGGTTGCGGCAGGTCAGGGTGGCTGGAAAGCCGAGACACACATGGGATAATACGAGGCCACGATCGAGCCTCACTCCTTTGAGAAGCCCCATGCCCGCCAAAGTCCTGCTGACCGATTATGCCTGGGACGATCTGTCGATCGAAACGGCCATTCTTGACGAGATCGGGGCCTCGATCGTCCTTCCGCGCGATACCAGTGAAGCTGCGCTGGCTGAAACCGCGGCCGATTGTGACGCCATCATGAACAACTGGGCTCGGGTCACGGCGAAGGTAATCGACGCCGCGCCGCGCTGTCGAATCATCGCCCGACTCGGCATCGGACTGGACAGCATTGATGTCACCCGGGCTACCGAGCGCGGGATCCCTGTTACTAACGTCCCCGATTATTGCCTGATCGAAGTGGCCGAGCACGCCCTGGCGTTGATTCTGGCCTGCGGCCGAAAAGTGGGTTGGTATCACCTGGAAACCAAGCAGGGACGATATGACCTCAAGAGCGGCCCGGTGCTTCGCCGGATGGAAGGGCAGACGCTGGGCATCATCGGCCTCGGTGCCATCGGCCGCAAACTGGCGGAGAAGGCCACGGCCCTGGGGCTGCGCGTGCTGGCCTTCAATCGAACGCAGCGCCCGCCGCAGCTTGGGGTGAGCTACGTCGAGTTAAATGAATTGCTGACTCAGAGCGATTACATTTCACTGCATGTGCCCCTGACGTCCCAGACGCGGCACATGATCGGCGCTCCGCAACTGGCAAAAATGAAACCGACCGCCTATCTGATCAATACGTCCCGCGGCGGATTGATCGACCACACGGCGCTGGCCGCCGCGCTGGTTAGTGGCCAACTGGCGGGAGCGGCGCTCGATGTGCAGGATCCCGAACCACCCGATCTCAGTCAGGCTCCGTATAGCGATCCCCGCGTCATCGTCACTCCCCACGCGGCGTTCGTTTCCAGCGAGTCGCTGCTCGATCTGCGCCAACGCAGCAGCCGCCAGATCGCCGACCGCCTCAGCGGCCGCATCCCGCCGCATGTGGTTAATCCGGAAGTGCTCTAGTCCACCGCGCGGTATTGAGGCGGCTCGCGTTATTTTGCTCGAGCGCGTGGGGTCGAGAGATTGGGCTGGGTTCTCTCGACGCGCTGTGTTCAAGCTTTTCATTTTCAGCGCCACTGTTGTACGTTCCACAGAACCGGTCCCACACGTTGAAGAACGAGCCGAAGTTGACTCGCATATTCGTGTGGTGCGCATCGTGGCTTGTCACCGTGCTGAAAATGCGAAGCAGCGGGAGACGCTTCGCCCAGGCTGGCACGCATTCGTAGCCGCAGTGGCCGGCGACGTTGACCGTCGTGTCGATGCCCAGGAATGCCAACAGCGCCAGTGGATGCAGGGGCAGGAAAATGACGATCATCGCGATTCCAGCGAACTGAATCAGGGCTTCGGCAGGCTGAAAGGCGAACATCGCCCAGGGGGTGGGTGTCACCGATTTGTGGTGGCCGGCATGGGTAAGCTTAAATAACGCGGGCGTGTGCATGGCCCGATGCGACCAATAGAACCAGGTGTCGTGGAGCACCAGACAAAGCAACACGCTCAAGATGCCGTAGCCGGGGAAGTAATCGTGGCGGTCCCAGTAAATGTTGGTCAACCCGGCCTGATAGAGTTGCATCAGCCCGGTGCTGCCTGCGGCAAAGATGGCCACGGTGATGATCGAGAGGCGAACTTCGCGGGCAATTTGACCCGGCCTGGGCCTGGCGGACTGGATACGGTCGGGGCGGTTGCGATAGAGGAAATAGAACTGCGCAGCAGGGGCCAGGTAGCCGGCTAGAAAAATGAACGCGAAAAATGCCATGAATTGTAGAGCCAGTTCCATGGCTGATCCTTACTTCCTACCCGCCGTGTTCATGTGACCGAACTTCTCCTTTTTCTAACTGGGCCAAAAGGCCACGTACTTAGAATTATCGTACCGCTGAGACGAAAATTTTCTACCGTGGGAAACGCTACAGGGGTGAAAATTTCGCGTGCGGAAAAAAACCGGCGTCATGAGTGCCCCCTCGAATTGCCTAGGGGCGATAAACTTTTCCCAGTCGCAATAAATTCACGACCGTTGAGAAATGGTCCGACGAGACTTGTTATGGCATGGTCTCCCGACCATGCCATCCCATCTTGCCGACCGCAGGTCACCTTGATGTGGTCAATCGACTTCAGCTCACTTCTGGGCAGGGAGACCTGCGGTCGTGGAGGCGGAATGGTCGGAGACCATTCCGCAACTTAAAGGACCATTCGGCAACTGAGGAGACCGGCGGCTAGCGCCGTGTCGCTCACTTTTTCTCCAGCGGCAGATTTTCTTCCAGCAGCGTCTTGAGTCCTTTGACGATCGGCCGGATGCCGGCGGAACGGTCGGTGCCGTGAAGCAGGGCGCGGGGGCAATCGAGGCTCAGCAGCACGACGGTCGCCTGCTTGTTGCGCGTGAAGCGCAGGGCATACGTCCAAGTAGGCATGCAGGATGCGTCGGGCGCCAATTCGAAGCTGCGGTCCAGCACAAGTGCGTTTCGGGCGTTGGTGAAACCGTGCGCCTTGGTCACATCGCGCGTTTGGACGATCTTCAGACTCTGGTCTCCCACATGCAGATCGGCGTCGGCCGTTGCCGGTGCCAGGCGGAGCGCCTCGATCTTGTCCGGCTTGGCAATGGATTGTGCGGCTTCCGTCCCCCACAGCCGCAAAGCGTCGCGGGTTTCGACGTAGCGATAGATCAGGCTACCCAGGCCGAAGCAGGTGGCCATCAGGAAAATACCGACGATCAGCAGCGTGCCGCGATAGCTTTTGGGGGGCTTGGTCATGTCTGTTGGCTGTGGCGCGGGCATTGCAGCTTGTAATCTGGCAGGCAGGAATGTCGGCCCCACGCTCAGGGGCACTTCAATCATCCGTCGCTAGAACCTACCATGGTACCCGGGCTGCCGTGTATGCGACCAGCCACTGGCCACCCTGCCCTTCCTAGATTTTGCCTCCCTGACATGAGCAACGAATTCGACCCCTATCGTGAAGCCCTGGTCCTGGAGCAATGGACCGTTTGGCCAGATGCGTTGGAACATCTCCCTGCCGCGGACAAGCAGCAGCTTGAGGCGCAACTCCATGCTGCTCCGAAGGAGGCCGCCGAGTTGGCCTATGTGCGTACGCACACGGGTTTCGCACGACAAATCACCGTGACCGAGGCCGAGCTGGCGCGGCTGGGTGTGAAAGTGGGCTGACGCTCCCATGGCAGCCTCCGCTTCCGAAACCGTGCGCGTTGAACTGGCCGAGCGCAGCTACGACATCACGATCGGCACCGGTGTGTTGGGCAATCTCGGTACGGTGCTCTCGGCATCAGGCCAAGTATGGCACGCCGTCGTCATCACGGATGAAAATGTCGAAGCGCCTCATGCGCTGGCCGCGTCCACCAGTCTTTCCGCAGCCGGGGCCGCTGTCGATCTGTTGGTGGTTCCCTCTGGAGAGCCGAGCAAGGCGATCGATGTTGCTGCCGATCTTTGGCAGCGGATGCTCGACGTGGAAACCGACCGCCGCAGCATGGTGGTGGCGGTCGGTGGCGGGGTGATCGGCGATCTGGCAGGGTTCGTCGCCGCCACATTCGCCCGGGGGCTGAGTTTCTATCAGGTGCCCACGACTTTGCTGTCCCAGGTGGATAGCAGCGTCGGGGGCAAGGTGGGAATCAACCTGCCGGGTGCCAAGAACATGGTCGGCGCGTTCTGGCAACCGCGCGGAGTGCTAGTCGATACGGCCGTACTGGCCACTCTACCGGAGCGCGAGTATCGCTCTGGCTTGGCCGAAGTAGTCAAATACGGCGTGATCCTCGACGCGGAGTTCTTCGGCTATTTGGAAAAAAACATTGCGGAAATCAATAGCCGCGACGACGCTGTTCTGCGCAAGATTGTCACGCGATCTTGCCGGTTGAAGGCCGACGTGGTTGAGGCTGATGAACGAGAGGAAACCGGCCACCGAGCCGTGCTTAATTACGGACACACGTTCTGTCATGCTTTAGAGGCGGTGACCGGATATGGAGAGTTTCTGCACGGGGAGGCTGTGTCGATAGGCATGATATGCGCATCGCGGCTGGCTGAGCGTTTGGGGCGGATCACCGCGGCCGACACGAAGCGGCAGCGAGAATTGCTCAAGGCATTGGGGTTGCCCGTTGAGATGCCGGAGGTTGACGCCGAAGAGATGCTGGAGGCGATGCGGCATGATAAGAAAGTGGCCGCGGGGAAATTGCGGTTTGTGTTGCCGACGCGCATCGGCCATGTGGAATTGGTGGGGGAGGTAGGTGAAGAGGATGTGCGCGAGGCGATGAAATGAGTTCGGCAAAATGGTAGGCAATTCAGCTATTGTTTGCTACAATTAATCGAGGTCATCCATGGCCCTCCATACCGGCTAGAACACTTTTTGCAGCAGGTGTAGCATGAGCCAATCCAGTTCAAACTTCTCCTTTGATCATCTGAGCGTTGCCGAGCGCCTCGTACTGGTGCAACAGATTTGGGACAGTATAGCGTCTGGACGAGAAGCATCAGAGCTGACGGACGCTCAAGCCGCTGAACTCGATCGGAGAGAAGCAGAGCATGAACAAAATCCTGGCGACTTGGTCAGCTGGGAGGAAATCAAAGCGGCAATCCAGGAAGAACAATAGTGTTTTCGCTTTGCTATCGACGGCTTGTGAAGCGGGACATCATCGAATCATATCGTTGGTACGAAACTCAACAAAAAGGGCTTGGTGCAGACTGGGTACATTGCTTGGAAGAGGTCTTGAGCCGAATCGCTCGAAATCCTGAAATGTTCGGCAGGATCAGACGGCAGATTCGTTGTGCAATGTTTCATCGGTTTCCATACAACGTGTATTTCCGAGTTGACGGCGACTCGGTCTTGATATTTGGAGTATTTCATGCCAGCCGAGATCCCCGGCATTGGCAGTCGCGAGTTTAACGGGCCTCCTATGTCGCTGGCCAAAACGACCACGCCCGAGCCAGCGCAGCAGGCAGATCTGCTCGACTGGCTCACGCTCTCGATGGTCTCCGGCGTTGGGCCGCGGACCCTGAAGTTGCTGTTGGATCAGTTCGGCACCCCGGCCGCCGTACTCGATGCGCCGGCCAGCGCGCTGCGAGACGTCCAGGGTGTCGGACCCAAACTTAGCCGGGAGATCGCTACCGCTCGAAGTAAGATTGACGCGGCAGCTGAGTTGGCTCTCTGTCGGCAGAACGGGCTGAGTGTGTTGATTCCCACCGATCCGGCTTATCCAAGGATGCTGGGAGAAATCCACGATCCGCCCAGCGTGTTGTTTGTGCGTGGCCAGTTCAAACCGGCCGACTTGCTCTCTGTCGCCATTGTCGGTTCGCGCCATGCGACGCACTATGGATTGACGCAGGCGGAGCGGCTGGCCGGCAGTCTTGCCAGGGCGGGATTGACCATTGTGAGCGGTCTGGCCCGTGGGATCGACGGTGCGGCGCATCGCGGGGCGCTGGAGGCAGGTGGACGTACATTGGCGGTGCTCGGCGGCGGCGTTCTGGAAATCTATCCGCCGGAGCACAATGAGTTGGCCGATCAAGTTGCGGCTCAGGGGGCTGTGATGAGCGAGGCGCCGCCGCGGGCGGTTCCCATGTCCGGCTCGTTTCCGCAGCGCAATCGTATTATCAGCGGCTTGTCCTTGGGTGTGATCGTCGTCGAAGCCACGGAGCGCAGCGGCGCGCTCATCAGCGCCCGTCATGCGATGGAGCAGGGACGCGAGGTGTTCGCGGTTCCGGGCCGCGTGGACAGTCGCGCATCGCGAGGTTGTCACGCCTTGATCCGCGATGGTGCCCGGTTGATTGAATCGGCCGACGACGTGCTAGAGGAGCTTGGCCCGCTGGTGGCTGATGCCCAGCGGGACGATGGCAGCTTGGTTCGACATCCGGCCGAACTGCAACTCAACGAGGCTGAAACCCAAGTCTTGCAAGCGGTCATGTCCGAGCCGACGTCGATCGATCAGGTGGTGCAAACCAGCCGCCTGCCGGTGGCCAACGTGCTGTCCACGCTCAGCGTCCTGGAGATGCGTCACTTGGTGAAGCGGCTCAGCGGACAATACGTCGTGCGAGTATAGGGTGTGGTTGGTGGAAGCTAAGTGGGTGGTATGTTTTCTGGGGCGGCGCCTCGCTTGCCCCAGGCACCCACGCCTGAATAATTCTCCTAAACGCTGGTGCTGGCACACCTTACGCCCAATGATAGCACTCGCAATCCAGCGAACTGCCGCCAAAGGTTGAAAGATATCCCTACCCTGCGGTAACAATATCAACAGTCATGACAAACGCCGATGCTTCACGGCAGGGCCCCACGGCCGCCTTGCGGCCTATGGTTGCCGGGCCGATCGACTGGCAGCATGAACTGGATCGCCACGACCGCTGGCTGCGGACGGTGATCTGGTCGCGGCTAAGACATGCGCACAGCGTAGATGAAGTCATGCAAGAAGTTGCCCTGGCGGCGGTTCGTCAGCAGGCGCCCATCAGTGACGCCAGCCGGGTAAGTGCCTGGCTCTATCGGTTGGCGATCACGCAGTCACTGTTATATAGGCGTCGGCTGGGTCGGCAGCGGAGGTTGCAGGATCGCTATGCCCAGAGATTACAAACGAGTTCGGAGGATCGTGGTGAGCCCGACCCGCTCGGTTGGCTTTTAAGCCAGGAACGCCGAGCGATGGTTCGGCAGGCACTTGGGAGCCTGGCCTCGCGTGATGCCGAGGTGTTGTTGCTGAAGTACGCAGAAAATCTCAGTTATCAAAAGATGGCCGAGTTATTGGAGATCAGCACGGCGGCGGTGGAGTCGCGGTTGCACCGGGCACGGGAAAAGCTGCGAACGGCCCTGGCTGCCATGCACATCGCCGAAGTGGAAAGTTGAAGCGAGAAGAACCGATGACAGAATTACCCAATGAACGAACTTGGCAGCAGACGATCGACCGTCTCGTTGACGGCGAGCTAAGCGAGACCGATTCGCGCGAGCTGTTGGCGATGCTCGATGGCGTTGATGGTGGATGGCGTCGGCTGGCACTGGCCTACGTGGAAGCGCAGTGGCTGCGCGGAGAGCTGCCGTCGCTGGTCCATGCCGGTCAGGAAGCAGAAACCAACAGGGTGCCTGGGGCAAGTCTCGGACCCGCCGCGGTAGGCCTTGCGCCGCCCCAGACAAACGGGCGAGCCACGGTGAACGGAACTCGCTATCCTCGTTTTGCCCTGATGGCGATGGCCGTTGCGGCAAGCATGTTGGTTGCCTTCGGGTTGACGTTGTGGCAGCGCGGAATCGGTGTCACAACGCCTCCTGGGCCTACAGCGCCCGTCGTGAGCGCTGAACAATCCGGCATCTCCAAGCCACAATTGGCTAAACTGCCCAACGATGCACCGGCAATTGTGGGAATTCCCGCAAGCGACGTCGCATCCCCACGTTCCAATGATAAGAACAACATTTCGTCCCCCTCGGTTGCCAGCCAAAAATCATCGCTCGAGCCGCGGATGGTGGTCATCGGCAGTGATGAGGAACTTCGCGGGCAGGACACAACAACCGTTCCGCCGCAGGTCATTGAGGCGCTGCGTCGCATGGGGCACCGTGTTGATCAGCGGAGTGGCGTCATGCCCGTCCGGCTGAAGGATGGGCGCAGCGTGGATGTTCCTTACGATCAAGTTGATGTCCAATACCGGGGTGGTTCCTCGTTTCAATAATTTCTTTTCGCCTGACGGAAGAAGGAGATTCGAATCATGTCTCGATTTAATGCACTCAGATGTTGTAGCAAGACAGCGTTGGGGCTGTTGATGACGGGTTCGCTGGCGGGTGTTGTCTCCGCCGCAGATCCGCCCCCGGCACCTGTCGAGCAACAAGATGTAGTCTTTTCGGTTGCCCATCCCGTGGCCATAACGCGTCCCGCGACGATCGTGCGGCCGTTGATGATGATGCTGGCGGCGCCTGCGCCTGAGAATGTTGCTGCTCCGGTGGCCGGAGCTCAGGCGGGCACGTTCAGTATCGCGGTCGAAGGAGCACCGCCGGCTGAGGAAGCAGCACCTCCGCTTCCGCCAGCTCCTGGCGGAGTAATTCGTGCTCCGATCCTCCAGCGATTTGTGCCCCAGGGAGCAGTTCAGATTGTGCATGCGGCTGCAGCCATGGAGACGGGCAAGTTCTGGCTCGGCATGATGTGTCAGCCTGCTCCTGAAGTGCTTCGCACACAAATGGCGCTCCCCGCCGGCACGGGACTGGTCGTGCATCAGATTGTGCCCGAAGGCCCCGCCGCCAAAGCTGGTCTGCAACGCAATGACGTCCTGCTACAAGCCGACGGCCAACCGTTGCCCGATGCCGCGGCCCTGGGCAAGGTGGCCAATGAAAAAGGCGCCGTGGCTATCGACTTCAATATTCTGCGTGGTGGCAAAGCTCAGACATTGAAGGTCACGCCGGCCGAGCGGCCTGCTCAGCCGTTCAATGTATTGGTTCCCCAGGGGGACGATCATCAGGCCATCGAGCAGTGGATCGAACATCTGCGTCAGTTGGCCGCCGATCGTCAAGCGGCCGGACCCGGGCGTCCATTGCGCTTGCGGATCCTTCGTCCCGCCCAAGTGGCTGGAGCAGTGCCGCAACGCCCGTTCCCCGCGGATTTGAACGTCAAGGTGACGCGCGAGGGGAACAATCCGACGAAGATCGAAGTGCGCCAAGGCGAAAAGACCTGGCAGATCACCAGCGACGATCTGGCCAAGTTGCCCGAGACGATCCGGCCGCACATCGAGGCCATGCTCGGCAATATGACCGCCGGCCGCGCGGTGGGTAACTTCGGAGTCGTCGAAGCGGAAGCGTTTCAGGCGCCCGGAGTTCAGATCCAGGGTAGCGCAGAGTTCGAAGCGCCAAGTGTTGAAGGCGCGCCCCCCGTCGGCGCGGCGACTGCACCCGCGCCTGCGGTGTCGCCGCTACCGCCGCCGTTGCCTACGCCACCAGCCCCCGGAGTTCAAAAGAATCGGGGCGCTGAGATTGATCAACTGCGCGGCCAACTGAAGGAGCTTCAGCGCCGGATGGATCAATTGGGTGAAGAGAAGTAAGGATGAGTGGGGCCCCATAGTATCCATCACGCTCCGCGTGATGCGTCGCTTCACACCATAGTATCCATCACGCTCCGCGTGATGCGAATCTTCACGCGGAGCGTGAAGGATACTATCTAAACGTGGCCCTGGTCCCTGGGAAGCTCTCGAAGAACTGGCTGTTGTTGAGCGTGCGGTAGTAGGCCGCTTCCCCTTCCACGGCGGTGAAGCCTTCCGCCATGGCGGGCGCTACGACCACGCGCTTCTCAGCGTTGACCACGCCCAGGCGGGCCAACTGC
>JAIOPX010000133.1 GCA_021413705.1 Planctomycetota bacterium | reverse complement strand
CAACAGCATGTTGAGCGAGCCGAACACCGAGGAGGAAGAGGAAGACGAAGTGGTCAAGGTGCGTCAGCAACAACTCGACGGCCGCAAGTTGCCCGAGTACGAGCGAGTGCGCCGCTATCTAGGACCGGCCGGCATTTTTGTGGACAGCCTGGACGACGGCTGGTTCGCCACCGGCTTTTTCCTGAGCAAGCAAACGCATCGCGTGGCCGAACGGGGTAAGTAGGCAAGCTGCGAGCGGCGGAAGGGGTAAGATTGGGTGCCATGCCCGCGTTAGAGCCAGCCTGATGAAGTGAATCAGCATCCTGCCTCATTCAAGCACAAGGAATCGAGCCACGCGGGCATGATTCTCGGTTGCCGATGAGTAGTTTCACTCAACCTTCTTTCGTCCGTGGCAGCGACTCCACGTCCATAGCTAGCAAACCGACACCAGAATAACACCACGCGGCACTCGACCACGGCCACTCGATTGAGCGATCGCAGAGCTTCCGTCGTACTGGGTTAGCATGGATATAATCCATCTCAGCCCAGATCGTGGTTGGCTCGATGATATTTCTGTCATAACCTCCGCCGCGTTGCCAGAATCGGTAGTGAACGTCACCATTGGGTTGACGATCCTCCATTTTTGGCAGAAACGAAGGAGCCGATTGGCGAACATAGAGCAAAGCCTTCTTGGTCACAGGCATTTTCAATGAGCTCAGGATGCTGGATATCGTGTACATCGGTCGCGTCGGCCACAAAAGTAAATGCACATGTTCCGGCATGATTACGTAAGCCCAAAGATGAAACTGATGTTTCTTACGGGCGCGGTCAATGGCTTCTACCAACCATTGCCGGGTTCGATCTCTGGAAAGAAATTGTTGCTGCTGAAAGCAAGAGAATGTCAACGAATGGGCATGCCCTGGTTCGTTGTATCGACGGCAAATCTTACGATGGCCGGGAGGAACTCGCATAATCCGGTGATTGAACCAGAGGGGTGCAGAGCGAACGGTTTAAGGTATTGAATATATTCCATTTCACTTGTCTTGAAAAACCCCTCGACTCGCCGAATCCATGCCCACGTGAACTCAAAATCACACATCATCGCAATTTGACCCTGACACACTTCTGAAGCCCTCTCAAACGTGGGCATGGCACCCGGCGCTGGTTCGTTACCTGCCGCTCTTTAGCCCAGGCAATGCTCAAGTTTCGCGCCTCGATTGCAGTTTGCTCTCTGTTGATTTTGCCCCTGCTGGCCGCGCCGGCAAAAGCCGACGTCAAGTTGCCCAACGTCTTCAGCGATAACCTGGTGCTGCAGCGCGATCGCGATGTGCCCATCTGGGGAACCGCCGCGCCGGACGAAGAAGTGACCGTCGAGTTCGGCGGCAAGAAAGCTACCGCCAAAACAGGTGCCGACGGGAAGTGGAGCGTGAAGATTCCAACCGGCCCTGCCAACGATCAGCCCCGGACGATGACCGTCAGCGGCAAGAACAGCGTCGAGGTCAAAAACATCCTCGTCGGTGAAGTCTGGGTGTGCTCCGGCCAGTCGAATATGCAGTGGAACGTGCAGACCTGCCGCGATGGCGCTAAGGAAATCGCGGACGCGAACCATCCGAACATTCGGCTGTTGAACATTCCCACGGTCGCCGGCCCGCGGCCTGCCGCCGACGTCAACGCCAAGTGGGCCGTGTGCAGCCCCCAAACGGTCGGTGGCTTTTCCGCCGCCGGCTACTACTTCGGCCGCGAACTTCAAAAAGAACTCAAGGTGCCAATCGGCTTGATCGCCAACGCCTGGGGTGGACAGCCGATCGAACCGTTTACGCCCGCGGTCGGACTGAAGGCGATACCCGAGCTGGCCGGCAAGCCGCAGCGCAACCCCACCGCCATCTACAACGGCATGGTCGCGCCCATCGTCCCCTACGGCATTCAAGGCGCCATCTGGTACCAGGGTGAGTCGAACCATGGCGACAACCTGCTTTATTTCCACCGGATGCGGGCGCTGATCGAAGGCTGGCGCAAAGTTTGGGGCCAAGGTGATTTTCCCTTCTACTATGTGCAAATCGCCCCGCTAGCCAATATGTACAACGGCGAAGCACTGCCCCTGTTGTGGGAGGCCCAACTACGATCCCTGCAGATTCCCAACACGGGTATGGCCGTCACCACCGACATCGGCAACCTGGGCGATATCCACCCTGCCAACAAGCAGGACGTCGGCCGCCGGCTGGCTCTATGGGCCTTGGCCAAGAACTATGGCAAGGATGTCGTTCCCTCCGGCCCGCTCTATAAATCCATCAAGATCGACGGCGACAAGATCCGCATCGAGTTTGACTATGTCGGCGGCGGGCTGAAAGCGCGCGACGGCAAGCCGCTCGCCGAGTTTGAAATAGCCGGCGCCGACGGCAAGTTTGTCCCGGCCGTGGCCACCGTCGACGGCGCCAATGTCGTCGCCCAGGCCGAGGCCGTCAAAGAACCCAAGCACGTCCGCTTCGGCTGGCGGCGCGAGGCGAACCCTAACCTGATGAACGCCGAGGGATTGCCTGCCAGTCCGTTCCGCAGCAATCAAGAGCCGGTCACAATGGAGAAGGCCGCCGCCACGTCATCGATCACGCACAAGCTGCTGGCCTTCGGCAGCGGCCGTGGCGCGCAGATCATCGACGGCGACGGCAACGTGGTCTGGAAGTTCGACCACCCTGCCAGCGATGGGCAGTTGTTGCCCAACGGCAATGTGCTCATGGCGCTCTACCCCAGCAAGAATCGCTACCCCACCGGCGCGATCGTGGAAGTCGATCCCTCGGGCAAGGTTGTCTGGGAGTGGAAAGGCAAGCAACAGGAACTCGTCACCGCCTGGGTGTTGGAAAACGGCAACATATTTACCGTCGAGCTGGGCCAGAAGCCGCGGTTGGTGGAACTGACGCGTGACGGCAAGGAGGCGGTCTCCGTGCCGATCCAAACGCAGACCAAGAACGTCCATCTCGAAGCCCGCATGGCCCGCAAGCTCGCCAACGGCAACTATATTGTGCCGCAATTGTTGGAGAAGGAAGTTCGCGAGTATTCACCCGAGGGAAAGATTGTCTGGAAAGCGACGACTCCCAACTGGCCCTTCACGGCGATCCGCCTGGACAACGGCAACACGGTTTGTGGCTGCACGATCGGCAACATGGTGGCCGAGATCGACCCCAGCGGTAAAGTCGTCTGGCAAATCACCAACGCCGAGTTGGGCGAGAACAAACTCGACGACGCCTGCGGCGTTCAGCGCTTGCCCAACGGCAACACCGTGATGACCAGCTATCACGCGAAGAAGGATCAAGTGAAGCTCGTTGAAGTGACGCCGGACAAAAAGGTGGTCTGGACCTTCAACGACAAATCCCCCCACGGCATCCATCACTTCCAGATTCTGGACACCAACGGCGAACCGCTGCCAGGACGGCCAATGCGATAATACGCCGAAGGCGTGAAACATATCAGCCCACGGGCAAAGCGCTTCGCGGGCTCGGCCGCGACAAGCGCCGCCCTGGGTATCATCCCACAATAAATGATGGGACGCCCTGTAGGGGCACAACAAACGGAGTACGGGTGACACCCAAATTCGGAATGCGTGTCCCCCGGCCGCACTCTGCGGTCACTGTCGAAATGCGCCGGTGTGAGGCAGGTCGGAGTGCCTGCTCAGATGGACGATGAATCGGTATTTCGGAACACTTCGAACGAGGACCAATTACCTGGGACGCATTTGAGCCACACCTCCAAACCCAAGTAGTCGTCGTCGCGGCCTCTGCTGCCCTTTGCTCGCTCAAGGCAATGACACATCACGCTGATCTGGTACCATACAGGATTGCGGTGCGCGATGTAGGACTCAGCTCCGATGTAGTACTCGCCGGTCATTCGCAGGCGATCTGGAAAGCTCCGACCTTCACCGAAAAGCCCTGGCGTGTTCAAATACGTTTCAATCTCCCGCTGAACAGCCTGAAGTAAGGTGTCGCGGTGCCGCTGAATTGACGTGTACTCGGCGACAGTGACATTCATGATGCTCAGGTCAGGCTGCGTCGCCCAGTCGGGCGGCTCGATCCGATTCATCGCGAAGTTTGCCACTAAATCGCCCTCACCCCAGATCGAACCGATCCAGGTTCATCACCTTGTTCCAAGCCGCGACGAAGTCATGCACAAACTTCTTCTCCGCATCGGAACTTCCATAGACTTCCGCCAGGGCGCGGAGTTGGGCGTTGGAACCAAAGACCAGGTCCACGCGCGTGCCGGTCCACTTCACTTCGCCCGTTTTGCAATCGCGGCCTTCGAACACGTCGGCGTCTTTTGACGTCGCCTTCCATACCGACCTCATGTCGAGCAGATTGACGAAGAAGTCGTTGGTCAACGCCTCCGGCCGCTTGGTGAAGACGCCGTGCTGGGTCCCGCCAACATTGGTCTTCAACACCCGCATGCCGCCAACGAGCACTGTCATTTCGGGCGCAGTCAGCGTGAGCAATTGGGCCTTGTCCACCAGCAGCGCTTCGGCTGGCACCGTATATCTCCCCTTGAGATAATTGCGGAAACCGTCCGCGATCGGTTCGAGCACTTCGAACGATTCCACGTCGGTCTGTTCTTGCGAGGCGTCCGCGCGCCCCGGCGTGAAGGGAACGGTAACATCGTGGCCAGCGTTCTTCGCGGCTTTCTCGACGCCCGCGCAACCGGCCAGCACAATCAGATCCGCCAGCGAGACTTTCTTCCCGCCAGCCGCGGCTCCGTTAAACCCGCTCTGAATCTCCGTCAGGGTTTTCAGGACCTTCGCCAGTTGGGCCGGCTGATTGACCGCCCAATCCTTTTGCGGCGCCAGGCGAACCCGTGCCCCGTTAGCGCCACCTCGCTTGTCGGAACCGCGGAACGTGGAGGCCGACGCCCAGGCGGTGGACACCAACTCCGAGACCGTCAGACCGGATGCCAGAATTTTACCTTTCAGCGCCGCAATGTCCGCAGCCTCGATCAACTTGTGGTTCACCGCGGGAATCGGGTCTTGCCAGATCAATTCTTCCGCGGGAACCTCCGGGCCGAGATACCGCGCTCGCGGACCCATGTCGCGGTGCGTCAGCTTGAACCACGCCCTGGCGAAAGCATCGGCAAGCAGCTTGGGGTTTTCCAGGAAACGCCGCGAAATTTTTTCGTACGTCGGATCAAACCGCAGGGCCAGGTCGGTGGTAAGCATCGAGGGAGCGATCCGCTTTGCAGGATCATGGGCATGAGGCACCGTGCCCGCCCCGGCTCCCCCCTTCGGCTTCCACTGCTGCGCCCCGGCGGGGCTCTTGGTCAGTTCCCACTCGAAGCCAAACAAGTTCTCCAGAAAATTGTTGCTCCACTTCGTGGGCGTAGTGGTCCAGGTGACTTCCAATCCGCTGGTGATCGTGTCGGCCCCCTTGCCGGTGCCAAAACTGTTCTTCCACCCGAAGCCCAGTTCGTCGAGGCCGGCCGCTTCCGGCTCAGGCCCGACATGGGTTGCGGGAGCCGCTCCGTGGGTCTTGCCGAAGCTATGGCCGCCGACGATCAGCGCCACGGTCTCCTCGTCGTTCATCGCCATCCGGCCAAACGTCTCGCGGATATCGTGCGCCGCGGCGATCGGATCGGGATTGCCATCCGGGCCTTCAGGGTTAACGTAAATCAATCCCATCTGCACTGCCGCCAGCGGATTCTCCAAGACGCGGCTGTGGATATCTCCGTCCGCATCGTCGTCCGACACGAGCACGCCCCCTGCCTTCTCGACCCCCTCGGAACCATGGCGGTAGCGAATATCGCCACCCAGCCAGGTCTTCTCGGCGCCCCAATAGACATCCTGATCCGGTTCCCAGACGTCTTCGCGTCCGCCACCGAACCCGAAGGTCTTGAAGCCCATCGTTTCCAGCGCGACGTTGCCGGTGAGGATCATCAAGTCGGCCCAGGAAATCTTGCGGCCATACTTTTGCTTGATCGGCCACAGAAGCCGGCGGGCCTTGTCCAGGCTCACATTGTCCGGCCAACTATTGAGCGGGGCGAACCTCTGCTGGCCCCTACCCCCACCGCCGCGGCCGTCTCCAGTGCGATAAGTTCCGGCGGCGTGCCACGCCATGCGAATGAACAACGGGCCATAGTGACCAAAATCGGCCGGCCACCAGTCCTGCGAGTCGGTCATCAGCGCCGCCAGATCTTTCTTCACTGCCGCCAGGTCGAGGCTCTTGAACTCTTTCGCATAGTCAAAATCCTCGTCCATCGGGTTGGACTTGGAGGAATGTTGGCTGAGCAGTTCGAGCTTCAAATCGTTGGGCCACCAATCGCGGTTCGTCGTCCCGCCACCGGCGGTATGCTTGAAGGGGCCTTGGGCTTCGGCTGCCATGTGTCGTGATCCTTTGACGAAGTAAAATGTAAACTGTTAAGGTGCCCCAACTTGATAGGCAATGCAATGCGGTGGCTGAAATTGTAACGCCCATCGCTTCGCTCATCAATCTAGGCGAATGAGGCGTCAGGCAGAAATCGGCGCGGGCCGAGGCGAGATTCGAAGCATGAAATAGCGGGCGAACTACGGGTTCCTAACAGGCGTGGACGTCTGTTTTTCAGAAGGTTGCGCCTCGACTTTTTCAGCGAGCAATACCTCGACGAACTCGATCAAATCGCTCCGTCGAGATCGCGCGAAGCCGGGAAATATCCCCCGAACCACCCCTTGACGGTCCAGAACGATCAACTTGGGATAGGCTTCGACGCCATACACCTCAGCCAGCTTGATGCCTTGCAATACCGGCGCGCTCAGTTTCATCTTGTCGCGTACCGCCTGCATGTCGTCCACTTCCTTGTCAATGCTGACATTGAGAAATGCGACGGGAGCCCGGCGCTCTCGAAAATGCGCGTCCGCTTCTTCGATTTGGGGCATCATCCGTATGCACCACGAACACCCTCGAAACCAGAAGTCGAGTACCACCACTTGCCCACGATACTGCTCGACCGAGTGCAGCTTGCCCTCCAAATCGGTTGCCTTCCAAGCAGGCGAAGGATGCCCGGCGATGTTGACCAAGGCTTTGGCAGTCGTCAGTCGCATCGGGCGATATCCGTCGAACCGTTTGATTTTCTGCTCCAATTCAGTGCGAAAAAGGGGCTCTTCCACGGACTGGCTCGCCGCCACCAGTTCAACCCGTTGCGCGTCGAGCAACTTTTCCGCTACCCCCTCAGTCCGGGCCGCGATGGCCAACGGCACTCCATTGCCCGCAACATGCTGCTGATCCGCTTCCACCGCGGAAAAATACCGCCGGGCGTCGGCATCGAACCGCTCTGCCCAGGTTGCGGAATGTTGCTCGACCTTGGTAAGCACTATCGTCTGGTCGTCGGTCTCCTGATAGAACTTGTAGTAACCTTCACTTTGCACTCGTTCGGGTAGGTTATCCCCCGCGCACAAACGATAGCGCTGCGTGGAGCGACCATCGGCCACCCGGTGGAGCGGCGAGTCCGGCCGGGCACAAATGGTCCCGTCGTCCAGGGTGTATCGCGTCAGCGCCGTTGACTGCTGATCGTGTTGTTGCCATCCGTCGCGCAGCTCGCCCTGCTGGTCGGGTAGCCTGGGAAAAATCTCTCGCAGGCGCTGGGCGTCTCCTCCCAGGCCGGCTGTGATTCTTCCGTCCGTCTGCAGGTTGGCGGAAATGAGTTCGTGCCCCCGAACTTCGTCATTCCAACTCAACACCATGCGGAAGCTACCATCCTGATTCTTCGCGGTGACGCAGGCCATCAGATCGAAGCGGGAGTACTTAAGCGTGCCATCCGGCTTTCGCTTGATTTTGGGTTTGCCGTCGGGACCGTCGAACCACATCCCAAAGAGCATTTCAAATTGCAATTCCTGTCCGACAACCAACCCGAATCGAGGCACAGCGGGCTGAACCGTTTCTGCCGACCTGGCAACCGCGGCCATGGCAAGCACCAGCAGAATTGAACTCATGAAGCGGATCATCAACCAGACTCCTGGAGAGACTAGCAGTTTGGCCGGTTGCAGCAGGATTATTTTCGATGCAATGGCACAATGAATCGCCAATGAAGAATGATTATAGGCCGACTGAAGTCGTCGTCATAGCGAAGCCGTTTCCTTCCTATTTTGCGAGTCTTTTCACCTTGGCGACTCTGCGTCAGAAGAAGACTTCCATCCCCTGAAGCCCTCGTTGGAAATTCTTTTTTGATTCTGAAATGCCTGTGAAGTCGGGGCGCAGACTGTTATAATATGTGAGACTGCGGTGTAAAAGCGTTTTTGGCCCCATCTGTGTAACCTTCTGTACTGGGCTGAGCACAATGCCTCACCCGTTCCTTCCTCGTCGCGATTTCCTCGGTGCCGCTGCCTTATCGCTGGCCGGTTTGGCCGTCGCCGACGTCCCCCTTTCCGCCGAGGAAGCGCGGAAGGCCCCACTCAAACGCCCTCCTAATCCGTTCGTCTATCGGTTTAAGATCGGCGACATCGAAGCCTTCTCCATCAGCGATGGCCACATGCTGTTTCGTGAAGGGCTGAGCCTCATGTGGCCCGCGGAAGATCGCCCGGTGATGAAGCAGGCGATGATCTCCAACCGTGAGCGCCTCGACGCGCTCCCGCTGTATATCAATGTCCTGGCTCTCAAGCTGGGTGACGAGGTCGCGCTGATCGACGCCGGCCTCGGCGAGCGCAACCCAAACCCTAACTTCGGCTGGCTCGAAGCGGTACTCCGCTCCCTGGACATCACGCGCGAGCAAGTCAAAGTCGGTTTCCTCAGCCATGCCCATGGCGACCACCTCGATGGCTTTATCCACGGGCAAAAGCCGGCGTTCCCGAATGCGAAAATCTACCTGCTTCAGCAAGAATATGATTTCTGGCGAGGGCCGAACCCCGACTTCTCCAAGTCGAAGCGCGACAAGCAGCCGCTGCCCGGGATGGTGAAATCCGTCTGCAAGAACTTCGACATCCTCCAGGAACACCTCGTCATCGCCAAGGACGGCCAAAAGCTGTTCCATGATGCAGTCGAGATCATCGCCGCACCTGGCCATACCGATGGCCATGCCTGTTTTGAGATCCGATCGGGTAAGGATTCCCTCATGCACATCAGTGACGTGGTGCATCATCACCTGCTGATGTTCGACAATGTCGGCTGGACCGTCGCCATGGATCACGATCCCGAAACCGCCGTCCAGACGCGCAAAAAGCTCTTCACTCGCATGGCGGCCAGCAGGTCGCGGGCTTTCGGCTTCCATCTCCCCTGGCCAGGGATCGGCACCGTCGTTCCCAAAGGGGATCAATACGCCTGGGTACCGGAACGCTGGACCTGGGGATCGTAGCGAGCCAGTTCGTTCTGCGGCGTCCGGTGGCTCGCTGGACGCATCCCAGGCCCGATGCTCACGGGATCTTACCCAGTGACCTGAACCATTTCACTTTTTCCGATACGGTTATTGTCCCTCACCTGATCGTCCCCGATGCTAGGCCAACCATGATGGTTGGGCGTTCAGTGAAGGATGGAGCACTTCGGCAACGCTTGTTGAGCCCGGCATCGGTAATTTTTGTCTGATCAAGGCTCAAAACTCTGAGTTCTGTGAGTCCTTTGAGCTTTGCCAGACCCGTGTCTGTAACCGTTGTACCGTCAAGGATCAAGGAGCCGATGCGGGGCAACCTGCCGAGTCGATCCAGCGAGGCGTCGCTCACAGTTTTGTTCTTGAAATCGACATAGACACATGCATCTGGGTTCATCCTGTCGCATGGTACGGCAAAACCTCCCATTTTTTCGATTGCACGAGCGATGTTCATTGATTCGAATAAGACCATCTCGCTCTTCGTAGGTTCACGCTTCCGGACCAAGTGTCTTGTCACCGGGACCGCCACAGCAACCAACACGGCAGCAATGGTTGTTACCACGAATATCGTTCTCAGGCGGAATTGGATGCGGCGCAGCATGGGATCATTCTAGCGGGATCTTGGACCGTCGGGGCAACAGGACACGGTTAGAACTTTTCACACACCTAGCATCAACCTTGCTGCTCGTACTCCAATGCGTGGTGCGAGCCTTCAACGACCGCCGCGGTCCCCAGAAGGAGCGAGTTGAGGGACAGTTGCCAAAGGGTGGGTTTCATGCTGTGTCTTGGGCAATCAGATCATTGTGTAAACCAAGCAGTTGATGCCGAGGGGCAGCCGGGGGACAGCCATCCCGAAGTTCGGTGCCATCTGCTCGCCTCGCCTCACCTGGTCGCCCCAATCGACTGTCGCTATGATTTTTTCGTCTCATCATAGCGGTGCAACTGGACACGGTCAGGACTTTTCAGCCAGCTAGCGTGGCCGCTGCCGACCGATCTGTTGTGCGGTGGCGAGCATCTGATCTCGTTGATCTGTTTAGGCGGGCAGGCGGGGGACAGGCTTTTCGAGAATGTCCATCTTAAGCGTGAAGTCTTTGTGATCGCTTGACATTGCGGTGCATAGTAACAATGGCGATCACCAACAGAATGACATTCAGAGTTGAGAAGATAACCAGGAGCTTTGCATTTCGTTTTTCCGCGGTTATAACGCTCTCCGCCATCCAGAGGGGAACACGGTTACGATCATCTTCCTTCAGTGACGGGGCGAAGACCGCCAACTTCTCTTGGTTAATAACTTGCGCTCGATCTAGTTCGATGTATGCCAACCGAAGACGCAGATCGGAGTATTGTGGCGCGTAGAAAAACAAGAATGCAGCAATGACCACCGCCAGTGCATTGATTACGAGAAGCATTATGAGGAATTTCATAGGATCGTCTCGCGGATGAGAAGCAGCCGGGGAGAAGCAGCCGGGGGACAGCCATTTTGAAGTTGGGTGTCACGCGGATCGTCCTCCCGCAGCCACGCTGACTCAGTCAAGGGACAGGCATTTCGATGTTAGGTGTCACACCATCGGCCTCTCAGTCGGAACTGCAAGCGGGGCGAGGTCATGGGCTTGTGATCTTGCAATTTGGCAACGCCTTTTGCAGCCGAGCTACGCCAGCATCATTGACTTTGGTCTTTTGGAGACTGAGGTATTGCATCGCCTTTAATTCCTTCAGATGTTCGAGTCCGGCATCGGTGACATGTGTCGTGTCGAGGACGAGGGATTGCAACTCAGTTAAGCCCTTAAGGTGCTCTAGCCCGGCGTCGGTGACGAATGATCGCCCGAGGTTGAGCACATGTAGTGTTTGCAATGCTTTTACGTGCTGAAGGCTGTCATCGTTGATATCGCGATAGCAGCGACCATCGTTGTCAACGGCATAGGTGCCAGGTACAGGTCCGAACTCTCGCGCGCTTGCGAAATAATCCACGCCCAGCACATTAACGAGCCACGAGGGCCAATGGCTTGGCCCTTCTGCCATTACGTCGTATTGCTGAAAGTCGTATTTGACTAGGCACATTTTTCCTTGAAGCGCTTCCACTGCCTCCCGTTGTTGCTGGGCCTTGTACGACCACCGGGCTAAAACTGCAAACAATGAGGCGCAGACTGTAGTCACGATTAATAGCGTTCTCAGGCTGAATTGGAAGCGGCAGGGCATGAGAGTATTCTAGCCAGAATTCTCGGGGCAGCACACGGTTCGAACTTTTTAGCCAGCTAGTGTGGGCGCTGCCGGGCGAACTCTTTACCTGGGCTGCTCAATAGGCTACCCGTCACCCGTCTCTGGTACTCTGGGTGCCCTAATCTTTCGCCGGGGGTGGATTGGTAGATGTCGTCGTCTCAAAACTGGCTTTACTTGGCCCCCTAACGCGACGCCAAATCAGCAGCCAACCTATGCCGGCAATGAGCAGCAAGGTCCAGCGGAGGATGTCGTGCCCCGAAGAGCGATCCAATTCACTCAAAGAAAACCGGCGCACAAGCCGCAGGCCGTTTGTTTCCCACAACGACACTTCCCCCTTCACGTCACCGGTCGCCAACAGTTTTCCGTCGGGTGAAAATGCAATGCACACGATCCAGTTTTCCGAATCGACCTCCACCGCCTGTTGATCTGAGAGGGTGGCACAGCGCAAGTGACCGGACCCTGCGGTGGCCAGCATCGATGCATCAGGCGACATGGCGACAGCCAGTATACTGAAAGGTTTCTCCGACCAATCGTGGCTCGTCCTTGTTGCCGTGTTCCAGACGCAGATTGCATCGAATGCCTCGTCTAAACCGGCCGGCCTCATGATGCTGCCAGCGACGAGCTGGCCATCGGGCGAGCAGGCCAGGGAAACCTTGTTCGCAAAATTGACATCGTCCGCTTGCCATAAGGGCGCGTGTTTTCCCGTTTTCCTGTCCCAAACTTCAATCGTTCCTCGCTCATCACCGACAACAACTTTCGTTGCGTCACGGGACAGGGCCACTGCGACTGGCGAATGGGAAGACGTAGTCACTTTCTGAAGCTGTTTCGAGTTCGGACGGTTCACATAGATGCCATCGCGGCAGCTCACGGCCAATTCGCCATTTGCCGCCCAGTCGATGCTCCCCGTTAATTCGGACGGCGTCAAAACGGTACCCGCCATTTGACCAGATGCGACCTCCCATACATGAAAGGAGTCGGCGGATAAGCCTACGGTTGCCAACATCCGGCCGTCCGGAGAGAAAGCCAGGCACTGGCCACCGGCGTTTCGGCTCGCATCCCAAAGGGACGAAAGATATGCGGTGCCTGTATTTCGTTCAATGATGCGCAGTTTGGTCGGATCCTGCACATCGACGAGCGCGAACAAGCGCGAGACATGTACCTTGTCCTGTGCCGTTTGCGACACTTGCCCCGCATGCGAGAAAAGGCAGGCTGCCAGCGATTTGCCGTCCGGCGCAAACACTACCGCGGTGACGCTATAGGCTTTCGCATCAAACAACGACCATATCGACATTCCCAGTTCTGCGAGAATTGCAGCCAGCGCGACCAGCAACAAGAACTGTATCAGTGAATAACGCATGAGCCGACCATGTGTGATTCTCAAGACGCAAGAAAAAAATACTCGTATTCGGCCTGTTAACTATAGGTGAAGTCGGGGTAACAGGACACGGTTAGAACTTTTCACTTTGCTAGCGTCGGCGCTCCCGACCGATCTTGGGGAGAAGCAGCCGGGGGACAGCCATTTTGAAGTTGGGTGTCACCCGGGATCGTCCTCTTCCGTGCGACGCCTGGGACCAAGTCGCATACCAAACTGGGCTGGGTAATGCATCCTATTCTAACCGCCGCTCCGGCTGACCGATCTGTGACGCAAGATGTTCACCGAACATTTTGAATGCGCTGCCGGGCTCAGTTGGATTCCAGCCTGCAATTCGTGCGTTACGTATCAAATTGGATACTTCTAGTGGCGTAACTGGAGTTGATGGCTCACCAAGCGCATTCGATAGGTGCGCGCGTGACAAATCAACAAGCAATGTGCACTGCGGGTTCTCACCAATATCAATCGCAACGGATAAGGTGTGCCCCAATGCCAATTGTGAGTAGGTTGGTCGGTGGCGGACACGCCAACGGTACTCGGTGCCGTCAACCACTATTCGCCGTGATCCTTTGCGAGGAATTGTCATATGCTTGGTTAGCTAGCAATCCGCTCCGAGATAAAAATCTGCCACGCGAGGAGGCATCCTCGAAAATCAGCCAAGCTTAGCTTGCAATTATCATCACCCCATATGCAGTCGATCAAAACGCCGTCGCGAGACAAAGTGATAGCGAATGTGTCTCCCGTGACTTCCCATCTTTGCAGCGTACCACTCAGGACGCGATCAACCTGGGCGAGCAACTCACCTGCCTGCACGATGCCTGGAATATCCAACTCAAGTAACGAAGCTACTGTGTCTGGCAGCGGCGCGACGTCTATGCGACGGACCCCAGAAGCATCGGTATAGCATCGCATTGATTTGCTCGCTAACGTCCAGCGATCAATGGTCGACCCGGCACTGACCACGCTTTAGTATATCAAGGACCGTTCGGCCGGGCCGGTCCATTGCAGTGTTTGGTTATCTGTCCTCCGCCAAGTCGAAAGTCCTCGGTGTCGGGGTAACAGGATTTGAACTTCGCCCATCAATCGTTCGTTATCTAGCATAAATCTTAAGCTGTCATTGTGGACAATACTCAAGGGGGGTGGCCGATTTTGCTACTTGATTTTTGCAGCAAATCTGATAGGGTGATGGTGTGTCAAATGGCGGTATTCATCCCTGGAAGGATGAAACGCCTGACACATGCGAGGTATCCTATCAGAGCTTGGGCTGAAGCCTAAAAAACTTCAGGATCAGGTATCAGAAGAGCCCGCCCTAAGACGCCTAAACCGCGTCGTGGGGCGGGCTCTTTGCGTTGGGGGACTGTCCCAATTTTGCCCCAGCAAAATGGGACTGTCCCCTTGGGGATGCTGCGCGACTGTAGCTGATGTGAAGAAGGTTTCGACGCAAAGACGAGAAGGGGCAAAGACTCGTAAAGAAGAGAAGGAGCATCACGAAAACACGATAGTTCGAAAGCACGAAAAAGAAGCTCGTTTGAAAAAGAACCTTCCAATTCTGCGCTGAAGGTGCGCGCGTTGGAGTACAGCCTTCGCGCCTGCGACGATCAAACAACGGACAGCGACCAGAGAGTACCGGGATAACAAGCGGAGAACGACCGGAGAACAAGCGGCGAACACAATCGGCAACCTGTTGCCGAGTAACAAGTTGCGGCGGAGAACACGAAGATTACTCAGTAGAGTGGGTGCTTGCACCCACGCGGCGGCAACGGCGAGTGGACGTGGTGGGTGCAAGCACCCACCCTACCCATTTTGAAGGAGAGATTCCCATGACCCAACCCCATCGCGCCACGTTCGATCCGAAGGAAATGCCCGATATGCCTCACATGGATACGATCCATATCCAAAGGAATCCCCATGTGCCGCAGCCCAAGATGACTCCTGAGCGGGAATATATTCTCTGCGAGCAGGCCTTTGGGCTCCGTGCTCGGGGCAAAACCTATCGCCAGATGGCCGCGCTGCTGGGCATCTCCGTCTCGGCCGCCTATGCCCGCGCGCAGACGTTCATGATTGCCGAGAACGAGCACCATGAACACTTTCCGTCCGATACTCGAGCTGAGTGCGAGAGCCTGCTGCGTCAGACGGTCGGTCCGGTGGTTGCCGATGCCCAACTGGGAAACCTGGCGTCGTTTCGCGCGCTCGTCTCCTATTCCAACACGATGCTCAAGTGGTCCAAAGTTCCCAATCCCTCACGACGCAAGCTCTGCCGCCGGATAGAGCGGCTCAAGAAGTACATGGATGAGCAGGATCCCGACCTGTCCCCTACTCGGCAGAAGCAGGCCGAGATGGCCGAGCAGATGGCGAAAGAAACGGGAGAACAGACCGGAGAACACGCGGAGAACATTGGGAGAACAAGCGGAGAACAGAATCAGCAACCTGTTGCCGAGCAACAAGTTGCGGCGGAGAACACGAAGAGCGCTCCAAGCTCTGCGAAGCGGCCCGGTAGCGGCGGCGGATCGGCGGGGATCAACGTGGTGCTGATGATGATTTTGTTGGCCACAGTAGCCCTCGCTTGCCGAGCGTGGGCTGGGTATCCGAGTCAGCGCATCGTGGCGAACCAGGATCAAGGATCCCCGACGATCCAGCATCACTCAGCGTCGTGCCACTGCTTTAAAGCCGCGCGCGAAGCACAAGGGCTAACGAAACCGTCCTCCTCGCGGCTTTTAAGCAGTGCGGTTCAGGCGGGCTCAAAAGCACTGAAGTCTCACGACTTCAGCTACGGGATCGGATCCCTTTTGCTCACTCCCTCTCGCTTCCAGCCTCATACCGCACTGCTTGGCGGACGCATGGAAGCTGTCACTTGCTTGAGACAAAAACTGGCGTCCTTCAAGCAGTGGCACGATGAATATGGTCACGCTGCGCATGACCTACAGGCTACTACCTCCTGCCTCAAGCCTGATTCTCCCGGCATTTCTGACCCAAAATCCGTGGTTGCCTCCCATGGCAGTTCGGTTTCTAATAGAGGGTATCCCACCTTGGCTCTCCGGTCTCACCCTTCCATGCCGAAGCCTAACTGTATGCCGCCAAGCCTCATCAAGCGGATCGCTCGCGAACTAGCACAGCGTAGTGCGTTTTTAGCAATTGCCGGCCTCA
>JAIOPX010000132.1 GCA_021413705.1 Planctomycetota bacterium | reverse complement strand
TGGCACAGACACGCTGTCAGTGCGTCAGAACGCCGCCATATTAAATTAGACCACTGGGGTAGTCATCGGCTGGACGGGAGGGCAGCTCTGGGGAGGCAGGTCCAATCAACCAGCCCCAGAAAAAGGCTGGCGCGCCGGGACCGGACTGGACCTGTTGCTGAGGCGACAAAGCGGGTTTAGACGTTACGGAACCGTAAAGCGTCAACTCCAGGTCCGTTTCGGCAAAACGGACCTACTTCGCGTTCTCCTTGATCCCCACTTCCTTGCGGATCGCCTCGATATCCAGATCTTTGATCCAGGCCGGCAGGTTGGGCCAGATTTCGTGGAAGCCATAACCTCCCTGGGTCATTTCTCGGACGGCTTCTTCTTTGCTCCAACCTTGGACGGCCACGCGATAGATGGCGCACATCGTGCCGGTGCGGTCGGCGCCGTGCTGACAGTGGACCAGCACCGGAGTGCGCTTCGGATCGGTGACGATCTGCAGGAAGCGGACGACTTCTTCCCGCTCTGGATGCCAGGTCTTCATGAAGATGTGTTCGGAGGCCAGGCCGGTATTGCCGATTTCGTCCCGGTTGGAATGGAACGAGCGGAGGTTGACGATGGTCTGCACACCCTGGGCTTTGAGATTGGTCATTCCCTCGGCGGTGGGCTGCGCGCTGCGAAAGAGCGTGTCGGAAACTTTGTGATAGTTCGGCACACCCTCGAGCTTGATAGGCGCGGCCCAGGTCTTGGGGCGCTCGGCCGGGGGATCGGCGGCGGGAGCGGACGAGCAGAGAAGAAGGAGGGCGGCGATGAGTGGGAAGGAGTATTTCATGAATTTCTTTCGTGTTTTCGATCTTTCGTGTTTTCGTGATTGTTGCATTTCTTCGTGCTTCATGTCAGTTGGTACCCCAAGGGGACAGTCCCATTATTGCTGAGACAATAATTGGGACAGTCCCCTCACGCAAACAGCGCCTCCACTGCCCTGCCCTTTCCATCCGGCGTGACAAAGAAAGGGCGGCCTTCGATCTGGTACGACAGGTCCGCCGGAATACCCAGCGCACGGTAGATCGTGGCGTGCAGGTCGGCCATCGAGACGGGCTTTTCAATGATATCAAACGGCGGTTCGTCGGAAGTTGCACCGTAGCGGATGCCGCCGCGAATGCCCCCGCCGAAGAGTACCGCGCTGCTGACACCGGAAAAATGCCGGTGCAGACCATAATTCTTTTCGTTGGTCAACACGTTGGGAATCGGGGCGCTGGTCCGCTCCAGGTACTCACGGCGCTCCGCGTCCGGGTCTTCGCTGATTCCTTCGATGAGCATCGAGCGGCCAAACTCGCTCACCACCACCACCAGCGTCCGCGAGAGCAGTTTTCGCTCGTCGAGATCGCGGATCAATTGTGATAACGGGCCGTCGATTTCCTTCTTCATCGCCGCATAGCGTCGGTGGCCGTCCTCGTGCGCGTCCCAATTCTTGAATTGCTCGTACTCATACGAGACTTCGACAAACCGGACTCCCGCTTCGATCAGCCGACGGGCCAAGAGACAACCCTGGCCAAAGCGGCCGGTGCCATAGGGAGCGGAGGCGGCCTTCGATTCGCGAGTTAAATCGAGCGCGGAGGCGGCCGGCGAATTGAGCAGTCGCCGCGCCCCGTCGATCGCTTCGCGCAGTTCGTCGCGATGCACCGGCTGATCCTGTGCGGCGGCCCGCTTCTCCTGCAGCGCTTCGAGCCGGCGAAAGCGCTCCTCAAACCGCTCTCGCGACATGCCGGCCGGAGGACGCACGGCGAGGGCCGCCGTCGCCGGATCGGGTATCGCGAACGGCCCATAGGCACTCCCCAAAAAGCCAGGACTGTGCGCCGCGGCAATCTCGGCCGTGAGCATCGGCGCGTCGAGCCGCTGGCCGATATCGACGAACGCCGGCACGTCGGCATGGCGCGGGCCGAGCGTGCGGGCCACAATCGAACCGATCGTCGGCGCTGCCACCGTCTGCGGCGGCGTATAGCCGGTGTGTAAGTGATAGATGTAACGCAGGTGAATCGGCACGCCGAGAAAGCCGGGCTGCAACGACGTGATCAACGCCCCGTGATGCATGACCTTGGCGGTCCGCTCCAGGTAGCGGGAGATCTTCACGCCGTCGGCCGACGTAGGGATCGAAGGGAACGTCGAGTGGACGTCCGAAGATTTCATTCCCTTGACGAATGGCGTATAGCGCTTCGGATCCCAGGTCTCGGCCGGCGCTTGTCCCCCACCCATGAAAACGAAGACCAAAGAATCGGCCGTCGCCTGCGGTCGCGCGGTTTTGGCTCCCCAAGCGGCCGAAATCTGCAAGCCGCCGGTCAAGAGCGCGCCGGCCCCCAAACCGGTCAGACGCAAAAACGTCCGGCGGTCCAGCTCGCTCGATCCAGGGTAGCAGTAGTTACGCATGGTAAAGGTACCTGAGGGGACAGTCCCATTTTTGGTTCCCAAAAATTGGGACAGTCCCCGGGGTTTCTCAATAGTATTGAAACTCGCTCCGCATCACGATCAGCCACAGAAAATCTTCCCAGCCGGCGCGGCGCTGGGCTGGCCGCTGTTGTGCTGTTCCCAACAGTGCGCGGCCTTGCTCGATCTCGGCCGCTGTTGCGTCGCGGCTATAGGCCCGGCGGCAGAGGGAATGAATCACCTTGTCGATGTCCGGCTCCTTGCCCAGCGGCCCGGCCAGCAGGCGCTCGGCCCCTTTCGAGAGCCGCTCTTGCAGCACGGCGCCGTTGATCAACTCAAGCGACTGGAGAATCGTGGCCGCTTCCGGGCGAGTCGAGTTAATCACGTCACGACTGGGCCGGCCCAACGCCGTGGCCAGCGCATCGGAGTCACGGTAGCGCCATGCCCGGACGGGTCCGTCTTCCAATTCCGCCTTCATCAGCGTGGGTTGCGGCCAATAACCGGTCAGCGTGGCCACCGCATCGGAAAATTGCTCAGCCGTCATGCGCTTCTGACGCAGACCGAGAAACGCCGGGGAGTGTTGCGCCGGGGACTGTCCCAATTTTTGGGAACCAGCAGCAATATTGGTTTGCGGAGCAAACGTGGGACTGTCCCCTTGGGGCGCCGCTTGAGCGGGTTGCACTAACAGGGGGCTTACGCCCCCCGCTCGCCTGTCTGCCACCCGCCCATAAGCCTGCGAGGTTGCCAGCAGCCGCAGCGTCCTTTTCAAATCGTAATTGTGCTTCATCAGATCGTACGCCAGATAGTCAAACAACTCCGGTTGAAAACCAGCCTGTCCATCGAGATCGTCCACCTGCTCGACGATACCCTGGCCGAAGAGTTGCCGGAACAACCGGTTGACGATGACCTTGGCGAATCGCGGATTGTTGGGCCGCGTGACCAACACGGCCACGGCCTCGCGGCGCGTTTCCAGCGGCGCGTCGGCCGGCACTTGCCCCACTTCGGCGAACAGGAACCGCGGCGCGGCCACTCGGCCGGTCGGTTTGTCGCAGCGCTGCGATTCCAGCGGCACGTCGGCAAAGCAGGCGGCCAGGCTCCACGCTTCGTCCAGCTTCCGCTCGCCGGTGAACGAATCGTGACAACTGGCGCACTTCAGATTGACTCCCTGAAACACCTGGGCAACAGATCGCGCCGCCTGCATCGGAGGCACTTCGCTGGCGCTGGTGGCGAACTTCCACTCGATACCCTGGATGAAGCCGACGGGGCCATTGATGGCCGGCGCGATCAACTCGGCAGCGAACTGATCGTACGGCTTGTTCTCCAGCAGCGAGTTATACAGCCATTGCGTGATCGCCCGGCGGTTGACCTCGATCAGCGTCACTTCGTCGTTGCGGAGCAGGTCGTTCCAGAATGTCATCCAATGCTCGGCCAAGGGCCGGCGCTGGGCGAGCAACTCACCCACCAACCGCGCCCTCTTGTCCGAGCGGCGATCGGCCACGAACGCCGCCGTTTCACTCTCATCCGGCAACAGACCGATCAGGTCGAGATGGGCACGACGCAGAAACGTCCGATCATCACACAAGGGACGGGGCGTGCCCCCCTGCTTTTTCCAATAGGCATCCAGAAACGCATCGACCGGATTACCCGCCCCGGGCGGCTTAGCCGGCTCCTTCAATGCCGCCACTTCGCGCCGCACTCGGTCTCGCCACTGCGATGCCGACTGCGCATGCGCATGGATCGCCGGAGCCAGCCAGGCGAGCAACGCCAGGGCGAGCGTAAAGCGATTCACGCCAGGAACTTGGAGCAACGTGCCCATGAGTTTAAGCATACCTCGGTTCTGGAGGGGCATCAAATAAGACTGGAGGTGGGAGGCGGTAGGCTGGGGGAAATAGCGTCGCGTATTCCCGCAGAGAATCTCCGTAGCCTGGCCCACAGGCATAGGGGGAAGGGGTGAAATGCCGTTTTTGCATTATTCCCCGAAAATATCGCATTTGGCGTTCGCGCATGTGTTCGCGCATCCGTTCGCGCAAGTGTTCGCCCCGTCACCGGGATCCGCTCTTCCCTTTGTGCATCGGCTCCAACGATCGGCGGTAGCCGATGCGACATTTCAAATTGCCAAAGATCTCAGTGCATAAGGCTGGAGGGTACAGGCTGTAGACCGTAGGCCACGCGCAGCGTGACAATACTAGGATTCCCAGTTATGGGTCTCCCGACCGCTGCGTCCCGCCGACCGCTCTGATTCGCTGTCACTGCTCGCGTGTTTCGCAGAGCCTTCGGCACTCCTCGTGTTCGCCGGCGCAACTTGTTGCTCGGCAACAGGTTGCTGATTTTGTTATCCCGATGTTCTCCGGTCTGTTCTCCGCATGTTCTCCAGTTTTGGATAGCGAGGAGTTTGATCCACAGAGGACACAGAAAAGCGCTGAAGAAGGCAGAAGAAGAAGAGGAGAAGGCCGAACACCCATCCTGCCTCTCATCTCTCCCTTCTGTGCGAGTTCTGTGTTCTTCGTGTATACCCTTGCTCGTCCGATCCGTGTTTCATCCGTGTCCATCCGTGGCTGACCTTCTCTTTCAACGCGCGCACCTTGAGCGCAGTCGTATCGCAGAATGAATCAAAAGTGACACTGCCTCCCCTGGCTCACGCCAGGGGCTCGCCTGTGTTGTTGACGTTTTTCGTGCTTTCGCTCCTTTCGTTTTTTCGTGATTCCCAATCTTCTATCCGCCCCTAGCCCCTAACCCCCAGCCCCTAACAAAAAAAGCCCGCCGGAGGCACGGTGTGCCGGGCGGGCTCTGCCTGGTACCTGAGGCTTTCTCAGGCGGGGCGATGATACCACGTCATGGGGAATTGGTCGCGTGAATTGTTATTTCATTATGGCGAAAACGCGCCCCAAATCAAGATGCAGAAGTAGGCCAGTGATGCATTTTCCATCGAAAAAAACAGAAGATAATTTTGAAAAATTCGGATTTTGTTGGAAACAAAAAAAGCCACTTTCCTGCCGCCAGAACAATTTACGACTCCCGAGAACGAGCCGCGCCCCCTTTTTCTACTTTGCACTCTCCAAGCTAGCTGGCTGAAAAGTTCTAACCGTGTCCTGTTGCCCCGACACCGGGGATAAGATGCCGCACCCTGTGCCCACCGACTCGATGATTCCAAGAGATTTCGGCTTCGGTTTTATGATGCTGTTGCCCCGGCCATCGGCTATAACAACAGCATGCCCCAGCCCGCACCACCGCCGCCGAATACCACCGCTCGCCGCTTCATCTGGCGTCGGATGTTTCAGTTTCGACTGCGGACGTTGCTGATCCTCACGACGATCATCGCCGTTGCGCTCGGCTGGTGGTCCTACAAGGCACACCAGCATCGTGAGGTGGTAACGGCTATAACGAGCGCTGGTGCCGAAGTTTCATACACATTAGAGGATCCTTCTCAATTTGGTGACGATCCGTATCAATCGTTTTGGCCATCGTGGCTCATAAATCTAGTTGGAGTCGATTATTTTGCTAGATTGGACTGCGTTCGATTTGTCAACGTAAGGAATACGGGGGCGGTGTTGCAGTGCCTTGACGGATTCACCATTCGAAGACTTGATCTTTCGCACTCACGGATCACTGATGCTGACCTACAACGACTAGAAAGGTTGAATCTGAAGGAACTCGACGTTTCTGAGACACAAATCACGGACGCGGGACTGCAGCATCTTCAATCGTTACGGTCCTTGATTGCGATTAACCTTCGCGATACGCAGATCACTGACGCAGGAATAGAACATCTCAACGGATTGGACAACCTGGAAGGGCTTAACATTTCCAAAACAAGAGTTACGGACGCGGGAATAAAGCGTCTTCAACGGTTGCCGTCTTTGGCTGTTCTTGACCTTCGCGATACGGCGATTTCTGATGCCGGTTTACGACATCTTGGAACATTTGTTGCCTTAATTGGACTTGACGTCAGGGGCACTGGCATTACCGAACGCGGCCTAGAACATCTTGGGGAGTTAACCGCTTTGGATATACTATTAGTATCGACCGAAATTGACAGTAGCGGCGAAGCGGCGCTATTAAGAAAAAAGTTGCCCAAATGTGATATAAGAAAGGGCAAACTAGAATCCATTGGTATATCTACCCATTCAAGATGACTTACCGCCTGGGCTAGTCCAACGAAAATGCAGCTACCAGTGCAAGCCTCCTGCGGATTGGCCCGGCGGAAAAAAATAACTAATGCCAACAGACTCTGCTAATTTTAGTGTTCGATTGTGCATTTTGGCAGTCTCCGCACGATAGCTTTCAAGCCGACATGGGTAATTCCTGTCCCTCTCAGATCGAGATCTTGTAGTGCAGTGAGGCCGCATAGATATTCCAGACCAGCATCGGTGATATTCGTTTCGCTCAGGTCAAGACTTCGCAGGGATAATCGTCCTTTCAGTAATTTCAGACTCTCATCGGTGATTAAAGTATGTTCCAACTCAAGCTTTTGTAGCGAAGTGAGTCCATTGAGGTGATGCACACCTCTGTCTGATATGACTGTATCGTTAAGATCAAGAAATTGTAATGAGGTTAGTCCTTTGAGGTGTTCTAATCCCGCATCGGTGATTTGCGTATTATCGAGGGTGAGTTCGCGTAAGACCGTGAGACCTTTAAGGTGTTGCAAACCCGCATCGGTGATTCGCGTATGGTGAAGGTGAAGGCATTCCAGCACAAAGAAGGATTCTAAATGACTCAAGCCAGCATCGCCAATTTTTGTTTCAGTCAATTCAATCCATTTTAGTGTTTGCATTCCTTCGATGTTTGCCAATCCGGCATCGGTAACGTCCGTGCGGACTAGGTTGAGTTCTCGCAGTGACTTCATATCCTTGATATATTCCAAGCCTACATCAGAGATTCGCGTCTCATTCAGACTGAGTTTTTGCAGCTTTGTAAGACACTTGGCGTGCTGCAGACCGACATCAGTGACTTGCGTGTCTTGGAGTACTAGTTCTTTTAGGGCGCTGAACCAAATGAGGAGTTCAAGATCAGCATCAGCGACGTTAGTAGAGCTAAGATCGAGTCGATGCACGTCAGCAAAATAATCCACCCCCAATACATTCACAAACCACTCCGGCCAGAAAGGGAGCGTTCTTAGGCCGCGCATCTGAAAATCGTATTTGACAGTTCCCCCAACTGCCTTGAAGGACGCCACGGCGGCTTTCTGCTGTCTGGCTCGTTGTGACTGCCAGCCCAGCCCTGCGGCAATAACGACCATCAGAATCAGGAGTGAGCGTATTTTGAATTGCAAGAAACGGCGCATTTTCGATGATATTCCTTCAGTTTGTCACGCAAATCTTGCGTTTGAATTTATATCGAAGAGTGAGCCTAGATGTCCTTACTAAATATCCCTTCGGCGTTACCGACCAAGGACTTACGTCGTCATTGGAGAGTGCCCCAACTGATTCCCCGTGGACTTTGCTGCGCAGGCTCTCCGTTCTTCGGCGGCTGATAGGGGTTCTCTTCCATGCCCGCATTCTAGCCATTTTTCCGGCCTGAAGAAATTTTCGTTGAACTTGGGGTGCAACGCTGGGCTAGAGTGCCATGGCGGCTGCGACGGCCCAGCCTTTAGACTATTGAGCGGCTCAGAGAAAGAGTTCGACCGGCAGCGTCCACGCTAGCTGCCTGAAAAGTTCTAACCGTGTCCTGTTGCCTCGACTAGCATTGCTGGCCAGGATTAGGCTAAGCCGCCTATCCGACCTGCACGCCACTTGTCAAATACCCGCTCGATATCATCGGCCGTCGTGCCGGCCCACTGCTTAAGTACCTGCGCCCCCTGTTCAGGGTTGTCATCCTGCCAGCCCCACCAAATCAGCAGGTTGTTCATGGCGTTGTTGATTCCCGCGGACACCATTTCATTCGACTCAGACAGCACTTGCCAGCGGGCGAGGATGTCAGCCATTTCGGATCGCTTTAGGCCGAACGCCGTGCGGAACTCCCAGTCGGGGAAGAATGGCCCATTGACTACCGCTCGAAGGCAGCCCAAAACGATGGCTTGCTCAGCTTCATCTAAGTGTTCCAAGGCCATTGCACTTCCCTCGGATAATGAACTGAAAGCGGGACTTTTCCATAACGGCATTCTAGCAGGAAGCCGCTGCCCTGTCCGTCGCCGCAGATGAGGCTGACGCACCACGCAGAAGATCAGATGGCACCCTCCCAGCTAGCTGGCTGAATAGTTCTAACCGTGTCCTGTTGCCCCGACACCGAGGGTGAGCCAGAGGAGCCAGAGGGACACCCAGCCGGCCAGGATGCATGACAGGACGTTGATCCACGTCTGAAGGAAGCCTTTCAAACCTTGATTCAATTGAGCCGACTGAACCTGCTGCGGAAATGAGTGCCCCGGCCGCCTCCGCTCTACTCGTCGCCGAAATCAGCCTCTAACATTTGCCAAAACTCTGCAAACGATTTCGCAATCGGGACAAGGTACTTGGATGTGACAATATTTTCGTTTCCTTTCAACAAAAGTCGTCGTCCACCTCTGTCGATGTATTCCCACGCTTCGCCAGGTTCCCAAAAAAATACCTGACCAAATGTATCTGAGGCAAGAGAGAGGCAGATGCGATTCCAACACACATCTTTCCCAATGCCCAAAATAGTGGGAGGAACGCGATAGACGAAATCATACGACTTCGCTTCGTTTCGCACATCATCTGGTAAAGTTGGGCCTGAAAGCCCATACAGCACTGAAACCCAATTCTGTTGAAAGTCGTCGTACTGAAATTGGGGCGAAAACTCAGTAAATATTACACCGTTCCACTCACGCAAAAAACGAATATAGTCCTCCGGCAGGGGTGAGCCGATGGACTGGCTGAGTTGGGCAAGGTCATCCGCACGAACTGCATGCTCAAAGACTGGTTTGAGAGGAAATCGTGCTTCAAAATAGTCGTGTTGATCTGACATGTGCGACTCCATTTTCTATTCCTGCTCTTTGTTTCATCTGCCTCAGCCAGGCCCTTCGATAAGCCGGTGTGAAAAAAGGCGGGCCAGAAGGACACCCAGCCGGCCAGGATGCATGCCAGGATGATTATCCACATCTGACGGAATCGGTTCAAACCTTGATACAATCCAGCCGACCGAACCTGCTGCGGAAATGGGAGTCTTCGGCTGCCTCCTGAATCGAATGTTCATCGTCCATCCACTGCCACGGCTCCAGCTTTGAACAGCACTACCACCGACCGCGGACCGCACCGGTAAGTCACGCCGGAAACCGGCGGGGCGGACGTCCACTCGCAGATGTCCTCCGGGGACGCACGGAATGTGTCGATCCATCGCCGCCATGGCTGGTCCACAGGTGAGGGAGGCAGTTCAAAGTCCAAGGACTCCCAGTATCCATTGAGAATCAAGTGGAAGGCGAGCGGCTCGTTCTGCATTTCCGCGCTGAATGCGATGCAGTGGGAGTTCTCGCCCCAGTCGGGTTGATTCAGCTTTATGCCGTGCCAGGCGTGGTTCGCGTTGCCAATCCATTCCGCCAGGCTCGTCCGCCGTTGTTCGTGCGCCACATCACGCAGCAACCGCCGGGCAAGCAACAGCCGCACGAAGCGGTGGACATCAGCGTGCTGCTGAACCAGCGACCAGTCGAACCAGTTGGACTCATCGTCGTGACAGTAGGCATTGTTGTTGCCACCCTGCGTCCGCCGCACCTCGTCCCCCATCACGATCATCGGAACGCCCAGCGCGAGCAGCGTGGTCGTCAGATAGTTTTTCACCTGCCGATTCCGCAAGGCTTCGATCGCCGGATCGTCCGTTGGCCCCTCGACTCCGCAGTTCCAACTCTTGTTGTCGTTGGCTCCGTCGCGATTCTGCTCGCCGTTGGCCTCGTTGTGCTTCTCGTTGTACGAAACCAGGTCGTTCAGGCTGAACCCATCGTGGCAGGTCACGAAGTTCACGCTTTGCTCGGCCTCACGGTTCTTGTGCCCATAGACCTCGTGGCTGCCGAGCATCCGGTCCGCAAATCGCCCCACGGCACCGGGTTCGCCCCGGAAAAAGTCGCGGGCGTCGTCTCGGAACCGCCCGTTCCATTCCTTCCACGAATCGCCGACGAAGCTGCCCACCTGATACAAGCCGGCGGCGTCCCAGGCCTCCGCGATGAGCTTGGTGCCCGCCAGCGCGGGGTCGGACTCGATATCCCACAGCACCGGCGGATTCGGCAACACGTGCCCCTGGGCATCGCGGGACAAGATGGAGGCGAGGTCGAACCGGAAGCCATCCACATGCATCTCGGTTACCCAGTAACGCAGACTGTCCACAATCATCCGCCGGACGACCGGGTGATTTGCGTTCAGGGTGTTTCCGCAGCCTGAATAATCGGCATAGCGCTGACCGCCGTTTTCTAGGATGTAGTACGTGGGATTGTCGATGCCGCGGAAACAGATCATCGGCCCGTCTTGATTCCCTTCGGCCGTATGGTTGTAGACCACGTCGAGAATCACTTCGATGCCAGCGCGGTGCAGAGCCTTGACCATATCTCGAAACTCGTTGACCGGCCCGAGCGGATCCTGGCACGAGCTGTACGCCGGATGCGGCGCAAAATAGTTGACCGGCTGATAGCCCCAGTAGTTCACCCGTCCCGCCGGAGCGGCCAGCGGGTCGAACGCATACACAGGGAGCAGCTCAACCGCAGTGACACCGAGATTCTGCAGGTAAGGAATTTTTTCGATCAGACCGGCGTAGGTTCCCCGCGTCTTTTCACCCACGCCAGAGTTCGGATGCCGAGTAAATCCGCGGACGTGCATCTCATAGATCATGGTCCGGGCGGATGGCCGCCGCAGTGGGGTGTCCCCTTCCCAGTCGTAGACGGAGGTGTCCACCACGACGCTTTTCATGGCCGTGGCGGCATTTTCACCCGGCTGACAGGCTGCCTGGGGAGTGTAACCCTTCGGCATCACAACGCCTCGCCCGTACGGATCGAGGAGTACCTTGGTGGTGTCGAAACGCAGACCACGAGCAGGTTCGGCGGGCCCCTGCACTCGGTAGCCATAGAGTTGACCTGAGCGCACCGCCGGGACGAACGCGTGCCAGTAGTGGTAAGTGCGGTTGGCGATCGGATCGAGTTTGACGATGCGCGACGGCTTGCCATCGTCGATGTGGTCAAACAGCAGCAGTTCCACACTCGTGGCTGTGCGGGAGAAGAGACTGAAGTTGGCCCCCTGCCTGGTGACTGTCGCGCCGAGAGGGGAAGGCGCTCCGACGACGCTGGCATTCATAGGACATTCCCGAGAGGGTTCCTGACGATGCGTAGTTGGGCCAGAACGCCGGCCACATATTAGGGGACAGCGCAAAGTATAGTCCAAAATGCTCGGCTCAGCCCAGTTTAAGCGACTCAATGGCCTCGCGCACGATACCGCGCTGCGGCACAGCGCCACCTGTTCGGCTTCGTCCAGCCGCAGGGGAATCGTGGCCAAGCCGCCTTGGCCGCCGATCAGGTGGGGCAAGGCCATCGTGACGCCGTCAAAATCACGCACGCCCTGTCTGCGGGAACGGATCCCATGATCGGTGGCCTTTGGCCGATCTTTCTCTTAGGATGATCTTAGCATTTTCGTCGGTCGGGTTTTTCATCTTTTTCTTGGGAGAGGCTGGATCATGCTCGATTCCCTGGGCAGACTGTTTGACACCGATGGTTACATGGCGAGGTGGCATTGCGGCGCTTGGTCGAGTGGACAGGGCTGGCTGCATATTCTCTCCGACATCGCCATTTTCGGAGCCTATACGGCCATCCCCTGTGTGTTGCTGTTTTTCATTCTCAGGCGGCGGGACATCCCGTTTCCGAAAATATTCTGGCTTTTCGGAGCCTTTATTTTCTCCTGCGGGTTCGGGCACTTGCTGGAAGCCATCATCTTCTGGCATCCCGTTTATCGCTTTTCCGGCGTGGTGAAATTCACTACAGCCGTGGTCTCCTGGGCCACGGTCTTGGCCCTGATCCAGATTGTGCCCCAAGCCCTGCACTTTCCAGGGCTGGCCCGACTCAACGCCAAGTTGATGGGTGAGGTCGATGAGCGGAAGCGGATAGAAGATGCCTTGCGACAGAGCGAAGAGCGGTTGGCAAAACTCCTGGCCAGCGAACGAGAAGCTCGGGGGGATGCGGAACGCGCGAACCGCATCAAAGATGAATTTCTTTCGACCGTGTCCCACGAACTTCGGTCCCCGCTCAATGCGGTATTGGGATATACCCAGCTTTTGCTCCGCAGCGGCGTAGAGGGGGAAGATCGCGAGGGGCTGTCGATTATCGAACGCAATGCCCTGTTGCAGGCTCAGATCATCGAGGACTTGCTCGACATGAGTCGAATTGTGTCCGGCAAGGTCCGGCTCGATGCGAAGACGGTCGATATGACTCCCATCATCGAAGCGGCGGTGGCAACAGCCCGGCCCGCCGCGGATGCCAAGGGAATCCGATTCGTGGCGATGCTAGACGCCCATGCCGGACCGGTCCTGGGTGACAGCGCCCGGCTTCAGCAGATTGTTTCCAATCTACTGACGAATGCCGTGAAATTCACCCCCAAGGGCGGGCGCGTGCAGATCGCGCTGAAGCGCGTCAATTCGCATTTGGAGTTGCGGGTCAGCGACACCGGCCAGGGGATCCAAGCGGAGTTTCTCCCTTACGTGTTTGATCGGTTTCGACAGGCCGATCCGGGCACGACGCGAAAATATGGCGGGCTGGGACTTGGCCTGTCCATCGTCAAGAATCTGGTGGAAATGCACGGCGGCACCGTGGAAGCGCAAAGCCCCGGCGAAGATCAGGGGGCCACGTTCATTGTGCGCTTGCCGGTGCAAATCATTCATGGCGATCCAACCGAGGCATTGCCAACGGAATCGGCCGTGCCGAATGCGTTGGACCTGACTTTGCAGGGTGTGCGAATCCTCGTCGTCGATGACGAGCCAGACGCCCGCGAACTGGTGCGGCGACTGCTGACCGAATACGAGGCCCAAGTCGAACTGGCCGGCTCCGTGGATGAAGCGCTCCGCATTTTTCACCGGCAAAAGCCGGACCTATTGCTGAGCGATATCGGCATGCCGGGGAAGGATGGCTATGAGTTGGTGCGAGCCGTGCGATCGCTGCCTGAAGCGGAAGGGGGCGCGGTGCCGGCTGTCGCGTTGACGGCCATGGCCCGCTCCGAAGATCGCAAGCGAGCGATGTTGGCCGGCTACCACGCGCACGTAACCAAGCCAGTCGATTCAAGTGAACTCATCGCCGTGGTGGCTACTCTGGTAGGGCGCACGGGAAAATGAGGGGCGATTTTTTTCGGATTGATACTTCAGCAGCGCAAGCCTGCTCAACTCAGCCCAATTTCAGCGACTCAATCGCATCGCGGACGATGCCCGCGCTGCGGCGGAGTGCTGCCTGTTCGGCGTCGTCCAGCCGCAGGGGAATCGTGGCCAAGGCGCCTTGGCCGCCGATCAGGTGGGGCAGGGCCATCGTGACGCCGTCAAAATCCGGCACACCCTGGATGCGGGAACAGATCGTCAAAATGGCCCGTTGATCGTGCAGCAGCACGTCCACGATGCGGGCCACGGCACTGCCGATCCCAAAGTAGGTCGCTCGCTTTCCGGCGATGATGTAGTAGGCGGCGCGGCGCACCTGGTCGTCGATCTTGGCTCGGGCCGCCTCCGTCAATATCTTGCCGTGGACATGGGCAAACTCATCGAGGCTCAGTCCGGCAATCGTGGCCTGGGACCAGGCCAACACTTCGGAATCGCCGTGTTCCCCCAGCACGTAGGCATGAACGTGCTGTGGATCGACGTCAAAGTATCTCCCCAGCAACGTGCGAAAGCGGGCTGTGTCGAGCGTCGTGCCGGAACCGATGACTCGGATCGCAGGCACCCCGGCCTCGGCCGCGAAATGAGCAGCCAGATGGGTCATGATATCCACGGGGTTGCTGACCACTAGCAACACGGCATCCGGCGCGTTGTTCAGCGCTGCCGGGACAATTTGCCGGAATACATCGGCAAAAATGTCGTTGGCTTCCGCCTCCGCCCGGGCACGGTGGACATCGACCAGCACAATCTCCCGGCCCACGCCACTCATGACCAGGGCATAGGCGGACGTCGAACCGACCATGCCGCAACCCACGATGCCGATTTTCATAATTTGCACTCTCCTACTGCAAGTCTCTTGCACGACCTGGTATCAATTCACTTGGGGCAACCATTCTGTCCGATGATCGTATTGCCGGATGTCCCGGGGCATCAAGCCACCTCAAGGTTGTTCGAGAACATCGGCCGGCACCAGACCGAGGGCTAGCGCCCGGTGGCTGATTGGGGTGATCCGTTCCGATCAGCCGCAACGCGCTAGCGTCCGGTTATCTGCACTCACCAACAAGACCGGGGGCTCGCGCCCGGCGGCTGATCGAAATCGCCGTTTTCCGACAGAGCTCAGTATCACTTGACACACTTCCCCGAAAATACGCTTGAGTATCATTCTGACTGCGGTAGAATGCTGGCCACTGCTTGTGGGAGGGTCCAAACACCGTAGGGAGACTGGGCAATGTTTCACCCTGGAAGATGGTTGCTGCTTGCTTTCGCGTTGATCATTCTGCCATCGGCGGTCTATGCCGAAGATACGGCTTCGCAGTCCTTCAAGATACCGGGACACGGTTCTCTTGAGCTGCAAATACCCAAGACCTGGAAGAGCGCCGCCGTGCAGCCACCGGTCGATTTGCCTCCCTCGATTACCATGCGTCCACCGGAGGGAGATGCCTTCATGGTGAGGATCACACCGATGCCAGCCCCCAAACCAGCCGAGGGGGGCAACAGCGACACCCAGATCAAGACGGCGGCCGAGGTCATCAAAAACGCCCTGGCGCCGACGGCGGTGGAAAAGGAGCTTGTGCTTACCCAGATCAAAGGACCGGCCGCGCACGGCTATTACTTCACGGCCACCGACAAAGCACCCAGACCGGGGGAGTATCTGTGCATGACGTCCGCGGTTGTGGGCGTTGGCGACTTACTGCTCAACGTGACGATCCTGCATCAGAGCAAGGACGCGGAAGAAGTGCGGGAGGCCATCGAGGTGCTGAAAGAAGCACGTCTCCAAAAGCCTGACGGCCCTTGAACACTTGCACTTCGTGGGGCCATCAAGGGGTACTCATTCTGTCCGATGATCGTAGTGCCTGATGTCCTGGAACATCAAGCCGCCACCCTTCAAGCTCCCTCAGTGGAGTCTCTGAGAGCGAGACCTCTTCCCCGACAAACTGACGCCGGCGGAACCCATGACTGAACAGCTAGAATGCATTCGTTGGTGGGTACTAATCTCCGGTTGCGTCGAGGAACGAGTTGAACCGGACGCTCGTGTGTGCCGGATGGGCCGCGGTGTTTTGAGGCAACTCGCATCCAAACCTTATTCCCAGAATAATCGCTAAAATCGGGGCTTCGTGGCAGGGCCATAAGCCTTTTTGCAGCGCTCCGCGGCTGCCCCCGCCGGCCAGTCGGCGTCGGGCCCAACCATGACCTAGGATTGTTTGGCGTATCACTTGTGATAGAAGCACGGAAGAACAGCCCTCATTGAAGTGTGAACGAATGGTTCGCGACTGCAGCCGCGACTTTGCAGCGTGCCAAGTCGTCGGCAATCGTGTCTGACATCCTACCCGACTGTTATGAACCACATGCGGACATTTTGGGAACTTTTTTTTCTGTCGATGCTGGGATTGACCGGCGTGTCTGGCGTGTTGGCTCTCGTCAGCCCCCGAGCATTCTCGATGGTGGCCGATGTGCTAAGTCGCCGGATGGTCAGCCTGACTCCCGCCGGGATGCCCGGTGAAAGGTTGGTCGACCTGAAGGTTGACGGGTTCTTCTTGCGGCACTGTCGTTTCTTTGGATTGCTCGTCATCGCTTCGGCCGCATACTTGTTCCTGTTGTATGCCTATGGCCCGGCGGCCATTTCCAAGCCGTTTCTGCTGCTGGTGGTCGGCATCTCGCTAGGGACGGGCATCGCAGCCCTCATCGAGATCAAGAAACAAAAGCAGCAAAATGAATGTTATCGCCGGGAGGCCCATACGGACGTCCTGACCGGATTGGCCAATCGTCGGGCATTCGACATTGAATTGTCGCGTCGCATATCCCAGCGCCAGCGGCAAGGCACGACGCTGTGCCTGTTGATCATGGATGTCGATCATTTCAAAGTCGTGAACGACACCTACGGTCATCATGCAGGTGACGCAATACTCAAGGGCATTGCCGAGATTTTGGCAAGCCAGATCCGCCTGATGGACGTCGCGGCCAGAATCGGCGGGGATGAGTTTGTCGTGAGTCTGCCTGGCAGCGACATGGTGGAGGCAAGCTTGATGGCCGAGCGAGTGCGCACGGCCATCGGCAATTATCCATTCGCTTTCAATGGAGTGGAGCATCGAATTACCATCAGCATTGGATTGGCGGAATCCTGGGCCGATGATGATGCAACGTCGATTTTCAAGCGAGCTGATTCCGCACTCTACGCGGCCAAGGAGAACGGCCGAAACTTGAGCTTCCGCCAAGGCAAACCGGAACGCGCCATTCCGCTTCCCTGTGAGGGATGAACGCTGTGTCGGGCGCAGGCTGATTATCACTGACGATTGTGATCCGTCACCGCCACAGTGCATTCCAGGCTGAACCATCCCCAACTCGCTCCGACAAAGCGCCTCTCGAATGGCCGCTCCGATGACCGAGTGGCTTACCTCAATCCGCCCGAGATATACAACGTCTCGCCCGTGATCCAGGACGAGTCGTCCGAGGCCAGAAACACTGCGGCCGGCGCGATATCTTTGGGTTGCCCAATCCGGCCCAGCGGTGTCTGCGATTCGACCTGCTTGCGCATTTCACTTTCCGTGATCCCCGCGGAATGCGTCCCTTCCGTCTCCACCATGCCAGGGTTGATCGAATTGACGCGAATTTTGCGGTGTCCCAACTCCTGGGCGAGCGACCGCGTGATCGCTACCACCGCGGCCTTGGTCCCGCTGTAGACGGAACCTTGCGGCGGGGCCAGCGTGGCCACGACCGAACTGATATTGATGACGCTTCCACCCTTGTCGCCAAAGAGGGCAGCCGTCCAAACGCCTTCTTCGTTTCGGCGAACAAGCGTTTCACGTCTTCCGGCCGGCTTACATCGGCTTGCACTGCGACCGCTTTGCCACCTTGGGCGGTTATTTCGTTGACGACCTTATCGGCTCCTTGCTTGCTGGAGGAATAGTTGACAACGACCGACGCCCCTTCGCTGGCCAAAGCTCGGGCAATCTCGGCGCCGATCCCTTTCGACGCCCCCGTGACCAGGGCAACTTTCCCGGCAAGTTTTTTCGTGGTTGTGGACATGGCAGTAAGACTCCTTATTTGTTGTGTAGTTAATGTGTTGAGCGAAATTCTTAAATCAGATTCTACAGCATTGAGATACGAAGCGATGCTCGTGTGGACTACCTGTGCCGCAATTGGAACCGAACCGGGCCCACGACTCTACGACTACTGCTATCACTGGCCGCAGTTCGCTGCTGCACCATCGCGGGAGCCGGAGCTTGGCGACGCCACTTCTCCACGGTCGAGGTTACAGCCTTCCAGAGGTCTAGTTCCAACTGCACCCAGGAGTTGTTCTCGCGATGTTGCAGGGTGGCATTTTGCACGGCATTGGCAACTTCCGCCGCCAGCGTGCCCAACTCGGAACGGCCCGAATCTGCTGTTTCTACGTTCGTGGCAACCCAGTCGGTTCGGATCTGAGGAAGGCGATGGACTCCAGAGTCGCTCCTTCGCACGGCCAGGGCATTGACTGTTTGATTCGAAGTTCCGGTGAACTGGGCAACATGATTTTGGGCTGTTCGTACCATGGCTGGCTCCTTCAGTATCCAATGTTCCAAGGTTGATCCGTTCCGCGGCGGCCGTCGTTTCAGCCACCTCACATGGGGGAATACCGGGCAGGAAACCGGCCCTTACAGAAATCTTGAAATTTCTCGTTTTTCACCGTTTTAGCCGAGTTAAACACAGGGCGGGTCGCAATTTGGATTGGCGGTTCTCGAGGATCCAGGCAGTTTTTTACCACAGAGGCACAGAAGCACAGAGACGCGCAGAGCGGCCGCTTACATTTTCTCTGTCTCTCTGTCTCTGTGTCTCTGTGCCTCTGTGGTTCAAATTTCCTGGGTTGCTGATCTGCTCCGTCGTGATATT
>JAIOPX010000131.1 GCA_021413705.1 Planctomycetota bacterium | reverse complement strand
CTCTTCATAGTAGTAGAGGATGATGATCAGCCGCTCGTTGCGGTTGAGTCCCTTGGTGACCAGCCGCATCAGGTCGTTCTTCTGGATCCGACGCGTGGGGTCTTCACCCTTCTTGTCTTCCAGAATGTCGATCTCGCGAACGTCTTTGTAGCTGTCGGTCTCGTACCACTTCTTGTTGAGGCTGACGAGATTGACGGCGTTGGCTTCGAGCATCAGCTTTTCCAATTCTCCAACGCTGATCTCCATCCGCTCCGAGAGTTCAATTTCTGTCGGCGGGCGGCCCAGCCGGGCTTCGACCAGCGGCAGATACTGCTCGACCAGCCGGTTGCGATAATCCTTATTCGTTTGGTCCGCCTTGAATGCTTGCCAAAGCTGCTGAACATCTTCCGGCGCCAACGTGGACGTAGCCATGCAATCCTCCATGATCGGTCGAAAAGTACTCCTCACGCTCCGCGTGAGGTGTGCATCACGCGGAGCGTGATGGATACTATCAAGTTCCAACTTTAGTCACTGTGATTGACGTCGGCGACAACTCAGGGGTCCTTCCGAGTGAGCCGCAGACTTCGCCTAGTTGCTACAACTTGACAGCACCAGGCGCGCCAATCGCTTTTCGCATTATCGGTTGTTTACTGGTCGTAGGTTGAGTTTCGTTGAAAGTTTTCATTAGGCCTCGCCTGCCGGGCGTGGCCTGGGTGTACGGGAGCGGACTGTTTTGCCCGTCAGGAATGATAACTCGTTTGTAGCGAGCCCTGATTCCCAGCCACCTTCCGGCAGAAGGAGGCTTCTTGCTGGCTGCTACTTGGCACATCAGCCACGCGTGGCACATCAGCCACGCGACGGGCCAATCGCACAAACTCCCGAGTGATCGAGGGTTCACGCGATGGGAGCGTCGCTGGGCGTCCTTCGATGGCCGACAGGCCCGTCCATTGCGGCAACTGTCCGCAGGCTTCGATCGCGATGCTTAGGAACCGGCGGCACGATTGTTCCAAGCGTGACTGCACGTCCAACGCCAGCGATGTCTGGCCGGCGCGATTGATCAAGATGCCGATCGGCGTAGTAGCACCGGCGGTGGCAAGTGACTTGATGCGAGCGTAGCTATCCATGACTGCAACATCGTCGGGCGTGGTGATCATCAACACTCGGGCAGCCTGCTGCCAGAGGTGATCGTGGAGCGGCGAACGGCGGCTGCCACCATCGACCACGATCCAGCCGCTGTCGGCCGGTAGGCGGCGTAGTTCGGAAACCAGGCGGCGGCCGGCGGAAAGTGTCGGCTGGCACGGCTCGCTTGGCGCCCAGGCGGCCGGGAGCAATCGTACTCCGTCGGCCACGCAGGATAGCAATGACTCAATACCCGTGCGTCCCTCGAGCAGCGACTCCAGCCCGACTCGCGGCGATAAACCCAGCAGCGAGGTTGCGTCGGCCCGGCCCAGATCGGCATCGACCAGCACGCTGCCCCGTCCTAGCTCAGCCAACGCCGCGGCCAGTTGCACGGCCACGGTGGTCGTGCCCACGCCACCCTTGGCGCTGCACACCAGCAGCAGCTTTAGCGGCGCCGAGGGCGCAGCTTCAGCACCTGCGGCGCTGCGAGCCAGTTGGCGGAGCATGTCGGCTTGGTCAGGCATCGTTAGGCTGGAGGTTTGAGGCTGTAGGTTGTAGGAAAAGTGATTGTTAGTAGCCGAGGATTCGTTTCGCCAAGTTGGCGGCGTCGGCCGTGTCAATATCGTCGGGCACGTTCTGGCCGTCGGTGACGTAGCTCAGCGGAGGTCGCGAAGCGTCCAACACGCCGAGCAGGTTGCCCAGGCTGGAGGCTTCGTCGAGTTTGGTCAGGATGATTGAGGTGACACCAACTTCGGCGAACTGCTGCGCGGTGCGCCGCAGTTGGGCGCTGCCAGCGATGCTGCTGAGCACCAGGTGAACCTCGTCCGGCTCGGCCTCGGCCAATACGGCTTTGAGTTCCTGGATCCGCACGGCATCGTGCGGGCTGCGGCCCGCGGTGTCGATCAACACGAGTTCTTGCGAGCGGAGGCGTTCCAACGCAGGGCGCACCTCGCGCGGCGTGCCGACCACTTCCATCGGCAGATCGATGATGTCGGCATAGGTTCGCAGTTGGTCCACGGCGGCGATGCGATAGGTGTCAATGGTGACTAAGCCCACCTTGCGCTTTTCACGGAGGCGAAAATTGGCCGCCAGCTTGGCGATGGTGGTCGTCTTGCCGACACCAGTTGGGCCGACCACGGCCACCACACGCCGCTTGCCCGCGGCCACTTGGATCGGGCCACCCACGGCAATGCGTGCCTGCACCAGTCGGAGCATCTGCTGCCGCACACATGCAATGTCGGCTAGTTTGTCAGCGGGCAATTCGCCCCGAAGTTGCTTCAGCAACTCGCGGGCCAGCTCCTCGCTGACGTCGGCTTCAATCAAATCAGTGAGCAGTCCAAACAGTTCCTGCGGCAGCTCATGCTGTGACGAGCTGCGCGACTTCAGTCGCAACTGCTCGACGAGCGATTTCAACTCGGCCAGTTCCTCGCCTACCGGATCGCGAGGAACGGGCGGGATGGAAAATTCAACCGGCGGCAACGGCATCGACAGGTTGTCGAGAGGCAATGGCAAGCGTGCTGCTGAGGGAGTGCTGCGAACCGGTGATTCAATTCGTGACTGTGGTTGGCGGAGCGAATAAGCAGCGGCTGCGGCCCCTGGAAGACGCACGGGTCGTGACGGAGTCGTTTTCGACCTCGCATCCTTCGTCTTTGTGCCGCCGTTGTCGTTGATCGTTCGTTTCCTCGGTTGCGCGGTCAGCTTGCTCGGGACGGTAACATCGAGCGAAGCCGTGACCTCAAAACGCGGCACGCCCGGCAGCAAGCCAAACAGCGTGCGGGCGCGCACTTCCCGCGTATGCAATACGGACGCCTCGGGGCCAAGCTCCCGGCGAACCAGTTGCAAAGCCTCTTGCATGCTCCCAGCGGAAAATGTCTTTAGTTCCATGTTCGATTCCCCAGTATTCATCACGCCATAGTATCCATCACACTCCGTGTGATGATCCCTCACGCGGAGCGTGAGGAGTACTGCGTATGTTGGAGTACAGCCTTTAGGCTGCTTTCCGACGTATGTGTCGCCTCAACCATCGCCGTAGCCACAACCTTGGTATCGCGCGTAATTTCATTCAGCCCCAGCACGACCAATTGGGGCAGCCGCGGCTCCAACAGGTTTTTCACCGCCGCACGAATCTGCGGCTGCACGAGCAACACGCTCGGCCGGCCGGATCGGGAGAGGGGTTCCATGGCTTCGGCCACCATCTCCGTGATCTGTTCCACACTGTCCGGCGGCAGACCGACGCGCCAACCATCGGCGTCGTGTACAGTCGCCGCGGCGATCTGTTGTTCGAGTTCCGGCTCCAGAGTCACCACATGCAGCGTTCCGTCCTGATCGCGATAGCGGTGCGACAGCGTCCGGGCCAGCCGTTGCCGAACGTGCTGGGCTAACAGCAGCGGATCGCGCGTGTGCGTCGCGACATCGCCAAGTGTTTCGAGAATCGGCCCGAGTTGACGGATCGAAACCTGTTCCCGCAGCAGCAACTGCAACACTTGCTGCACTTCGGCCAACTTGAGTTGACCCGGGATCAGCTCGTCCACCACGGCCGGTTGCGTCTGTTTTAGTTCGTCGAGCAAGTGCCGCGTAGCGTCCCGCGTCAGCAGCTCATCGGCATGTCGCCGAACTGTCTCGGTAAGATGAGCGACGATCACACCAGCCGGCTCGACCACTTTGTAACCAGACAGCTCAGCCCGCTGGCGATCGGACGGATCGATCCAGACGGCCTGGGCCTGCGTGCCAGGATCGCGCGTTTCACGACCGGCGATCGGCTGCGTTACATGGCCGGCATCAATCGCCAGCAGTTGCGATGGCAGAACCGTCCCCTGAGCAATCGCCACGTCTGACATACGAATACGGTATTGGTGTTGATCGAGCCGCAAGTTGTCGCGGATGCGAACCTTTGGCATCAGGATGCCCAGCTCGGCGGCCACACTCTGGCGCACGCGCTGGACGCGTTCCAGCAGATCGCCGTGGCGCTTGGGATCAGCCAAGCGGACCAATCCCAGGCCGACTTCGACTTCCAGCGGATCGACCTCCAGGAACTTCTCGATGCGCTGCGGCGTTGTGGGGCGCTGTTGCGATTCGGCCTTGGCGGCTTCAGCAGCAGCAACTGCGGCTTCCTTGTTTTGACGCGTCAGCAGCCACGACAGTCCGATGCAGCTCCCACCCAGCACGAGCAGCGGAATCCGCGGCAGTTCGGTGAAGACGAGCGCCGCCACGAAGCAGCCGGCCACGATGAGCACTTGAGGCCGGGAGAACAATTGCCCTGTCAGTTCGCGCGGCAGGTCGGTGGCCGAAGAACTGCGCGTGACCAGCAGTCCAGCCGCCAGCGAGATCAACAGCGCGGGGATCTGCGTAACTAGCCCGTCGCCGATCGTGAGTTTTGTATAGACCGACCCGGCGTCGGAAAGGCTCATGCCACCCTGGATGATGCCGATGGCCAGGCCGCCGACAATGTTGACCAGCGTGATGATGATGCCGGCCACGGCATCGCCACGGACAAACTTGCTGGCACCATCCATTGCCCCAAAAAAATCGGCCTGCCGGGTGATATCGTGCCGGCGTTGCTGTGCTTCGGTCTGTGTGATGACGCCGGCCGCGAGATCGGCATCGACGGCCATCTGCCGCCCTGGCATGCCGTCGAGTGCAAAGCGAGCGGCCACTTCGCTGATCCGAGTGGCGCCCTTGGTGATCACGACAAACTGAATGACAATCAAAATGGCGAAGATGACCATGCCGACGGCCAGCTTATCTCCTGCCACAAACTCGCCAAACCCTTTGACCACTCCGCCGGCAGCCCACAGTCCGTCGGTTTGTCCCTGAGTGAGAATCAAGCGGGTCGTGGCCACATTGAGCACGAGTCGCGAAAGCGTGGTGACCAATAGCAGCGTGGGAAAGACGCTGAACTCCAGCGGCGTGCGGATCGCGACGGTCGTCAGCAGAATAATGACCGCCAGCGTGATGTTGGCTGCCAGCAGCACATCGAGCAGATGCGGCGGCACCGGCACAATGATGACCAGCAGAGCGCCAATCAATCCCAGCGGCAATGCCAGATCGCGCAAGCGCGAAAGTGGCAATCGACGCGCGATCGCAGGCGTGGTGGCTGAAGCCATCCGTCACTCCGAAACGGTTGATAGCAGTGGGAAAACTGTCCGCCAGGTCCGGCGGCTGAAGAGGGCGGGAAGTTAGTCGAATGCCCGCTGAGTGTCCAGACCGTTTTGGGCGTAGGCGGTAGCACGCCGTAGGGTGGGTGCTTGCACCCACGCTGTTTCCCTGGGGGCCGCAGAATTATGAGAGTGCCAGCACCCACATGCCTCCATCGGGTGGCCGGGACTGGAGCCGAGCCTCCCGTTGGAGTCCAGGCTTTAGCCTGCTTTTTTGGTGGAGCAGCCTGAAGGCTGTACTCCAACCGTGAGTGGCCAAACGAAGCCAAGGAACCCTCAGCCAAGGATGACGCCCCGCCAGGAAATTCCCCGGCTGCTTGCTACAACGGCGCCAGTTCGCGCACATGCGTCAAATCGTGCTGGCCGACCGCCCTGAGTTGCGAGGAACGAACCGTGGCGACCGCCACGGTTTGGCCGGTCAAGGTCATGAACTCTACTTCGTATGCCTCGGCTTGGCCGTGAATGTGAACCACGGTTCCCACATCGCCGGCCTGCAAGCCTTCGTCCCGCAGATCGCTCGTTAGCACAATGCAGTCATGTTCTCGAATCATTCCTGCGTCTCCAAGGGATGCGCTGTAATCGAGATTGCGTTGTTTCAAACATGTTACGTGTAAGCATACCGCTTCCCAGTATAATGCGTCAGTCTGCAGCGGAAGCATTGCATAGCCGGTGGATTTAAGGGAGAGCGGATATGATTCAATTGTCTCGAAGTATGGCTGTGTTCGCCGTCTGCCTTTTTGTGGTTTTAGCGTCTCTGCACCGCTGCACGCCTGGATCGGCAGGAATTGCGTTTGCTACGGAACAAGCCGAGGAGGAGAAGACCGGTGGTACCCGCACGCAAGCTCGGGACGAAATTATCCTCGAAAGTCACGGCACTGGGGGTGGGACACTGGTTTTCAGCCCCGATGGCAAGACGCTCATAACCGGCGGTCACGGGAAAGGGGTTTTCTCGACAGGCGTTGTGAAGTTGTGGAATGTAGCCACCTGGAAAGAGCGTGAGACTCTCAAGATGCAATCGCTAAGCTTATGTTCGCTCGCGATCTCACCCGATGGGAATAAAATGGCCACGGGGGGTGGGCATCCTATTCCTACGGGGGCCACGCCGGGCGGTGTTATCCTCTGGGATCTGATGGCGGGAAAACAACAGGAGAGATTCTCCGAAGGCAGTCCGATCTACAGTGTTGCTTTCTCTTTCGACGGGAAAACACTCGCCGGCGGTGGTTACAAAATATTAATACTCTGGGACGTAGGGACACAGAAAGTACGAGCCCGTCTCAAAGTGCCTAGGCCAACGATCAAGGCTGTGGCGTTTTCTCCGGACAACAAATTGCTAGCGACGGGAGGTTCCCAGGGAAGGGAATCGGATCGCCGGGATGAGGGAGTGGTACAGTTGTGGGACGTGGCCACGGGAAAAGAACTGGCGGTACTTGAAGGGCACCGATATTACGTCAATACCTTGACCTTTTCCCCCGACGGCAAAACTCTTGCGGTGGGAGGCGGGGGGCAGAAACATCCTGAACTCAAGCTCTGGGATGTGGCAAACAAGAAGGAGCGTGTTTCTCTTCAGGGCCACAACGAATGGATCAACGCGGTAGCATTTTCTCCTGATGGCAAGATTCTCGCCAGCGCCGGTCAGGATCAAACGGTCAAGCTATGGGACGTGGAAACAGGCAGGGAAGGCGTAACATTCCGGGGGCACACCAGCGCTGTCTTGTCCGTGGCATTCAGTCCAGATGGGAGAACATTGGCATCGGCAACGAATGAAACCGTAAGGATTCGGCGGTTAAGCAAGTAAATTGATGCGGCCTGATTAAGGCGCTGCAATTCCCGTATTGGTCCCGCGTCGTCGTCAGTGCCGCTTGTTGAGGCTCAGTTGAGAAAAAGCAGGAACCCAGCCGCAACGATTATCACAGCTGGTGTCTCCATAAATTCTCCTCGCGACGGCCAGCTAAAAGAACCCGCGAAGAAACGCCGCCGCTTCATCCGAAATGCCGACGATCTTGTTCGTGGCCTGGCGATAGAACTTGAAATTAAGTTCGGTCTCGGGGCGACCATCTTTCCAGGCGGAAAAAGGTTTGAGTTCGCTCCGCCCCAGTCGCCGCTTCGCCAGCGCGGTGCGGCGGATGGTGATGCTCACGCGCGGCGTCTGCCGCGCGATTCCCGGTTTCTTGGGAATCGACCTGGCCGAGGTGATGACGCCGCGGGCGATGAGTCCCGGACCCCCTTCGTTCTCGCTTGCGAAGATGAAGATCGTGTCGCCGGTGGCGATGTGCTTGCCGCCATACATGGTCTTCTGGGCAGTGAATGCGAACGTCTTCGCCTGCGGATCGATAACCTCGGCTTTGATCGCGAAGATCATGCTCTCGTCTCGCACCATGGGTTGCTGGGGGGCCAATGGCATTGTGGTCGTTCTTCGCCACCGGCGAGCTTGCCTCGCCGGAGCGATGTTTATGAACCAGAATGAAATCGCTCGCTTTCGTTTAATGTTCTCGGTTGCCGGTTGTCACCCGCCACGGCGGGCGACAACCGGCAACCGAGTAGGAAGGCATCTACCGAATCGATACTGGTTTCCAAACATCGCTCCGGTGGGGCGAGCCCACCGGTGGCGGGCCTGTGTTGGCCACACACCAATTTGCGGCGAGTGCAGTACGCCATTGGAAAGCGCTGGTCGATGCAGAATTTAGTTTCGATTTCCGTCCCGTAGCCCTGCCAGTTCGTTGTCGCAAATAAACCCAACACGGTCGGCAGTTTGCATGGCGCGGGCCCACTTCACAGCCTCGCCACCACCAGCGGCCTTGACGGCACGAATCACCGGATTGAGGCACTCGCTGATATCGTCGGACATCAATCCCTCATCGCTGCATTCGACTTGGTAGCTGCCATCCTTCATCAGCTTCAGCGCCAGGGACTTCGCGTCCGCAAGATAGCCCAGTTTGACCAGCAGTGCGAGCCCCTTCTGAACTTCCTCATAAGCTTGCCAGTCCACCTCGAAATTGTGGTTCATCCTGCGTTCATCGAAATCGGTGGCCCGATCGATGGCGGACGAAACGTCGGCAACCAGCAGATCGATCGGCTTTTCGATAGTCAGCCGACCCTCCAGTTCTCGCGAGACAACAGCGTGCTGCTTGGCGATCGCCAAAATCATCGCCACCAACTCCCCTTTGGTCTGCTTGCGAAGTTCTTTTTCGATCAGCGGAAAGCGGTCGCTTGTCGCGAGCTTGCGAGGTTTCTTTGTTCCTTGCTTCACCATGTTGGCAGTCCTTTCTTCATGCGGCGCGTGGGCGGTTCCGCTATTCCGCTCCATCTCCCGAATACACGCTTGAAGATTTTACGGCAGTTGGCTCGTTACAGCGAGTGTGGGACTTCCGAAAGTGCTGCGGCGCGCAAACCCATGTCAATAACTTTTTTCAGCCACCCCCCCAGAAAGTGCAAAATACTTTTTTCCCGATTAGTGTAATTTTGTTCACGAAGTGCTAGGAATCGGCCACCTGATCGCGTATGAAGAAAGCACATGCTCGGCGCGGGGTGTCGGTCCAGGGAGGACCGATCGGCGCGGGGCGCAATTGGGAGGCAGGAGTCATGCACACGGTACTGGAAAACATGGACATTGGCGAGCCGCGTGGCGTGAGCCCGCAGAGGAGTGAGCGTGTTGGTGAAATTGGCGCGTTATCGCAACTAGAGACGCCTCCAGGGGCTGACGCCCCCGGCTCGCCGGGTAATGAAGAAGTCGACGAGAGCGTCGTTTTTCCCGACGATCACGCCATCGACGATCCGGCCCTGCTCGAGATGCGACCCGCTCGGCCGCAGCGGGAAATCGATCTGGAGGCGCTCGACTATCATCTCCTGGGTTACTCCGTCCGGCAGATCGCCAAATTGCAGGACGTTCATCCCCATACGGCCTTTAAGCGGATCAGCCGGGGACGTGAGATCGACGCCAAGGATCCGCTGCGGGCCGAAGGGGTGTCGCTGCATGCCCAGGCCGACAAGCTGCGGCAGCTTGAACGCGCGTTCCTTCCGACTGCCCGGGAGGGAGATTTCCGCTCGGCCCAGATGATTCTCAAGATCATCGACAAACTGTGGCGGCTGGGCAAGTTCGCGCGGGAGGCGGAAAAGGCCCGGCAAAGGCAGGAAATGATCGCGACAGGTTCGCCGCAGATGCATCCCACGGGCATCGGGCAAGTGCCGACAGATCGAATGGTTGTGGAGGACGAAATCAAGTCCCCGCTGGCCAATGAGGAAGTACCGTCGTGGGAGTATTTGGCGGAACTTTTGCCGGATCGGGCCGAGGAGATCGCAATGCTCCGAAAAGACTTCCGCGCTGCCGAGAAGGCCGAAGACGAGGAGATTGAACGGAAACTGCAGGAGCGCTTCGGCGAGTCGCGGCGTGTAAGCTCAGAGCCGACGCGCACAGGCGAGCCGCGTGGCGTGAGCCCGCGGAGGAGTGAGCGTGTTGGTGAAAGCATTACTTCAATGCAACCAGAGACGCCTCCGAGGGCTGACGCCCCCGGCTCGCCGGGATTGTTCGCTCTCCCGGCGGTCGAGCCGCAGTTCGTTCGACGTCCGCTGACGAAGAAAGAGAAGGCACTGCATGCACGAGCGAAGCGCGGACAAGGCGCGGACACCGCGCGGACGGAGCGCGTACAGGGCGCGAACGCTGGCGCGTACAGTGGCGCGTACAGTGGCGCGGACGCCAACGGTGTTAATCACCGGGAAAACGGCGTAATAGCCGTAGGTCAGGCTGTTGCCTGACGTTGTATGCGTGCGGAAGAACCGATTTGCGCCGGGTTTCGGAATCCAGGACAGTAAGCGTCAGGCAATAGCCTGACCTACCGCTTTCCCTGCACGAACATGGTCCAGCGTTTGAGCAGGGCTTCCTCCTTCAGGCCATAGATTTTTTCGATGGCCGTGGCGGCGTCGGTTCCTTTTTCCAGTTCGACCACCAGTTCAGAAAAGTTTCGCGGCTCGCTGGCCAGGAATTCTGCCAGGCTCCAGGCCTCGGCATAGTGGTCTAGCGTCATGGCGCCGGTGGTGAAGTGGAGCGTATCGGTAACGGAGACGGGCCTTCGTTCGCCGAAGCGTTGGCGGACGAGGTCTACCCAGCGGGCTCGATTGGCGCCGAGCCGGCGGTCGGTGTAGCCGGAGAGAACAGTCATGGTGGGCTCGCGAAACATCATGACTTCGGTCAGGTTGCCGAAGCCGGTGCGGAGCGCGTCGGGGCCTTTGTTGTTGGTCAACTGCTCCATGTATTGATAACCGACGGAGAAGGCCAGGCGGCGGCGGATTGCTTCCGCGTCCATCCCTTGCAGGCAGACGCTGAACAGGCCCGGCACGAAGACGGAGTCGGTCGAGAGCATCGCTTTGAGCGGATCCTGGCTTTGGAATTTGAGGCCGGCGGCCTGATGGATTTTGACCAGCGCTTTCATCCAGTTTTCATATTCGTAGCGCGATTCCAGCAGGGCGATGTTGGCGCCGCGCGGATCGACGCCCCCGGCGATGGGATCGGGGAATCGCTCGGCGATCAACTTTTGCACTTGCACGAGGTCGGGCAAGGCCCTGGCAGCCACGCGAGGATTGGCAAACAAAGTCATATGGGGAGTGGGATGAGCAGTGACAGCCGTGTTGCTCTCCGCCACGAGGCGCTTCAAGCGCTCGGCAGTGGAGGCATATTCCTGTTCCGTGGCGGCGTCGAGGACACGGCGCACGCCGACCGGCTTGCCTGCCGGCGGGTCGTGTTTGGCTGGAGGGGCGCCAGGATCGGCTGCCGCCGGCTCGCCCCCTGCTACTGCCGGTGCCTGGGGCGCGGCTTGCATTCCCTTCAACTGGGCGACCATTTTGAGCGTGAAACCAATGCTCCGCAGCTTGCGCTCAGTCGCGTCATCGATAACAAACCCGAGACCGCGCTGCTCGATGTGGTCCATGATCTGTTTGAAGTTGGACCTCTCGCGCCGCAGGGCGCGGATATCTTCGATGGTCACAGGGCCGGTTGCAGCCGCCGGCGCGTCTTCCGCGGCCGTGGCCATGCTCGTCGGCATCAAATAGCCGAGTCCGATGAGAGTCAGGAGGATAAGCAGAGCGGTTCGCAACATGACGTTTTGCCGGGGAGAAAACGGCGAAAAAAGAGGTGGGTAGGAGAGTCCACGCACTGCTCTTATCGTACTCTGATAGGAACTAAACACCAATCATCGGAGGCTGGTAGAAGCGTATGCAGCACAGGGTAAATCATGGCTGGGACGAATTGTAGCGGTTGGACCCGTGGTGCAGCCGGCCGGTTCAACCCGCTAATCGTGAAGCCTCACTTACGCTTCGGGTTGATGTGCATTTGTGTGGGAACAGAGAGATCAGGGGTACGTGTCGTTTTCTTGAGGAGAGTGATTCATGGCCGCCAATCGTCCTAATCTTGGTTTGCAGATTGCGTTGATCATCTTCGTGTTGATCACCATTGCGTTGGCCGTTTCCACCTTCATGTTCTATAAGGAAAATCAGGAATCGCAGCTCGCCAAGAGTTCGGCCGAAGAACTCGCCGCCAAGGAAACTCAAAAGCGGGTTGCGATCAACACGGTCTTAAACCTCGCCAAAGAGAGCCTCGGCCGCGGGCCGCTGGACGAGGACAAACAGAAAAGTGATGTGGACCAGATCAAAGAGGAGCACGAGCGAGACAAAGCTCTCTACGGAGCCACATTTCCAGAAGTCGCCCAGACCTATCCCCAAATGCTCAAGAGTGCGGCCGACGCCTATTTGATCCTGCAGGGGAAGCTGGCGGATCAGGAAAAGACGATTGCCCGTTTGGAATCGGAAAAGCTGGAAGAAAAGGAGAAGACGAAGATCGCGGCAGCCAAGTTTAATAAAGAGTTCGAGGCGCAAACCGGCGAATTGCTGGCGGATCGCTCCAAGTTTGGAGAGGAGCGCAAGTCTTTTGAAGGTGAGAAAGCCACTTTGGCCCACACGATTGAGGAAAAGAACAAACAAGCTACCGATGCTGCAGCCAAAGCTGCCAAGGAGCAGGAAGCCCGCGACAAGGCGATCAAAGAACTTCAAGATGAGAACAAGACCGACAAGTCCACCATCGAAGAATTTCAGAAGGTGGATTACAACGCGCCGGATGGAACCATTGTCCGCGTCAACCAACGCGAGCACACCGTGTGGATCGATCGCGGTCGGGCCGACGGCATCAAGCCCCAAATGATCTTCAGCGTCTACGACCGCTCGGCCAGCAACATTGCCGGCGAGAATGTCAAGCAAAAAGGGGCCATCGAAGTGATCCGCATCCTCGACGCCCACCTGAGCGAAGCCACGATCACCAAGGACGACATCAAAGATCCGTTGATGAAAGAGGACAAGATCATGAACCCCTCGTTCCGCGCCGGCAAGCCGGAACGATTCGCTGTGGCAGGGTTTATCGATCTCGACGGCGACGGCCAAAGCGACCTGAACCGACTGTTGACGCTGATCAGCAACAATGGCGGCATTGTGGACGCCATGATTGACGATGAAGGAAAGATGACCGGGCTGGTCACTCCGGCCACTAAAGTGCTGGTGTTGGGTGATCGCCCGACGGAAAACGTCAAAAGTCCCGAAGCGCTCAAGTCGTTTACCCGGATGATGAAGGACGCCAACGAAGCCAAGGTCAATACCATGACGTTGCCTGACTTCGTCAAGTATATGGGTTACCAGGGACGCGAGCGGAGCGTGCCGCTGGGTAAGGGAGCCACAGAAGCTCCTTCGGGCGGAGCCTTCAAAAAGCGTCCCGCCAAGGGAGATGGCGGAGGAGCGTTTTAGGGAGGGCGCTTATTGTTGCAGGCACACTCCGTGTGCTGTAGCAAGAGTTGTTCTGGTACTAAGCAAGCTACTCCGCGATTGCAGTCAGAGAATACTGCGATACAATCCTTGTTCGTTCTCCGGTTACGGCACACGGAGTGTGCCTACTACTTTGGGTTCTGCCATGTCTACTCTCCGTACTCGCAGCGATGTGATCGATCGAGAGTTTCTGGAAATTCGCGCGGGGATTTTGCAAGTCGCCGCGGCGCTGGACCGGATCGACCGGGCTGCCGGACCTGTCAGTGAAGATCCGCGGCTCGTTCAGCTTCGCGTAGGCTTGGAACTTCTTTTGTGCGAGGGAGACGATCGCGCGGAACGGGTGGAACTGGCCTTCTCGCGTCCCTTCGATGAAGCCTGGCGCACGACATTGAAGGTGCCCGCGCCGTGAACTACATCGACCCCCACATCCACATGGTCTCTCGTGTCACGGACGACTACGAGACGTTGGCCAAGATGGGCTGCGTCGGCGTCAGCGAGCCGGCGTTTTGGGCCGGGTTCGATCGCGGCAGCGTGGATGGCTTTCGCGATTACTTTCGGCAGCTGACCGAGTTCGAGCCCAAGCGGGCCGGTTGGTATGGCATCCAGCACTACACCTGGCTCTGCATCAACGCCAAAGAAGCCGAGAATGTTTCGCTCTCGCGCGAAGTGATTGCGATGATCCCGGAGTTTCTTGGCAAGCCAGGCGTGCTGGGGATCGGCGAGATCGGCTTAAATAAGAACACTCGGAATGAGGCCACGGTCTTTCTTGAACACATCGACCTGGCCGTAAAAACGAACGAGCAGATTCTGATCCATACGCCCCATCTGGAAGATAAATATCAGGGGACGCGGATGATTCTGGACATGCTCTGCGGCGACGGGCGTCTGGATCGCTCGCGCGTTTTGGTGGATCACGTCGAGGAGCACACGGTGCGACCCGTGCTGGAAGCGGGCTTTTGGGCCGGCATGACGCTCTATCCGGTGACCAAATGCACTCCCGCCCGGGCGGCGGACATCGTCGAGCGCTATGGCCCCGAGCGGCTTCTGGTGAACTCCGCCGGCGATTGGGGTCCCTCGAAGCCGACGGCCGTGCCGGACTTTATTCTAGAGATGCGCAAGCGCGGTCACGCGGAGTCGTTGATTCGGAGAGTGGTCTATGAGAATCCACTGACGTTCTTTGGTCAGAGCCGCGGGTTCCGCTTCGAGCCGCGCGTATAAGCTTTGTGATAACGAGTTGCCGTCTTAGTCCCCGGCGAGCCGCCGGGGGTTGGCATCATGTTGCAATTCGGCGCTGAGTTCGATCTTGGCACAACTCGATCCGTGGCATCAACCCCCGGCCGCTGGCTGGGGGCTAAGACGGATTGCACTCATCTTCAGATGGCAAACTGCTTGAGTACCACGTTCGACACATCCGTGTCGCGTAGAGCGCTTTCGCCCAACACGCCCGGCTTCGACGCGATGATCACGCCGCGTTGCGACGGCTCGTTGGCCGGGGCGCCGTGTGAGCCGCGAACCAGTGTTGCATCCAATGGAATGCCTCGGGTCTGCGGATCGAAGAACAGTTCGACGGGATCGTAACCCGGCTTGCGGTGAATATCGACTGTGCGAGCGAAGGATGGAGCCCGGGCATCGTCGAGCCAATAGTAATAGGCCTGCCAACTGTTGCTCGTTGAAATAAGAATCACCTCGCCGCTGCGCTGGTGATCCATCTGATAGCGTATACGCTCGGAGCCGGCAAGCACTTCGGCGATACCCTCATGGCCACGGAAAAGTTTGCAGACCGCCTCGATGGTGGCCGGATCGGCATCGCGGACGAAGACATGCGAGAACTGGTGATCGACCAAGGCCCAGGCCCGGCTGTTTTCGAAGTCGATCAGTTCACCTGCCGCCGCGCTCCCCTGCCCTTCCTCGCGAACGACCAATAGTTCCGCCTCCCGCAACACGCGGTTGGGATAGCTCACATGTTCCACCGGCGTGATGGTATATTCGCTGGCCGCCAGCCACAGGGGCGACTGGCCATAGGCCGCTTCGACCCCCGTCAGTAGTCGGCCGAGCGTCTCGTCGAGTTCAGCCACGGCGGCGGCGGTCTGAGGACTGTCCGGCCCATGCTTCTGCGCGGCGTAGTCCAGATGCGGCAAGTAGATATAGAATAAGTGCGGCCGGAACCGCGTGGCCGCCTCGACCGCCGAATCGACAATCCAGGCAGTGGATTTGATATTGGCGATTGGCCCCCAGAAATGTTGTAGTGGAAAGTGATTGAACTTGTCGCGAAGTTGGCCGTACAACTCAACTGGCCGGGTGTAGCACCACAGTGATTCGCTGCCGTCCGGATTGTGGACGGGCGCCGGCATGCAGATGTAGTCGGCCCCGCAGCCTTTGCTGAGCATGGGGAACCAAGCCGCCGATTTTAGTTTCGGATCGCGCTGCTTCAGCACGTCCCAAAGTTGCGGCTGTTGGATTTTCTGGTTCGACGCGGTCCACATTTCCACTTCGCGCTGCTCGCGCCAGTAGAAGCCGTTGGCTATTACGCCGTGCTCGCTGGGAAGCGAGCCGGTAAGCATGTTGGCCTGCACCGGCCAGGTGACGCAAGGAAAGCTCGGCGTCAGTGAAGCCTGGCCGCCTTGAGCCGCCAACTTGCTGAGGTTAGGCATGGCTGCGACATCGGCTGCTCGCAGCCCAGGTATGGAAAGCAAAAATACGACTGGCATAAGATTTCAATTCTCCCGTTTTTTGGCGAGCGGGGGGCGTAAGCCCCGCACGGCCGCCTGCACATGACTCGGCGTCGGATCGACGAGTGCCCGCGACAGCCGCCAGCCGGTTTGCAGTCCCAGAAATAACCACGCCAGGAGCCAGACTTGAAGCGAGTTCCCCAACTGCGTGGCGATGCCAGGGTAATGTGGGAAAGCCGCTATCGTCCCCATGCCGAGCCACATCAGCAGCAGGCCAATGCCTAGCCAACCGCGATGGCTTTGCTTGGCTTCGGTTCGTCCCACCGCTGTGATGCCAGCCACGAACAGGCCAAGCCCGCCCGCGATCAAGTAATGAGGTGTCTGCCACGCGGTTGCGGCAAGGCTCATGCCCAACAGTGCGTTGAGCCCACGACAGGTTCCCATTGCGAGTGGTGCAATTACAGTTCGCTTCAGCAATCCATCGTAGGCCAACACGGCGCCGGCTATTGCGACTCCGATCAGCGCCGGCCGCCAACCGCTGAGGAGCCGGGCTGCCACCAGCGAGCACGCGACTCCGGCCAACAGCAGGATTGCCCCAAGTCCGGCGGCAGTTGAAGGTGAAACGCGGCCACTCGGGATCGGCCGCGTCGGTCTTTCGGCGGCATCCTGCTGGCGGTCGAAATAGTCGTTGAGCACCATACCCGCCAGATAGAGGCAACTAGAGGCGGCGATCAAGGCAACAATGGGCCCTAGCAAAGCCAGCAATTCTCCGCGCAAGTCACCGCTGACTGCCAGATTGTGCGACGATGCCACGGCAACAGCCACCCCCATCAGCACATCGGCGATGGCGGTGAACACGGTTGGGAACCGCAGCAACTGAAGATAGGCACGAACTTGTGACATGTAGTTCCCATAGCTGAAGTCGTAAGACTTCAGTTCATTCCATGACACTACCCAACTGCTGGCATTGTGCCGTCAAAAACTCCCGAGCCTCGCGAGCCGCCGCATCGGGATTGTCGATATAGGGATATAACTCCACCGTAAGCCATCCATCGTAGCCAGTGCGTTGGATTTCGCTCAGCGTCGCGCCGAAGTCGATCGCACCATGGCCCGGGATCAAATGTTTGTGAACCCTGCTGGCAGCAATGTCCTCGAAGTGATAGTGCCGGGTGTGTGGCTCCATTTTGGCGATCCAATCCTGCGGATCTTCGCCCACGCAATAGGCGTGGCCCACGTCGAAGTTCAGGCCCACCCAGGGTGAGTCGATCCGGGCGATGAACTCCAGATATTGCCCAAACCGCTCGATCAAAAGTTCCGGCTCCGGTTCGATGAGCAACAGCACCCCCAACTCGCCGGCCAGATCCACGCAGGGCATCAGTTCTTCGTAGAAGATATCGGCTCCCTGCTTCCAGGTCTGGTCGCCGAGCAGAAATCCGCCTGGCTCGGTCGTGACGTTCTTCGCACCCAGGTCGGCGGCCAGGCGCAACGATCGCTTGGTATGTTCGCGGCGGATGGCCCGGTAGTGGGGATCGGGATCGGTCCAGCCGGGATGCCAATAGGGCTGCCGCGGATCGGCCACGGCGTTCATCATGAAGGCGTTGATGTTGGAGATCGTCAGCTTATGCTTCTCCAAGGCGTCCCGGATCGCCTGCTTCTGTTCTTCCAGCAGGCCCGCTGGCCAGGCGTGCGGCACATCGGCCAGGAGTTCAATTCCCCGATATCCGATTTCGGCGATCCGGCGAATCGTCTCGGCGATCGAGAAGTTCAGATAAGCGTTGGAACTAAAAGCAAGTTTCATGTTTTTCTCAACTGCGTTTTCTCAACTACTCGCACTGCGATACGATCCCAAAGCCAATTTGAACAAGCGTCGCGAGAGCCACAAGCTGGCCACGGTCGCTCCCAAGGCGTACAATACCAAGCCCCAATGCTGATCGGACAACGGCATGGCCAGCAACCGGGCGGGGATATTTACCGCAACCAGCACGGGAATCACAAACGTGAACAGACCCCATAGTGTCTTGCCCGCCAGGTTCGGTCCCGACTTGCCAGGGCCATCGTAAATCTCCATCGGATAGCGGGCGAAGATCGTGATGTAAAACCAGAACTGCTGGAGCGATTGATTGCGGCCGAGCCAGACACTGGTCGCGGCCAGCGAGATCATCAAGCTGTAGAAAATGCCGACACCACACAACACATAGACCGGATACAGCGCCACTTGCAGAAACGTGAGCGACAATTGTCCCGTAGTCTCAAGCTTCCAGACGGCAAACACGAGCATCAAGCCGCCGATCACCGTGCTCGACAGGCTCGACCAATCGATCTTCTGCAGCGACACGAGGAACTGCGTATCGATCGGTTTTAAGAGAGCGAAGTCGAGGTTGCCCGTGCGGATCAGTTCGCCGAACTCTTCCGCGTTGTACATAAAGAATGCCTCGACGATGCCGCTGATGATCGTCGTGGTGGCGAAGAACACGAAGAACTGATATTTCCCCCAGCCGGTGTTGGCGCCCAACGTATCGGTGTAGGAGAAGATCAGTTCGTAGAAGCCGAGGTTCATGGCGATCCAGGAAACGGCCGAGATCGCCTCGATGATAAAGTTGGCGCGAAACGACATGTCCCGCACCAAACTGTTGCGGGCGAACGTCAGCAGCACCTGACGATAACGTCCTATGCCATCCATGTCAGCCTCCGAATCCGCTATAGCGCCGCACGCCCCGAGCGTAGGCGAAACGGCACAGGAGGAAGAATACAATGACCCAGAACAATTCCAGCCACAGACCCCGCACAAGGTCTGGCCCCTGGATCTTCCCCAGCCAGACGGCGGCCGGAAAATAGGCCAGATACTGCAACGGCTGCAACTGTACGATATAGCTCATCGGCGGCGGCAGCATGTCCAGCGGAAACATGTGGCCCGAGAAGAAAAAGTTGAACAGCATGTAAATCCACATCAACGAATTGATCTCCAGAAACCAGAAGCCATACAGTCCGATCGCCGCTTCCAGGAAGAAGCCAAGCATAAACGCCATCAGCAGCGACAATACGAATGCACAGATCGTAACAGCATCCGGCACCGGCGGGAAAAAACCGCGGCACAAGTAGAACACCAGCGCGAACGGAGCCAGGGCCACGCCGTAGTAGACCAGCTTGTGAGCCACCCGCATGAGAAACAGAAAGCCTACCATGTCGATCGGCTGAATCAGGAATTTCTTCACAGTGCCATCGCGAATGTCCCGGGCGATACCGCTAGAGAGCCCCGGCATACTGGAGAAAGCCCTGGCGACCATCGACAGGAGATAGTAAGCGATGAAATCGTTAAAAGTGTAGCCGGCGATGTTCCCGCTGACCGCCGTGAAGATCGAACTCCAGAGAAAAATCTGAGTTACGATCGGCAGGAATCGCATTAGCGTGCCGAGCGCAAAGTCTCCCCGGTAGACCAGCCTCTCTTCGAGGCAGATCCGCAGGATTGTCCACCAGGTCATGGCGCGGGCTTGGATGGCTTCCATCTGACTATTGACTCCGTCCCGCGCCCATTGCTTCCCGGCCTTCTTCTTTGTCTTGCTGTTGAGACACCGCGGAGAAAACCTCGGCGATCACCTGTTCCAGCGGCGGATCCTCCACGCTTACGTCGTCGATCGGGTGGGTACGCAGAATGCTGCCGAGCACGTCGGCCACGACGCCGCGGTCGATGCGCAGTTTGGCTTTCGGCGGCACATGCTCCAGGACCTGGCCGTAGCGCGACAAGTCTCCCGGCACGGCCCCGTCGGCGAACAGCAGCGACACAATCTTGTGTCCACTGAATCGATCGACGATGCCGCTCAGCGATCCGTCGTACACGATCTGCCCCCGGGCGATGATCACCACGCGGCGGCAGAGCGCGGCGATGTCCTTCATGTAGTGGCTGGTCAACAGAATCGTGATCCGCCGCAATTGCTGATAGTGCTTGAGGAACTGTTGGATGTTGTGCTGGGCGACCACGTCCAAACCGATCGTCGGTTCATCAAGGAACAGCACTTCCGGCGAGTGCAACAATGCGGCGATCAGTTCCATTTTCATTCGCTCGCCTAGCGATAGTTCACGGACAGGCTGCCCGAGCAACTGTCGCACCGTCAGCAAATCGACCAGTTCGTCGCGCGTCCGTTCAAATTGCGCCGGATCGATGCGATAGATCTGCTGATGGAGCCGGAACGATTCCTGAGCCGGCAGATCCCACCAGAGTTGGTTCTTCTGGCCCATGACCAGTGCGAACCGTCGCCGGTAGGCGTTGTCGCGCTCCCAGGGTACGAAACCCATGACCCGGGCGGTGCCGCTGTCGGGGGTGATGACGCCCGAGAGGAGCTTGAGCGTGGTGGTCTTGCCGGCTCCGTTGGGACCGAGGAAGGCCACGAACTCCCCTTCGTCCACGGTCAAGTCGATGCCGCGAACCGCCTCAACCTGCTTATGCGTCCGGGAAAACAGTCCCCGCATGGCGGCCAGGAGCCCCTCCTGTTTCCGGTAGATGCGATAGGATTTGGTCAGACCCTGTATTTCGATGATCGCCATGCTGGGGGTGATTATAAGGCCCGGTGCCATTGCTTGACAGACGCCGTGAGACGGTCGCGTGCTGCCGATGCGGAATGAGGCGTCTGTCAAGCAGGGGCAGGCCGCCCGCAAAGCCGGCTTTGTCGCATCCGCAGTGCTCCGCTATAATTCCGCGCATTGATTGGATGGCGAGCGGGGGCGTGAGCCCCCCGTTACTCCTTGCACAATCAACAGGGGGCTTACGCCCCCCGCTCGCCCGTTTTGAAGAGGAGACCCTACTACGACACGCTTCCGCGTCGGCATTGGACACGACACGCACCGGCTGGAGCCGGGCGGGCCGCTGCGCCTGGGTGGCGTGTCGGTCCCGCATAACCGGCAGCTTGTCGGCCACAGTGATGCAGACGTATTGCTCCATGCCATAACGGACGCCTTGTTGGGGGCCGCCGCATTGGGGGACATCGGCCAGATGTTTCCCAACACGGACGAAGTGAACCGGGGACGCGATTCGGGTGACATGTTGCGTATCGCGGCCGACAAGATTCGGGCCGCCGGATGGCAGATTGGGAACCTGGATTGTGTGGTGCTGATGGAGCGGCCCAAACTGGCTCCGCATCGCGATGCGATTCGCCGCCGGATTGCCGAAATACTTGACATTGAAACAGAGCAAGTCGGCCTCAAAGCCAAGACCGGGGAACGAGTGGGGCCGGTCGGTCGAGAAGAAGCGGTGGAAGCGATGTGTGTGGCACTGTTGGAAAAGGAATAGGACATTCAACCATGAGCACGACCATGCCGAAGCGCAGTATGAGCAAGTCAACCCAGCCGCTCGCGCCGATCCGTGTTTACAGTACGCTCTCGCGCAAGAAAGAGCAGATGACCACGGTTCGCCCTGGTCATGTCGGTATCTATCTCTGCGGGCCGACGGTCTATGACAAAGCCCATATCGGCCACATGGTCGGCCCGGTGATCTTTGACACAATCAAGCGCTATCTGGTCTACAGCGGATACGAAGTCACTTGGGTGGTCAATATCACCGACGTAGATGACAAGCTCATCGTGGCCGCCAACAAGCGTGGCATCCCGATGGCCAAGGTGGCCGAAGAGATGACGCAGGACTATCTGAGCAATTTGGCCGGGATGGGTGTGGACCAGATCGACCACATGCCCAAGGCCACCGAGTGCATGGGTGAGATCATCGCCTTCACGCAGGCGCTGATCGAACGGGGCTATGCCTACGATTCGGACGGAGATGTGTTCTTTGACGTCGCCAAGGACACGGAGTATGGGAAGTTGACCAACCGGACGATTGACGCCGTTCAAGGTGAAGGGGGAGAAGCCGCCGCGCGAAAACGTAATGCCGCCGACTTCGCGTTGTGGAAGCGGGCCAAGGCCGGTGAGCCGAGTTGGGACAGCCCCTGGGGCGCTGGCCGGCCGGGTTGGCATATCGAATGCTCGGCGATGAGTCGCGGCATTTTAGGTGAGACTTTCGATATACATGGAGGTGGGTTGGACCTGGTGTTTCCCCATCACGAAAACGAGATTGCGCAAAGCGAGTGCTGCCACGGCAAACCGATGGCCAAATATTGGATGCATAACGGACTGCTGAGGAAATCGGCCGAAGCCGGCAAGATCGGCGGCCGTGGCGATCGTGCTGAAGGCGTTCCCGATGCGGAAGCGGCCAAGGGTCAAAAGAAGATGAGTCGTAGTGACGGTGCCGGCGGGTTGGCCGATCTGATTGCTCAGCAGGGAGGAGAGCGGATTCGCTTCTTCCTGTTACGAACCCATTATCGCAGCACCGTGTTGTTTGGCGATGAAGCGATTGCCGAGGCGGCCGTGGGGCTGGAGTCGTTCTACCGACTCATTAAACGGCTAGAACGTGTCACAGGTCAGGATTTCTACGCATTGCAGGCAGTCGATAGGGCCACGGGCGATGCTCGCTTCACAGCCCAGCTTCTCTCTCCCCAGGCCACAGCGACGCTTGACGCCGTCAAACAGATTCGTGAACGATTCTTAGCCGCCATGGATGACGACTTCAACACCGGCAGCGCCATGGGCGAGTTGTTTGAACTGGCCCGCACCATTAACAAGTTCATCGATGATCAGCGGTTGGAGACAGACAACGCTCAGGATACCTACCTGCGAACAGCACTGGTTGAGTCGTTCAGCGTTTTGCGCGAACTGTCGGCCACGCTAGGGTTGTTCATGGCACCCCCCGCGAAAGCACCCGGCGGCGAAGACAAGCATGTTGCCGGCGTGATGCAGTTGATCATCGAATTGCGAGCCGCCGCCCGGGAGAAGAAGGATTTCGGCACTGCCGACAAGATTCGCACGGCCCTGACCGCCACCGGCATTACGCTGGAAGACCGAGCCGGCGGGACCGAATGGACCGCCACGGGTGGCTCATCGTTGGCTCCTCTGATGCAACTGATCATTGAATTGCGAGCGGCCGCCCGGGCGGGCAAGGATTTTGGCACTGCCGACAAGATTCGCACGGCGCTAACTGCCGCCGGCATCACGCTGGAAGACCGAGCCGGCGGCACGGAGTGGACAACATAGCGCCGGGGACTGTCCCAATTTTGCCCCAGCCCAGTGACAATGGCCTGCGGAGCAAGCGTGGGACTGTCCCCCTAGCGTCAGTGACAGCCCCATGCAGCGCACTCCACCCCAAACCACTTCCCCGGCATCCCGCATCCTCGGCGTCGATCCCGGCCTGAACATTACGGGCTACGCCGTGATCGAGCCGCGCGAGAAGCGACTGCACGTTTGCGAGGCCGGCGTGGTCCGCAGCACGCAGCGCCGCTCGCTGGCCTATCGGGTACGCGAGATCCACGACGGCCTAGCCGAAGTGATCGCCTCGCTCAAGCCGGCCGCCATGGCCCTGGAGGAACTTTACAGTCACTACGATCGGCCGCGAACGTCGATTCTGATGGGGCACGCCCGAGGGGTGATTTGCCTGGCCGCCGCCGAGGCCGACATCGAAGTGACCAGCTACAATGCCACGCAGGTCAAATTGATCCTCACTGGTAACGGCCGTGCGCCGAAGTCGCAAATGCAACAAGCGATCCGCCGGGAACTGGCGTTAGTCAAAATGCCTGAGCCGGCAGATATTGCGGACGCGCTTGCGATTGCGCTGTGCCACCATTATCTTGCTGCCAAGGCCAAAGCGGTCGCTGCGCATCGAATGCCGTGACGCAGACGGCAACAACGCTGGATGACGCTCGGCCGCCGCTTGTCGGCCGATGGGAAACTGTTACAGTCAAGCGGCGGTCTGGGCGTTAAAACACCAAACCAGGAGCATCGTCATGGGATATTGGGGACAGCGCTTTACGCGAGAGGGTGCATGGGTGGGACTGTTTGTGAGCGCGTTATTATTGCCGAAGTCGGCGGAAGCCTTGTGGGCAAAATCCACGGACGACGTGCCCATTCAAACGATCCTGGAGAGCATGCAACGCCACATCCAGGACAATCCCAAGGATTGGCAAGGCTATTACGTTCTGGGACGCGTGCATAGCATGGCGTTCGCGTCCGGTGGCGATAAAGTAGAAGTCTCGGGACGGCAGGACTTGCCCGAATTTGCCCCCTATCAAACGGTGCGCGAGCCCCGCGCCGACCGTGATAAGCCGCTCAGTTCGGAGCGACTCATTCATCTTGAGTCATCGTTGACCAACTATGCCAAAGCCGTTGAGTTGGCCAAACCGGTCGTCCCCAAGCTGCCTGCTGACAAAGCTGAGAACGAGCCTGAAGAAGCTGTTCCTGAAGAGGCGGTTAAGGAAGAACGCCCCAGGGAAATTCCTCCGCGGCAGGCGCGGCGGAAACAGGCGCTGGCAACGCTGGGGCTGGCTTGGATGTATGAACAAGCGGCCGGCGAGAAAAAAGCAATCCAAGCGGCGATGGCCACGGACGCCATCGCCAACCTGGAAAAGCCAATCCGCGAGCGATTACAGGCGTTTGTTGCCGGAGCCGACACCTGGGAGGGAAAGTCAGTTGCCGCCTATCGCCAGGCCATTGAATTAACCGCACCGTCGGATACCAAGAAGCAGCATGGAGGTCCGGAAGAGGATTCGCTCATCAGCCTCGACGCTGCCAAATCGATTGTACGGATTCTGGAGCCTCGTAATCGTACGGTAGAGGAAGATCGTTATTTGGCGGAAGCGTCCAAATACGTGAAGACATTCCCGGTACATTCAATCGCCGTTACGCCGATCATCTTTCGACTCGACGCGCCGCTGCCACTGGCGGCCCATCTCGACAAAGACGCTTCTGTAAACTTCGATCTGGTAGGCGACGGCATCGCGCGCCGCTGGCCGTGGCTGGCCCGCGAGTCCTACTTGTTGACGTGGGATCCGGAACGGAAAGGACAGATCACCAGCGGCCGGCAATTGTTTGGCTCCGTGACTTGGTGGATATTCTGGGACCATGGCTACCAGCCACTCGCCGCGCTGGATAACAATGGCGACGGCTATTTGACTGACCGGGAGTTGCTTGGTTTGGCCGGTTGGCGCGACGCCAACTCCAATGGCGTCGCCGACCCTGGCGAAGTGACACCAGTGGAGTCGCTTGGCATTGTACGAATTGCCACGCGGCCAGATGGTGGAACCGAGGGCACACCAAGTTGCCGCTACGGACTGCAAACGAGCGACGGACGCACTTTACCTACATTTGATTGGAAGCCAAGTTCGTTGCCTGTCGAAAAGTGAGAAAAATGCGGGGCGTTGCCCCCGCCGCTAAACGGAAGGAACCATGATCACCAAAATCACAGGCCGATTGCTGGCTGTGGCGGACGACGAGGCCACGCTCGGCTGCGGCGCGTTTGAATATGAAGTGCTGATCCCTGAGTTCGCCCGGCGGCAGCTTCAGTCGCGGCTGGGGGACGACGTGAGCCTCCACACAATTGAATACCTGGAAGGGAATCCCATGCAGGGGCGGATGACGCCGCGGCTGGTGGGCTTTCTCAATATCGCCGAGCGGGAGTTTTTCGAGTTGTTCTGTAGCGTCGATGGAGTCGGTGTGAAGAAGGCATTGCGGGCGATGGTCCGTCCGGTGCGAGAAGTGGCCACGGCCATCGAGGAGCAGGATCTCAAAACGCTCTCCACGCTCCCTGGCGTCGGACCTGCCACCGCCGAGCGGATTGTGGCCAAACTGCGGCGCAAGGTGCCGAAGTTTGCTCTGCTGGCCCTGCGCGACGAGCCACGCGAAGCCGACGTCCAGCACGACGTGGTCCGGGAAACCTTTGAAGCCCTGCGTACTCTCGGGCACAGCGAAAGCGATGCACGCCGACTGGTGGACGCCGCGTTGGCTCGCAAGAAGGCTTACAAGGACGTGGAATCGCTGCTGCAGGCGATCTACGATCAGCGCAAAGAGCAATAGCTCCTCAAAAATGGGGAACCACAGAGGGCACGGAGGAAGAAAGAAAAAGTTTGTGGGAACACTAATCTTCACTAATTAACGCTAATCTCATAAGCGAAGATTAGCGCGTATTAGCGTTCCTTTTCTCTTCTCTGTGTCCTCTGTGCCTCTGTGGTTCAATTCACTTTGACAAGGGTTCCGATTGATATGACTTTGACATCAATCGTAAACGCCGAGATTGCAGATCAGCCGGCTCCGCAGGGACGACCTTGTGAAAAATGCGGCGCGCCGATCGAACCCGGCGACCACTTCTGCAACGGCTGCGGCCAGATTCAGGAGACGGAGCCAGTTGCGGCGGAAATCATCCAGAAGTTCTTGCGCTGTGAAAGCTGCGGCGCGGAAGTGGCGATGGATGCCAACCAGCGGAGCTATGTCTGTCCGTTTTGTGATTCGACGTATGTCGTGGATTTTGCCCCGGCGGAAACGGGCCGCCAGCCGCCGGAGTTCGTCATCGGTTTTGCCATTCCTCCCGATCAGGCCGCCAGCCGGTTTCATCAATGGCTGCGCGAGAACACCTGGTTCCGCCCTGGCGATCTGCGGCTGGCTCAGCTCGAAGGCAAATTGCGGGGAGTCTATCTGCCGTTCTGGTCCTTCACCATGCTGGCCGAAAGCGCCTGGCGAGCGGAGATCGGCGAATACTGGTATCGAACCGAGTCCTACACCGTGACCGTCAACGGCAAGACCGAAACTAGAACCCGGCAGGTTCGCGAAACCGAATGGTGGAACTTATCCGGCCGGCATCACGACTATTATTCAGGATATCTGGTGGCCGGCAGTCGCGGACTTGGCCAGCAGGATTCGCAGCGGATCCAGCCGTTCCGCCTGGAGGCGCTTAAGCGCTACGAACCCTATTTCCTGGCCGGCTGGCTGAGCGAAGAATACTCGGTCGATCGCGAGACGGCGCTGGCGCAGTGCCGTAGTGAGTTCGATCGCCGCGTGCAGGCCGATGTAGGAGCCTTTCTGCCAGGCGACACGCAGCGCGAACTGCAAGTTGGCACGGAATACTCGCAAATCGGCTCCGACCTGATACTCCTGCCGGTTTATTTGGCCAGTTACCGCTATCAGGATAAGCTGTATCGGTTTATGCTCAATGGTCAGACGGGTCGGATTGCCGGCGACAAGCCGCTATCGAGCAAACGAATCAGCGCTGCGGTCGGCGGCGCGGTGGGAATCATCGCGTTGATTTTGTTGCTGTTGTGGCTGTTAGGTGTATTTGGAAGCTAAGTAGCCCTCGCCTGGCGGGCGTGGGCTGGGTTGGGCGACATGGCCAAACTTGCTAAAAGGCCTGAATTGTTGATTGGGCGCTGCGCATGACACCCAGGCACCTTCCGGCAGAAGGAGCCTACTTTTGTGACGCCCACCTCAGCCAGAGTCTTACGGCTCCGGCTACAGTTTGCTTCGTGCGGCGACCCAACTCATGGCGATCATCATCGACGGCTACAATCTGCTCCACGCCTCAGGCGTAATGCCGCAGGGAAATGGGCCGCATACGTTCGAACGAGCGCGCGAGGCGCTGATCCGATTTCTGGCAGCGTCGCTCACGGACGAGGAACGCCCTCGGACGACGATCGTCTTTGACGCCCGGGAGGGTCCTCACAATCTGCCGAGGTTGCTAGAGCGAGATGGGATGACCATCCGCTTCGCTCGATCCAGGCCGACACGTCGCCGAAGCGGCTGACGGTTGTTTCGAGCGATCACCGGATTCAGAATGCTGCCCGGCGGCGACGGGCACAACCGATCGACAGCGATGTCTGGTGCGCCGAGTTGAGTCGGCGGCGCAGTGCAGGACGCAGTGCGGTGCCTCAAGTGGCCAAGCCCGAAGGGCCGCTGCCGCCCTCCGAAGTGGCACGGTGGATGGATGCATTCAAGGTTGAGTTGAGCGAGGATGCAGCGGACGACGAGGCGACGGACGATCCGCCGCCAGGGTATGTCAAACGAGGTCGCGCTGGAACTCCCACTACGCCGCAGGGTAAGCCGCAGGATGCAAAGCAGGACAAACCCCCTGGTAGGAAACGATCCTCAAAGCGGGACGCAAGTTCGGAGAAGCTCCCAGGGCATATGCCCAACCCGTTTCCGCCAGGGTATGGGGAGGATATCCAGGAAGAGGACGTGGACTGAGGCACCGAATTTCCGCGACTTCGCCTTGATAATTTTGGGCCTTGCCAGAGGCTCGGCTCCAGTCCCGGCTACCCAAACACGCACTACTCCGCAGGTGCTGGCGGCGGCGGAGTGGTGCTGGCGTCTCCGCTATCGCCTCCTTCCGGCTTGTCCACATGGACCATCAGCCATTGTTGTGTCTGGCCGTTGGCGAAGTGGATTAGCATCGGAGCGTTTTTTTGCGTCAGGTTGTAGACGCCAGTTTCCATGACGGGCCATTTCTGGCCGGACACCGTCCAGGCGGCGCGTTGGCTCTTTTTGTCCACCATTCCTTCCAGATTTTGCGTTTTATTGGTCGTGGTGTTCTGGTAGGTGCCGGCCAAAATGCCTTGCTTGCTGACGGCAAGTTGGATGAACATGTTGGGATCGGCGCCGCTGGGTTGGCCGTCTTGCGTTACGGCGAACACACCCAGGCTCATCCAATCGTCGTTCGCCGGCTTCACATCCTGCGGCACGCTGGCCGCAATCTGCTGAGCCTGATCGGCATATTGCTGTTGGGTGGCGATCGGTTGATCTCCGTAGTACACGCTACCGTCGTTGTAGTAGACGTTGTCGCCGTAGTTGTAGTAGACCGGTTGGGTCCAGCCCCATGGGATCCAGCTCGACAAGCCGCCCCATGCTCCCCAACCCCAATACCAGCCCCAAGGATGATTCCAGTTCCAGGGCCCCCGATGGTTGTTCCACCAGTTGTGGTTGTACCAATCGCGGTGCTGCCAGTTGTGGTCCTTCCACTGCTGGGCAATCTGATTGCTGCGATTCTGGCGATGATCTTGCCATTGATTGCGATCGGGAATGCGGTTGGGATGGTTGTTGCTCCAACGCTCGCCCGCGCCCCCCTGCCCTGGCCGGACTCCAACGCCTGGGCGTTGCACTCCGCCGCCATTCTGGCCGGGACGAGTTCCGCCACCGGGGCGCATCTCACCGCTGCCACCTTCACCGGGCCGTATACCACCGCCAGGACGAAACTCTCCGCTGCCACCTTCTCCAGGCTGAAATCCGCCAGGATGATTTTCCAAAAACGCTGCGGCCGCTCCACGATCGGCCATGCCGCCGCCTGCCCAATTCGGGCGGAACTCGCCAGCGCCGCCAGCGCCTGGGATGTCCAAAAAGTTTTGCAGACCCTCGCGCGTCGGAATCTGGCCGGGTCGGAATTCGCCTGCCCCGCCGCGCCCGAATTCGCCAACGCCTCCTGGCCGAAACTCTCCAGCACCACCCCGGCCCAGATCACCACCGGGGCGAAATTCTCCAGCTCCACCCTCACCAAATCGCGCACCTCCCCCTTCCCAGCTTGGCCGACCAACCGCTGGCGAGTGTCCGCCGAAATCACCGCCGCCACGGAAGCTGCTTCCTCCGCCTCCGAAATTGCCGCCGCCGCGAAACTCTCCACCACCTCCTCCGCCGAATCCTCCGCGACCTCCTCCACCGCCGCTAAATCCGCCGCCGCGACCTCCTCCCCCACCGCCGCCAAAACCGCCGCGGCCGGGTAGATCGCCCACGATCAACAGGCACAACCCGAGGCAGAGACTGGCAAACAGGATTTTCTTTTTCATGGCAGTGGCCCTTAGAATCTTGGATTTATTCTGAGGTTTGGTGGTTCGGTACGAGGCTAAAGTGTTATGCGTCAGGCAATAGCCTGACCTACTTTTGACGGACCATGCGCAGTTCGTTGACGTTGGGTTCGATACGGCCATCGATTTCGCGATTGGTGGATTGCCATGTAAATGAGTCGCCATCGAGTTGGCGAATGACATTCACCGCGGAGCTGGTGCGTCCATCGGGGAGTGATCCCTTCTGGTGAATGAACCATTGTTTCCCTTTTTGTGTCCATGCGCCTTCACCGAAACCGCCGTCGGAGTCGAACACCCAGGAGCGGAACTGCTTGTTGGCCGCGTCGTAGCCGATTACCTGGATGCCGGCCATCTGTGTGCGGCCGGCGATCGATGCCCTGAACGAGAGAATGAGGAAGTTCTCGTTGCGGGCCCAATGGCATTCGGTTTCCAAGTGCTCCTCGGGGCTTTCGTCTTGCCAGGAGCCAACGAGCCAGGCGAGTTGCTGAAGTTTTTCTCGCGCGACAGGAACCGATGGTTTTTCGTCCTCGGTCACGCGGTCCAACATCCAGCGGCCATCGCGCTTGACTTCGACGGCCGTATAGTTCGACTCGTCCGGCGTCCCCTTTTCGGGGATGAAAAGCGTCGTGCCCCGTTCGATGGCCACATTGGGAGAGACAAACTCGACTTTCTTGACGACCACTTCCAGTATCACCTTGCCGGCGGCTTTCAACTGCGACTCAATCTGTTTGGTGATCGCCGCCTTACCGACGACCTGCTCGCCGGTAAGCCGGTTGGTGTAGACCGCCTCGGGTGACCAGAAGGCAGCCATGGCTTTGGCATCGCGACTGTTAAACGCCGCGGCGTAGGCGGCAGCGTTGTCGCGAATCGCTTTTTCATCAGCCGAAGGGGCGGCGGCCGGCTTTTCCGGCTGTGCCTGGGCCAAGCCGGGTAAAGTCAGGAGCGCGATGCCGGCAAGGAGCAAGATGCTTTTTCGCATGGCCAAGAGAAACTCCACGATGAAAGTAGTAGGCACACTCCGTGTGCCGTAACAGGACAATGAAATCCACAAAATCAAACGTGTAAACAAACATGCTGCGCTGGGGTGGCCGGGACTGGAGCCGAGCCTCAGGCGAGGCGAAGTCCCCGGAACTTTAAGCAGCAAAAATCCTCTCGATGAAACACATCAATCAAGCGTGCAAACAATCTTGCTACGGCACGCGGAGCGTGCCTGCTACATTGCCGCCACTTGCTATATAACTCTTCCCCGATCCGTCGGCAACTACCTGCTTACCGGCATTCAGATACAACCCCCGCGATTGATACGTCCTTGCTAGTCCTTAGCCTGAAAACTACGATCAGGAGGCGCAAGTGACGCGCCTTCCCGCCCAAACAATAGGGGGCTTACGCCCCCCGCTCGCCATTCGGAGAAATGATGGCCGCAAACTCTACCCAGACTGCCAGCAAACTGACCGGTGTCCAATGGGCCATTTGCGTGATGGCGGCCATCGGCTTTGCGTTCGACATTTATGAACTGTTGATGCTGCCGCTGATCGCCCGGCCGGCACTAATGGAATTGGGCGGGCTGGCCCCTGGTACGCCTCGTTTCAATACCTGGGTGGGATTGTTGTTTTACGTTCCCGCGGTGTGCGGCGGCGTTTTCGGATTATTAGGAGGCTATTTAACGGACTGGTTGGGTAGGCGGCGCGTTTTAACGTGGAGCATTCTGCTATACGCCGTCTCCGCGTTTGCGGCTGGTTTCAGCACCTCGCTGTGGATGTTGCTGGTACTGAGGTGTTTTACCTTTGTCGGCGTGTGCGTTGAGTTTGTGGCAGCCACCGCCTGGCTGGCTGAGTTGTTTGATGATCGGACCCAGCGTGAAAAAGTGTTGGGCTACACGCAGGCGTTTTCGTCCGTGGGTGGGCTGTTGGTGGCGATCGTCAATGGAGTTGTCGTTCAATACGCGGCGAGCCTTCCGGCGCTGAGTACGAAATGGCTGACATTTCTTGGAACCATCCAGGAACCCCATGCGGCCTGGCGGTACACGCTCATGTCGGGACTGCTGCCAGCCCTGCCACTGCTGATCATTCGACCCTGGCTGCCGGAATCACCCAAATGGAAAGAGCGAAAAGAATCAGGCACGCTGAAGCGACCCAGCTTCGCGGCACTCTTCGCCCCCGATCTGCTCAGGACCACCATGGTCACCACGATCATGGTGGCCATGGGTTACGGAGCGGCATTCGGTGCGATTCAGATGATTCCGCAGATCATCGCTCGTTTGCCGGAAGTGAAGGCCGACGTGAAGGAGGCTCTGGCGACCACCAAAATTGACGACAAGCGATTTGATGCTGACAAGGACGGGACGCTGAGTGAAAAGGAGTCGGCCGCACGCACTCGCGCCATTGCGGGGCCGCGAATCCAGTTGGCTGCCGCCAATTACACCAAGGTGCAAGAAATTGGCGGGTTGGTGGGACGGTTCTTGTTGGCGCTGCTGGTGGTGGCCATCGTCAGTCGTCGGACTCTGCTGCGCCTCTTTCAAGTGCCCGGTTTGTTGGCGATGCCGCTGATCTTCTATGCCTTTGCCGTGGCGGATCACAATCGCAGTTTGCTGACGATTCCCCTGGAATGGGCCTATCTGGAGTCGATACCGATCACGCCGCTGCATCTATGTATTTTCGTGGCCGGGTTGCTGACCGTGGCCCAGTTCAGTTTCTGGGGCAACTACTTGCCACAGGCCTACCCTGTACACTTGCGTGGTACGGGTGAGAGTTTTGCGGCCAACGTGGGGGGGCGGATGATCGGCACTTCATTCGCCGCGCTGACGCCGTGGCTTAGCGGCATGTTGTCGCTGGGGGGCGCCAGTGCCGAGGCACGCATTGCCTACGCCGCCGCGGCCGTGGGTTTTACGGTCTATCTCGTGGGCCTGATTTTTAGTTTCTTCCTGCCCGAGCCGAAGGCGGAAGACGTTCATTGATGAAACAGCCATGACAACTGCCCAGTTGGCAAAGTCGAAGCGAACCAGTGGCCGACGCGCGGCGGTCGAGGCTGCGAAGGTATTGCGGCAACGGCTGCACGAGGTGCGCGATCGAATCGAACCGGCCGCCGTGGAGTGGAAGAAAAGTAAAGAGCCTGTTCACCGGTTGCGGGTAGCGGCGCGACGGGCTGTGGCGGCGCTCGATCTGCTGGAACCGCTGTTGCCACGGCGCAAAGCCCGGCGGATGCGGCGGATGATGCAAAAGATTCGTCGTGCGTGTGACGCGGCTCGCGATCGCGACGTTCTGCTGGCACGTATTGAGCAACATGGCCTGCGGCATGGTCATGCCGCGCTGTTCCGTCATCTGAGTGCGGAGCGCCGTCGGCAACAACAGCCGATTGTGGCGATTTGTCGAGACCTGCTTCGCTCCGGTCGCTTGGAGCGGCGGACGAAAAAACTTCTGGCCCGCGTCCGCTGGGGCCGCCCCGATGCGCCAGGCCGTGAGCCGAGTTACACCAAATTCATCCGCCAGCGACTGCAACGTCCTGCCGAGCGATTTCAGCAGGCTCTGTGCGGCAAGCCCACCAGCAGCAAATCGCTCCACCAACTGCGCATTCGTGGCAAACGGCTGCGCTATGCGTTGGAACTGGCGGGAAGTGCCGTCTCCCGCCCAAACCGCGAGCGGCTCGACACCCTGCTCCGCCAGCTGCAGGACCACCTGGGTGAGATCAACGACAGCACGATGGCTCGCCAGGAATTGCGTCGCCGCCTTGCGTTAGCTGAGAAATCGTCCGCAGCAGCCCATCTCAAGAGGCTGCTTTCCGCGGAAGATGGGGCACTGAAGGCGGCACGTAAAGCATTTGCTACCTGGGAAGCCCGGCAGCCCATGTCAGGGCATGAAAGCGCCGTAATCGCTTTATCGGGCATTCGCCGCACGCCGAAGTAACTAAGGAATTACTGGCGGACTTCAGCAACTGGATCGAGCAATCCCGGCAAGCCGTCGAGGCTCTTGAGGTTCTTGGCCTGCTGGTAGGCGGCCACTTCCTGCGGTCCCTTTTTGCGCGCCCAGTCGCCAAGCGTGGTCCGCTCGCCCTGAAACTCGAACAGGGGAACACCGAAGCCGCAGGAGTCGGCCACTCTGGTCAACGCTACGCGAACGATCGACCGCACACCCGGCTGCTCGGGAAACTGGCTCAACAGGTTGCTGAAATCGGCGTGCGGCGGCTCGATCGCTTCGCCATGGCCATGCAGTCGGACGATCTTGGGCGAGCCTTCCAATGCGCAGAACATCAGCACGATGCGGCCGTTTTCTTTCACATGCGCCACCGTCTCGATCCCGCTGCCGGTGAGATCGAGGTAGGCCACGGTTCGCGGATCAAGAACGCGAAACGTATCGAGTCCCTTAGGGGAGACATTGACCAGCCCGTCCTGCGCCAGGGGCGCGGTGGCAACGAAGAACAGTCGTTGCTGCATAAGCCAAGCAAGGAGCTGGTCGTCGATGGTTGTGCCGGTGTGGCCCATGGTGTTACTCTCCAACCCACAGTTTTGAATCCGCCCGGGTGTGCAGCGTTCGTACCTTGCCGCCCGGCATGCGCACTTTGGCCGTGGCAAGATAGTCGTTGCCGCTGAGCTTGATCGTAACCGGCTCAGCGATGCTCTCGTGCTTCATGTCCGTCATGCCCAGGGCGGTGAGATTATCGGCCCAGCGGCCATAGTTCTGGAAGTAGGCCCGCTGCCTGTGATACACACCCATCAGCAGATCGCGGGCGGGGAGCGTGGGATCCATGACGAACTTTACCGGCTCACCCGGCGGCTTGGTCGTGAACTGAATGACACCCCACCGCTCCGGCCGGTGCATGTCGATCAGTCCCTGCGGCGACCAGACCCAGTTGAACTCCTTCGTGTTGGCCACTTTTTCATATTTGCCGTTGTTGATCTTGGTCTGCCACTCGACGCGCGAGAAGCCCAGCCGCCAGTAGTCGCCATCTCGTGGGGGACAAGGCGAGTTGCCGGCAAACTGCTTCAGTTCGCTCAGTGGAAAGGCGATCTCCACCGACCAGCCTTCGTCCTTGTCGGCCGGATTGTTGAGCGTGCCCCGCACATGCACCGCTGATTTCGTGCCGACAAGATTGTGGGGGTCGTTCACTTTCCCGCTGTCCTTATACGGTTTGGCAAGCGACAACTCCCAGATGGAGTTGAGCGCGTTCATTTCAAACTCATAGTAGTTGTGGTTGTCGCCGTCTGGGTCGATGAAGACTTCAAAGTCGTTGTCGTGGAACATCACGGCATTCTTGCGAGTGATCGTTCCCCAGACGTGCGGCTCCTCCAGTTCGGCGTAGATATAGAGATAGCGGTCGTCCCACAGCAACCTGGCCCGCGTCTTGTGCAGCGGCTCCGGCTTGCGATCTCCTTCGATATCGCGGAAGTACGCAGTCCACGGGGCTTTCTTCCAGGCCGGTTCGTCTGCTCGGCCGTCGATGGAGAGCGGTTCGGCGGTGCGATGGCAGACATAGCCCTGCGGCGTGATGCGGGCCATGTGCGACCAGTCGCCCTTGAAGTCAGTGAGCACAGCAGGGCCGGGCTGGGCGAGAATGGCCAAGAGGATAACGCTGAGAGATGACATTTCGTGTACTCAAATTGCAAAACTAAATGCCGGGGCGATGTCGCATGTCCCTCCGGAACAACGATGCTTATCAATATGTAAGCACCGAACGCACATGGGTGGCGATATCGACTTGCCTTGGTTCTTTCATTCGCGGAAATTACAGCGGAAAGTACACAACGACGTCTTTACAATCGTCAGCCGTCAAGCAATGCGCTGCAATGCGGATTTCCTCGATCGCTTGTCCGATCGGCATGCGGTCGTCAACGAGGAAGACACCGGACATGCGTTGACCGGCCGCGACGCGTGCATGGGCGGACGGAGGGATCGTTCGGCCGTCATGACTCAGCAAGACCAAGTCTTGACCCCCGGCCCATTCGAGCAGCATCGGATCCGGGACTTCCGCCAGGCCAACGTCTCGTGCGAGCGTAAAACTCAGTCGTGGGTCGCGACGAACCAGCCCGTCAACAATGTGCTCATTGAAGTTCTGGTCCACCAGAAACGAAATCACGGCACGAGCCCTTGCGCACGGGCACGAACGATCAACACGTCCCGGCCGATCACGGGCTTTTGGGACGCCTCGATATCACGCCGGATCGAGGCTGCCTGTTCATCGCACAGCCGCAAGTAGTTTTCGAACGGCGCAGGATCAGCAAGATAACGGCCGATGATGGTGTAGACGTCGGCCAATTTCAGTGTCGGATAGGACCGCACGATCCCTTCCGCACTCTCTCCCCGCTGAAAGGCATGAAGTACGAGTTCCAGAAGCACTCTGCTTTGCCCAACACGAAACACGCCCGGCGGATCCTCGCGCAATGGGAGAGCAACGGATAGCGGTTCGAAGTCGATAGTCGTCATATCAGTAATCCTGAGGAATGACTCTCCTTTTTTATTATATCACAGTTTCGAACCCCTCCAAGCTTTCCCAAGGGGACAGTCCCATTTTTGCTGAGACAAAAATTGGGACAGTCCCCGTCATCATAGTTTCGTCCGCCTCAACCGCAGCGCGTTGGCGATCACCGACACGGAGCTGAAGCTCATCGCTGCGCCTGCGATCATCGGATTGAGCAACAGGCCGATCACGGGATACAAGACTCCGGCGGCGATGGGCACGCCCAGGGCGTTGTAGATGAAAGCAAAGAACAGGTTCTGGCGGATGTTGCTCATCACGCTGCGGCTTAATCGCAACGCTTTCGCGATGCTCCGCAAGTCCCCTTTGACCAGGGTGATGCCGGCGCTTTGAATCGCTACGTCGGTGCCGGTGCCCATGGCGATGCCGACATCGGCGGCGGCCAGGGCGGGTGCATCGTTGATGCCGTCGCCCGCCATAGCAACGACGGCGCCCTCGGCTTGCAATCGACGGATAACGGCAATTTTGTCTTGGGGCATGACTTCGGCCTCGAACCGGTCGATGCCGAGTTCTTTGGCCACGGCGGCGGCAGTCTGGCGATTGTCGCCGGTACACATGATGATCTTCAAGCCCAGGTCGTGCAGGACGCGGATCGCTTCGGGCGTGGTCGATTTGATGGGGTCGGCGATGGCAATCAGGCCCAGGAGTTGATGGTCTCGGGCCACCCAGACAACGGTGCGGGCTTGGGATTGCCAGTCAGCGGCGAGGGATTCTAAGGAGCCAGTGGGCCTTGGGGTGCCTGGGGCAAGCGAGGCGCCGCCCCAGACCGTTGTGGACGTTGCCACGAGGGCGTCCCCTGAAGTAGAGGATTCTGGGGCGTTGCCCCAGGCACCCAGAGCAACGCCGGAGTCGCGGAGGAATTGTGGACGGCCGATACGGATGGTGGCGCCGCCCACGGTGGCTTGCACGCCGCCACCGGTAGTGGAGGTGAAGTTGGTCGCAGTTGGAGTCCAGCCTTTAGGCTGCTTCTCTTCGTCAGCAGGCTGAAGCCTGTACTCCAATGAAGGCTCGGCCACGTCGATAGTATCCATCACGCTCCGCGTGATGCTTTCCTCACGCGGAGCGTGAGGGATACTATGGGCCGCCGCCACGATCGCCCGGGCGAGGGGATGCTCGCTCGGCTGTTCGGCGGCGGCGGCAAGTTCGAGGAGTTCTCGCTCGTCGATGCCTTCGACCGCATGGACTGCCACGACTTTCGGTTTGCCTTCGGTGAGCGTGCCGGTCTTGTCCGTGACCAGATGAGTGATTTTTTCCGCCCGTTCGATCGCTTCCGCATTGCTGATGAGGATGCCGGCCTGCGCCGCGCGGCCGATGCCGACCATGATCGACATGGGCGTGGCCAGACCCAGGGCGCAGGGGCAGGCAATGATCAACACCGCCACCGCGTTGACCATCGCATAGGCCAGAGCAGGAGGCGGACCCCAAGTCGCCCAAACCACAAAGGTGAGAATGGCGGCGAGGATCACGGCCGGCACGAAGTAGCCCGACACGCGATCGGCCAGGGCCTGGATCGGCGCGCGGCTGCGCTGCGCTTCGGCCACCATCTGCACGATCTGAGCGAGCAGTGTTTCGGCCCCCACTTTCTCGGCCTGCATCGTCAGGGCGCCGGTTTGGTTGATCGTGGCGCCGATCAGCTTATCGCCCGGTCCTTTCTCGACCGGGATCGGCTCGCCGGTGAGCATCGACTCATCGACATGGCTGCGCCCTTCCAGCACCATGCCATCAAGGGGCACTTTTTCGCCAGGGCGGATGCGGAGTACATCGCCGCGGACCAGTTCTTCGACCGGCACATCTTCCTCGCGGTCGTCGCGCACGCGGTGGGCCGTCTTGGCGGCCAGACCCAAAAGCGCTCGAATCGCCTGACCGGTGCGGCTGCGAGCCTTGGCTTCCAGCCACTGGCCCAGCAGGACCAGCGTGGTGATGACGGCGGCGGCCTCGAAGTAGAGTCCGACTTCGCCATGCGTGCGGAACGACTCTGGGAAAATGTTCGGCGCGATCACGGCCACGGCACTATAAAAGTATGCAGCGCCGACGCCGACCATGATCAGCGTGAACATGTTGAGGCTGCGGTTGACGATCGATCGCCAGCCCCGGACGAAGAAAATACCGCCGGCCCACAGAACCACGGGTGTGGCCAGCACGAACTCGATCCACTTGGCGTGCGGAACATGCAGCCCGAACATGTGCCCCATGGCGATTACGAACACAGGGAGCGACAGCGCCGCGGCAAACCAGAACTTAATTGCCAGTTGGCGAGTCTCATGATCGTGCGGCTCGTCCGCCTCGATGCTCTTTGGCTCCAGTGGCATGCCACACTTGGGACAGTCGCCCGGCGTGTCTTGCTGCACCTCGGGATGCATCGGGCAGGTGTAGATGGTGCGTGTCGCGACGACAGGCAAACCCGCGGGCTCCAACGGCATCCCACATTTTGGACAATCACCGGGGCCGGACTGGCGGATCTCCGGGTCCATGGGGCAGGTATAGTATCCATCACGCTCCGCGTGATGACTTGCCTCACGCGGAGCGTGAGGGGTACTTTGGCCGAGCGTAACCAATTGCGGCGAAAGATATCGCTGCGGATCCGCACTAAACTTCTCCGCGCAGCGAGGGCAACAGAAGTAATAGGTCTGGCCCTCGTGCTGTGCCGTGGCTGGTGCAGATTCAATCGCCACCTGCATCCCACAGACCGGATCGCGCGCCGTGGGGTCTCCGGAAAGGTTGCCGCGCGCTGAATGTTCGTGTGGCATGACAAAGTAGGTCCATTCTGCCGGAATGGACCTTTCAGGTTGGATCTATGGTAAGAGAAAATATCGCCGAAGAAGGAAGACTTCAGTAAACGTCAACCCTCTGCCTTTCGAGTTCTCGTAGTCTCAAGCGTCAACAAAAGGTCCGTCTCGGCGAGACGGTCCTACTTCCATTTACGAACTTGAAATCGGTGTATGGCTTGAGGGATCGCTGGCGGGGAACGATTCGTCCGAAGCTTCATCCACACTATCCAACAGCGTCTCGTCGCTACTGTTGGCTTCGTAGTGCATCATCGGCGCGGTGGGGGACAACAAGAGGGTCACCAACAGGACACTATCCGCGACGGCCTGAACCGAGTGGGGCTCCGAGGCCGGCAGGTAGACCATCTCGCCAGCCGACAAATTGCGCGCCCCGTCCGCCAGGTTCAGTTCCACTTCTCCTTCGAGACAGTGAATGAGCGCTTCGCCAGGCGCGCTGTGCGTGTCGATACGCTTGCCGTCCCGCAGGACCAGCCGCAACACCTCCACCTCGTCCGATTTTACCAACACTTCGGTTTTTGCTTTGGCCAGCCGCGGGCCGAGTGGCCGAACGTCAATCACTTCGCCTGGTTTGGCTTTGGGAAGAGACATGATCGGAGTCCTCCAAGTGAAAAATGTAGCATGAGCTTCCAGCTCTTGGCTCTTGCGATCGCCGAGTTGCACGGGCTGCAATCCCATGCTACGACGACGAGAAGAAATCCTTCTTCGACATTCTATTCACACCCCCTTGCCCTGGGCCTTGTCCGAAATGTCCTTGCGGCACCAGGCCCCTTCCCAGCGGATGCATTTCACGGCTTTATACGCTTGCAACTTGGCGGCGGCGATCGTGGTGCCCAGCGCGGTGACACCCAGGACACGTCCGCCATCGGTAATGACTTGGTCTCCCATTGTGGCCGTGCCGGCGTGGAAAACTTTGACATCGGGAAGCTTGGCGGCGTCGTCCAAGCCGCGAATCGGGCGCCCTCGCTCATAGTCGCCCGGATATCCTTCGCTGGCCATGACGATGCACACCGAAGGACGCGTATCCCACTGGGGCGGCTCGATCTCGTCCAGGCGGCCATCGACGGTCGCCTCCAGGATGGTGAGCAAGTCACTCTTGAGCCGCATCAGAATCGGCTGGCACTCAGGATCGCCGAAGCGGACGTTATATTCCAGCACCTTGGGGCCTTGCGGAGTCATCATGATCCCGGCATAGAGCACTCCACGCATCGGCCAGCGGGAACGCTTCATGGCGTGGACCGTGGGGACCAGAATCTGCTCTTCAATCTTGTTCAGCGAGGCAGCGTCCAACAGCGGCGTAGGTGAGTAGGCGCCCATGCCGCCGGTGTTGGGGCCGGTATCTCCATCGAAGGCCCGCTTGTGGTCCTGCGCCGGAGGGAGCACCAGCAGCGTGCGGCCATCGGTGATTGCCAACACGCTGGCTTCTTCTCCTTCCAGACGTTCTTCGATGACCAGTTGCTTGCCGGCCGCGCCGAATTCCTTGTCGATGGCGATGCGGCGCACGGCTTCCAAGGCTTCGTTGCGATTGCTACAGACGATCACCCCTTTGCCTGCGGCCAAGCCATCGGCTTTGACGACCACAGGGAGATCTTCACGCTGACTGTTGAGATAGAGCGCGGCACTCTCGGCATCGCGGAACACGCGATACTCGGCCGTCGGCACGTCGGCTTGCCGCAGCACTTTCTTACAGAAGACCTTGCTACCTTCAAGCTGTGCCGCGGCCTTCGATGGGCCAAAAGCGCGATGCCCTTCCTTGGTGAAGATATCGACGATACCTTCACACAGCGGCGTCTCGGGTCCGACCACCGTCAGGTCCACCTGGTTGTCGTGGACGAACTTCAGCAGCCGCGCAACATCGGTCGCGGGTATGTCCACATTCTCAGCGTCGATCGCCGTCCCCGCATTGCCGGGGGCGACGAAAACGCGATCCGCCCTTGGGCTTTGTGCGATTTTCCAAGCCAGCGCGTGTTCGCGTCCGCCGTTTCCGATAACCAAGACCTTCATGAGTTTGCTTGTCCTTGCTTTTCAACGTCGCCTAAGTGAATTGTAGGGAGCCATTGTACAATTCCTGGCGGATGAATGACGAATGTCGAAAGTACGAATGACGAAAGAAATCCGAAAATCGAATGAAGAAACCTGCGGAGCACGGCCAGTACGATCGGCGAGTACCTTCTGGGCTTACATTTTCGCGACACGCCTGACCGCGCCCCAGAAGGGCGACGAGATCAGCGAACATGGCTGAAAAAAAGAAGATGTCCGTGGCGGAGATTCTCGCCGCGGCGCGTAAAGCGGACGGCGGCGGAGGTGGCTCCGCGCCTGGCCCTGAGGCTGCTGCCGAACCTGAGGCGGCAACGCCAGTCGCGCCCGTGGAAGAGGTGGCGGAAGAGGCTGCGCCTGCCGCACCCGCAACGAAAGCTCCCGCGCCGAAGCTCGCGCCAGGGCAGCGTCCCAGCGTTGCCGATATTCTGGCCTTGGCCCGCGCAAATAAGCTGACTGAAGCGCCCAAGCCGGCCGAAGCCAAGGCCAAGCCGCAGCCCAAGGCTGAAGCAAAGCCTGCTGCCAAGCCAGCCGCTGCCGGCAAGGCTGCACCCAAAGAAAAAGCTCCCGCAGCGCGTCTCGATACGACCAGCATCCTGGCTGCCGCGCGTGGAGGTCACAAGCCAGGGCCGGTCTCCAAGGCTGACGCGCCGCAGAAGACCGACAAGGCCAAGCCCGCCCCAGCCGCCAAGTTGACGGTTCCGCCAGCGCCGACGAAGCCGGAGTATGCGGTTCCGAAAGCCGGCAAAGCGGCTGGGACCGGAAAGAAATCGGAGCCTGAGCCACGCCGGGCATTCATGTTCCTCAGTGTGCTGTTTGGCACCTGGATGGCCACGGGATTCACGATGCTGGCCACTATCGGTGGCATATGGACATTGGCACTGGCCCGCTTCATGTTCCCCAACATGCTCACCGAGCCGCCAAGCAAATTCAAAGTCGGCTTTCCCGATGAATTTCCGCCTGGGCAGGTGAGCGAGAAGTTCAAGGCGCAGTTCGGCGTCTGGGTGGTCAATTTCGAATACAAGGGACAGAGCGAGATCTTTGCACTGGCTTCGGTCTGTACGCACCTTGGGTGTACTCCCAACTGGCTGGAATCGGAGCAGAAGTTCAAGTGCCCCTGCCATGGCAGCGGGTTTTATAAGGATGGAGTCAACTTTGAAGGACCGGCCCCGCGGCCTCTGGAACGCTATGCGATTCGGATGTCGGAGGACGGCCAATTGGAAATCGATAAGAGCCGCAAGTTCCAGGAAGAGTTGGGGCAGTGGGAAGATGCCTCGTCCTTCGTGAATACGTAAGAATTTCGTACCGCCTACCGCCCTGTCCGTTTGACGCCTACCCATGCCTACGGCTGAAAAAGAACCGCTGAGCGAAGTGATTCGTGAGTCTCAGCTTTGGAAGAGCGTGTTCCGCCATCCGGCGCCGATCGATCGGCGAAACCGGATCGTGGTGATGCTCACCAACTTCTTCTTGCACCTTCACCCGGTATCGATCAAGAAGCAGGGGATCGCGCTCTCCTACACCTGGTGCATGGGTGGTGTGACGTTCTTTCTGTTTCTGGTCGAGACGATCACCGGCGTATTGCTGATGTTCTACTACCGGCCGACGCTGGAGTGGGCATTCAACGATATTCTCGCCCTGCGCGACGCCACCAGCCTGGGCATTCTCCGCGAATTGCATCGCTGGGGCGCGCATGCCATGGTGATTACCGTCTGGCTGCACATGTACCGAGTGTTTCTCACCGGCAGTTATAAGCCGCCGCGGGAGTTCAACTGGGTCGTGGGCGTGGTTCTGTTGCTGTTGACGTTGCTGCTGTCGTTTACTGGCTACCTATTGCCGTGGGACCAATTGGCGATCTGGGCTATCACGGTCGGTTCGAACATGGCCCGGGCCACGCCGATCCTTGGCTATGAGGGCCCCGGGCAGCAGCTATTAACCATTGGCGGCATAGACATGATTACCAGTGGGTCCGACGCGAGATTTTTGTTATTGGGTGCGCGCTTTGTCGGCGAGGAAACACTGAATCGGTTTTACGTTTTGCATTGCATCGCTATTCCATTGGTGGTTTCGCTGCTGTTGGCGATTCACTTCTGGCGGGTGCGCAAAGATGGCGGCATCAGTGGACCGCTGTAGGAAGATTTTCGGAACGGAATTTCATGCACGGTGATCTTGCCACACACGTCCGCCACGTCGGCAACTTTTTGGGTAGCTTCTACCTGATTCTTGCGGCGCTGAACGCCATGATGGCGTTCTTCCTCTGGTATCGCCAGAAGAAGACGGGTGCGGCCATTTTCTGGTTGGTGGTCGCCGGCTTTTGTACCGGCGTCTTGGCGCCGCTGGCCTTCAGCAAGAACCCTTTGCTGGTGCCCGGCATGCCCGAGCGGTTCAAGATGCTGGCCAATCAGGCCTTGCAAGGAACGATCGGCGCCATTGTCTATAGCGTCGGCACATTGGTGGTGCTGACGATTCTCTATCTGGGCCGCCGATTCTTCGTGAAATGGTGGGTGGCCTGGACAGGGTTGAACCTGGGGCTGTTGGCCCTGGGCCTGTCGATGACCGACATGAACTTCTACGGGATTGCCGCCAAGCCAGACAATGTGCCGATCGTGGGACTGGTGTTTCTGTTGGCCTTCTTCACCTGGCTGGCAGCAGCCAAGGCTGTGGTGAATGACGATCGATTGAAGCAGGGCTTGCCGCCCAAGGAGAAGGAAGACGACGAGAAGGTGCTGGTCTGGCCAGATTTGGTCTATACCGAGTTGATCTGCATGATCGTGCTGACGGCCGTGTTGATCGTGTGGGGAATCGGTCTGCAGGCTCCCTTGGAAGAGCCGGCCAGCGGCGTGAAAACGCCCAACCCGTCCAAGGCGCCGTGGTACTTCCTCGGCTTGCAGGAGATGCTGGTCTACTTCGATCCCTGGATGGCCGGCGTGGTGCTGCCGAGTGTGGTGGTCGTAGGGTTGATGGCCATTCCGTACATCGACTTTAACAAGGAAGGCAACGGCTACTACACGATCGAGCAGCGAAAGTTCAGTTACCTGACTTTTCAGTTCGGGTTTCTCGTGTTGTGGGTGACGTTGATTGTGCTGGGGACGTTCTTGCGCGGGCCGAACTGGAATATTTTCGGTCCCTATGAGTATTGGGATGCGCATAAAGTCGAACCGTTGAGCAACGTCAATCTGTCCGACAAGTTTTGGAAAGACTGGCTCCATTTGCCGCTGCCGCTGGCGCCGGCGAACAGCCCATCGTTGACTCAGTTCTGGTTCATACTCCAGCGCGAAGGGCTGGGCATCGTGCTGACGCTCGGCTATCTGGTGCTGTTGCCGCCGCTTATGGCCACGACGATCTTTCGGAAGTTCTTTTTGAAGATGGGGTTCTTCCGCTACATTCTGTTGGCCAATTTGATGCTGTTGATGATGGCATTGCCGATCAAGATGGCGTTACGCTGGGTCTTTAACTTGAAGTACATCATTTACATTCCTGAGATTTTCTTGAACTTGTAGTCCATCGCCATAAGAGAAGAAGAACGTGGAGCGTTGCTCCACCGCTAAACATGCCTGCTACCGAACAAACTTGGCGCGATTTGAAGCTGATGCACTTTGTGTTCGGCCTCTCAACGCTGGCCATGTTGATTACCACCATCTGGATGTTGGCCGCGGACCACAATCGAGAGTGGAAGAAGTTTCAAAACACAACGCAGCGAATCGACGATTGGAATATTGCCGCACGCATTGCGGAAGAGAAAACCCAGCGTTTTGAGTTGGAGCGACAGCGGCTCGAGAAGCAGTTGGAGAAAGAGCAGTTGGTTCCTCCCTCGCAGGAATTGATCGACGCGTTTCTGGCAGATGCTCTGTATGACAAGTATCTGGCCTCGAAGGGGGGCCACCCTCCAGATAACGATTCGCTGGTCGAAGACCATGCCAAGTTAGCCAAAGTGCCGCCAAGCGAACTCTCCGAGCCGAAAAACCGGGCGTTGTTGACCCAATTTCTTGAAGCCTTGAAGAAGCAAGTTGGCGACGACACGGGCATTCACCAGGCATATGAGCAGGTTGTTGCCGCCATTCAAGCCGCGACGCCCGCCGAGGCGGCGCCGCCGGTGGCGTCAAAGTCTCCGACCCCCAAACCTGCCGATGAGGAAAAAGCCGCCGAGCCTGCCGCGGAGGTGACCAAGGCGGCTGTGCAAGGGACTGCTTCTGGCGGCGAAGTCAAGGCAAAGAACGAAATCAACGCAAAAAAACTTGAGCAAGTCGTTGAGGCTCGACATAAATTGGTCGAGCGGATGCGTGCTGCGATTGCCAAGGTAAAATTCGTCGAAGACGATGCGGCAGTCAAGCGAAAGATGAAACGCTCCTACTATGACGCCGTCAAGAGCGAGCTGGACATCGGCGTGCGCGATGGGCTCTCCGACCAGCAGATGGCTGAGTTTCAGCAGCGCATCGATGCGATTCGAGCGGAGATCAACGAGTTAACGCTTCGCTATGAGCAGGCCGCCTCCCAGCGCCGGCGGCTCGAAGATTTGCAGAAAGCCGCTCTACGCAATGAAGATCTGGCCACGAAAAATCTGGCTGACTACCAAGCCAAGGTGGCCAAAATGGAGGAATCGCTTCTTGTGCATACGCATTGGTTGAACTCCATCATCCAGTCTTTGGTCGAGTTGCCGATTCTTGACGGCTTCAGTCCGCGGCTGAAGATCGAGCAGATCTGGCTCCCCAAGCTGACGATCAACAACAATTTCAAGGATGTGGCCCGGTTCGACCGTTGCATCACCTGCCACCAGCAGATCGAAAAGAGCGGCGCCGGATCGGCCAGCGACCCGGCGTTTCCGATTCAGGTTCCTGTTCCCGTCCTGGTGGAATTGCCGACGCCCGCGCCGCGGCCGGAAATCGCTCGGCCTCCTGCCGACACCGACTTCAGCGATCAGCAATTCAACTCTGCGACGCAGCAAATCTATGGTTTGCGCATCGCCCAGACGGGGATGCTCGATCCCGCGGATGTGGCGATCGAAGTGGTCTGGCCGGAGACTCCGGCCGCCAAAGTCGGTCTGTTACGCGGGGATGTAATCACGCACATCCGGGTCGGCGCGCGGGATGAAAAGATTCTCAGCCGCCAGCAGGCATTGCGCTACCTCCTTAGCCAGGTGACTTGGGGCAAGCCCATCACACTGACTCTGCGTCGCGGCATGCCCCATCCATTTGCCACCCATCCCCGGCTCGATTTGTTCATGGGTTCGCTTAGCCCTCACAAGATGCAGTCGGTGGGCTGTACGATCTGCCATCAAGGGCAAGGGAGCGGCACTTCATTTCTGAACGCTTCCCATGGCCCCAATTCATTGCGGCAGGAAGGTGAATGGGAGAAAAAATACGGCTATGCTCCCAACCATCACTGGATCTTTCCGATGTACCCCAAGCGGTTCATCGAATCGAGCTGCTTGAAGTGCCATCATGACGTTGTCGATCTGGAGCCAAGCCAGCGCTTTCCCGAACCGCCCGCGCCCAGGGTCGTGGCCGGTTACAAATTGATCTCGCAAATGGGGTGCTTTGGATGCCACGAGATCACCGGCTTTGACGGACCCAAGTCGATCGGCCCCGACATGCGGGCCGAGCCAATGTACTATGCTGCCGGCGCGGCGCTGGAGATCGAAGCTCCCAAGCGATTGCCCGAGTTCGAAAAGCTGCGAGACCTGTCGTCGGGAAGTAAGAAAGTATCTGGTGTTTCGCTCGAGCAACTTTGGGACGACCTGGCCAAATTGCAGGAAAAGGCCGCTCAAAGCAAAGCTGAGGCAGACCTGAAAGCCGTGGAAGCCAAGAAGGCGGAGATTACCGCCGCCACGTTCCAAAGGTCGATCGACGAAGTGCGAGACATTGTGGCCATGGCCCACACAATCGCCCAACATCCCGAGGACACGCCTGTTCGATTGAGGTTGCTGGAGGCTTTGACAATTGACTCGGCGCGAAGTGGAGCCCCCGAGAAACTGCTGACGGATCCCGCCGTTACGCCGGATATGTTCGCGCTGGCTCAGGAGATCGCTGGCCAGCCCAATGACATTGCATCGCGAATTGCTCTCTCAACGCTCCTGAAGCAGGCACAGAAAAGCGGCGAGCCGCCTCTGCGGAAGGACACCTTTGAGCTGCAAGCCTATTTGACACGCCCGCCCGTGCTGACCGCGGCAGCCCAAAAACTGGCCGACCAGGTGAAAACGGTCGAAGGCCCCGGCACATTCCGCAAGGTTGGGCCAAGTCTGCGTCATGTGGCCGGCAAGTTGGGGCCGGGTACGCTCAATCGCTGGATCTTCAACCCGCAGAGCATCCGCGCATCGACGAAGATGCCCCGGTTCTTCGGCCTTCACGCTGGTTTGACCGAAGATGCCCGGCACACGGCCGCGCTCTATGAGCCGATCGAAGCCCGCGCGATGGCCCAATACCTGATGGATCACAGCCGTCCGCTGGAAGATTTGCCTGCTCCCAGCATTGTGACCGAGCCGGCATCCGCGGAGCGCGGCAAACTCTTGTTTCAGACGCGCGGTTGCCTCGCTTGCCACAAGCAAGGGGAAACGCCGCAGGCCGACTCGACGTTCGGTCCCGATCTGACCGGGCTCGGAACGAAGCTCAAGACGGAGAAAGGATCGCAATGGCTGGTCTCCTGGCTCCGCGATCCGAAGCGCTATCATCTCCGCACGGCCATGCCGAACCTGATCTTGGATCCGTTACCGCTTTTGGGCGAAGACGGCAAGTCGCAGCGCACGGCCGAGGGGCGCACGCGGATGACCGACCCGCCAGCGGACATGGCCGCCTACTTGCTCGGCCCTGATTGGGCGCCGGTTGCCGATCCGTTTACAACATTTACCGGTGAAGAATCCGCACCCTCGGCGGACGAACCGGTGCTTTCTATGAAAGAACTCGACAGGAAGTTATTTGAATATCTGAAACGATGGCTTCCTGAAACGAGTGAAGACACGCTCCAGCAGTATATAGTTACAGGGGTTCCTGCCGAAGTTGCTGAAAAGCTCCCGGGCCATGCGCAGCGTTTGGTTCAAACGCTCGATGCCCAGAAGAAGCCGCTGCCGATAGAAGAGGCCAAGAAGCGCGAGATCGCCCGCGCCATGTCGCTCGATACGCTGGTGCAGGAATACTTGCTTACCGTGTTCCCGGTGGCCAGGGCACGCGAATATCTGCACAAGGGAATCCCGCACGATGTGCTTCCCTCGCTGAAGGGAGCCGAAGTCGAATTGGCAGAGCCGATCGACGATACAAAGAAACTGAATTACGTCGGCCGTCGCGCGATCGGCAAGTTCGGCTGCACCGGCTGCCACGACGTGCCAGGGTTTGAAAGCGCCCGCCCGATCGGCACCGGGTTGGCCGACTGGGGGCGCAAAGAAACCTCCAAGCTGGCCTTCGAGCATATCCTGGAGTTCCTGCCGAAGGAACAAGCGGCGCGCCTGAAGAAGGAACAGGAAAAGAATGCCAAAGGCAACGGAGCAGACCACCATGGTGATGCCCATGTTGAAGGCCCCCACACGCATCTCGATCCCAAGACATGGGGTTCTGATGGTTTCTTTATCGAAGCCTTGATGCACGAGCAGCGAGAAGGATTTTTGTGGCAGAAGTTGCGCCAACCCCGCAGCTTCGACTACGAGAAGACGGAGAACAAAACTTACAACGAATGGCTGCGGATGCCGCAGTTCAATCTGAATGACGAGCAGCGCGAGCAAATCATGACGTTCGTATTGGGGCTGGTCAGCGAACCGCCAGCCGCGCAATACGTGTTCCATCCTGATGCCCGGCAGGCGGCCGTCATTCGAGGTGAAAGGACCTTGGCGACCTTCAATTGCCAAGGATGCCACGTTCTTCAGACGGGAAAGTGGGACATCGCCTATCAGCCGGGAGCGATTGAGCCGGTTTCAGATTCCACGCTGCCACCGTTCCTGCGGCACCATGCGACGCCGGAAGAACGCCGTGCGTCGCTCAATCTTGACCGCCGAGGTCTGCGATCGGGCACGATTCATGGCCTGATGAAAATTGGCAAGGAAGGCCATCCTGAAGTCTCGCGGTTCATTAAGTCCGATCCAGAGAGCGATGGGGAGTTCATGCGTTTGGCCGATTTGGAGGGGCAAACGGTCTCTGCGACGGCTCCCTGGGGTTACGATGTTGAAATGTGGAATCCTGCCGTACTCAGCGGCGCGGTGGTTTATCCCAAAGACCCATTGCCAATCCTGGCTTCGGCCCTGTTGCCGAAGAATCCGATAATTGAAAAGGAATATCCAGTGCGTGGCGGCGATTTCGCCCGCTTGCTGTTGCCAATCGCTATAGCCACTCAAAAGCAAGGTGAAGGTGCTGACGCCTGGGCATGGGTTCCGCCGCCGCTGGTGGGGCAAGGGAAGAAGACACAGGAGAAGTGGCTGCATGACTTCTTGTTGGATCCGTATCCGATCCGCCCCGGCGTGATCTTGAGGATGCCAAAGTTCAATATGTCGAGCGACGACTCCGAGTCGCTGGTTCAGTACTTCGTGGCGCGTGACAATGCCGAGTATCCCAACATGTACGGTGCCAAGGATACTGTGCAGAGGTTGGCATCGGCTGAAAAGGAATATCAGGAAACGCTTCGCAAGGACGGGAAGACGGGAACTCGCTTTGGCGATGCCGAGAAAATCGTGCTCAATAAATCGGGTTGCATCAAGTGCCACCTGGTGGGCAACTTCAAACCGGATGGCAACGACCGGGCGTTGGCGCCGAATCTGGCCGATGTCTATCGGAGACTCAAGCCGGACTATGTCCACCGCTGGATCGCCAAGCCAAGTTTGATCCTGCCGTATACCAAGATGCCGATCAACTTCCCCTATGATCCGGCTAATAAAGCCCAAGACGGATTCTGGGACCAGATACCCGGCACCATGCAAAACGTGCAGCCATATCACGGCGATAGTCTCGAGCAGATGCAGGCGGTTTCCGACCTGCTCTCGAATTGGGACCGCTTTATTGAGGGGCAGACATCGATTCGCAAGAAAGTGGAAGCGACGGGCGGCGCCGCCCCCCCCGCAGGGAGTGCCCCCTAAGATGGTTCACAGCAAGCGATTCGCGTATAATGCAATGGTCGCGGCGAGCCTTTTGATTCCTGCCTGGGGCTGTACGAGCGAACCCGCCCAAGCCCCACCCGGCGCACCGACCACCGTGCCGGATACCAGCGTCGAATTACCACCCCCAGACGCGACCGTCCCACCTACCGACCCGAGTCCCAAGACACAGCCCGCCGCTCCGGGATCGGGATCGTAACTACCAAGGAGCTTTGCATGTTGATCAGCCGCCCAAATCGTTGGTTCTCAATCGCTCTGAGTGTTAGTGCTATTTTGGCCTGCGCCACTACAACCGCGCGCAGCGAGACCGCCACGCTTAAGGGAAAGTTTGTTCTCGACGGCAAGGCGCCTGCCCCCGAAAAAATCGTTCCCGATCGAGACAAGGAAGTCTGCGGCAAGCATGTGTTGCTCCGCGAGTCGCTGGTGGTAGGTTCCGATGGCGGGATCCAGAATGTTCTTATCTGGGCGCTTAAGCTCAAGGCGCCGGCAGGAGAGAAATTGCCACCGGCAGTGTTGAACAACAAGGACTGTCATTTCATTCCCCATGTGTTGACCATGCAGGCCGGTCAGACGCTGGAACTCAAGAATTCCGACTCGGTTGGCCATAACACCGAGGGGCATCCCAAGAATAATCCTGAATTCAATGTGACCATTCCAGCCAACGGCATGGTTCCCATCAAGAATATCACCAAGCCCGAGACACGGGCGTTTGAAGTCAAGTGTGGCATCCACCCCTGGATGAAGGGTTATGTGCTCGTTACCGATGGACCGTATGCCGCTGTCAGCGCCGCTGATGGAACATTTGAAATCAAAGGCTTGCCGACCGACGCCCAGATTGAGTTTCAGGTCTGGCAGGAACGTGGCGGATTCGTCAAGGATGTCACGGTGGACGGCAAAAAAACCACCTGGGGCTTCGGTCGTTTCAAGATGAAACTCAAGCCGGGTGACAATGATCTGGGCGTCATCAAGGCCAAGATCGGAGGAAACTAGCGTGTTGGTAGTGAGGTGTCACTCTACTCGAGATTTCAGCGCGACACGGTCCGCAATTCGGCCCGTGTCGCTGCTCCGTTTCGCGCTGCTCTGTGGGGCATTGGCGGCGGTGACGGGTTGCGAACCTCCTCGCGTGGACACCATTCCGCCGAACGCCGAATCTGCCAAGCGGATGCGTTTGGAGATTGCCAGCAAGGTGGGAGCGCCTGCCGAAGCCGCGCCCACGGAAGCCCCGAAAAAGACCGGCTGGGCCACGCTTAAGGGCCGCATCGTTGTGATCGGCACGCCCCCCTCGCCGGGAAACGAAAGCATCTCCAAGGATCCGGCGGTTTGCCAGCCTGGTGGGCACCCGGTGCTGAAGCCCACATTGGTGGTCGATTCCGCCAATGGCGGCTTGGCGAACGTGGCCCTATATGCCTTGAAGTTGACGGGCGACAATGTTCACGAATCGGCTGCCGGCAAGAGTGGCGATGTGGTGTTCGATCAAAAGGCGTGCGTGTTTCTCACGCATGTGGCGACTATGAGCATCGGCCAGAAGCTGAAGGTTCTCAATAGCGATCCAGTTTCCCACAACACGTTGATCGCGGGACGCGAAAGCAATCTGAACCAGAATCTTGGTCCCGGTCAATCGTTGCTCTTCGAGCCAAAGAAGCCGGAGAACTTGCCGGCGCCCGTTAGTTGCAGCATTCATCCGTGGATGCGAGCCTACGTCATGCCGCATGAGAACGGCTATGTGACGGCGAGCGGCAAGGATGGATCGTTTGAAATCGCCAATCTACCTGCCGGCATCGAACTGAAGATTCAACTCTGGCACGAAATGCTGCAGAAGAACTTCAAGGACGTGGAAATCGACGGCAAGAAAGGTTCGCTGGCCGGCGGCGTGCTTCCTTTGAAATTGAACAATGACGAAACCAAACAAGTTGAAATCAAGATCCCGGCGGCGGCTTTCGGTAAATGACTCAGCGTCTGCCTGTCGCGGTGAGTTTTTCGCAGGAACTGTTGATGTAGCTATGAAGTCACGAAGACTAAATCATCGCACGAACGTAGCCTGGGCTTCCCAGCCCGTGACGTTCGCGATTGCCTGTGCGACGGCGTTGTTGTGGACCGGCTGCTCCGCCCCGCCTCCTCAGTTTCGGTCCAACCTAGTGGACATGAAAATCCAGGGGGTCAATCCCAACCCTGAGTTGGAGATGGCCGTCCCGGAAGCTGTACCTGCCGTCACGGCGCAGAGCGATTTGTCCAAGTTGGTCGAGGAAACATACGGATTGCGATTGGCCAACGGCCCAGGTGGCGCCGTCGTCGAGCAAGTCGTTGCCGACAAACCTGCTAGCGGGGCCGGGCTGCTGGTGGGAGACGTGATTCAAAAAATTATCGTCGTCGAGAAGCAAGGAGAGAAAGAAGACAAAGCCAAAGAGACCAAGTACTCGGTTGGCGATCGCGACGATGCGTTGGAATATCTGCTGAAGAATGTTGCCAAAGCGGAGAAGTTGAAGTTCGCCGTATTTAGAAATCAGAAGCAGCAAATCTCGGACGTGCTGCTGGCTCTCTTTGGAACGCCCGACCAGCCCGATCCGGCGGAACTCGATCCGTTTCGCAACGACAAGAAGAGCAAGCTCTATGACGAGAAAGGGACGCGCCCCGGCCTCGTCCAAATGTACGGCTTCGACTTGGACAAGCTCGAAGTGTCGGCTGGCCGCGTCCACGAGAAGAATGGCCGCCAATATGGGCTCTATCGTCTGCACTGCGCCCATTGCCACGGAATCACCGGTGACGGCGCCGGGCCAACGGCCGTATTTCTCAATCCCTATCCCCGAGACTACCGCCAAGGAAAGTTCAAATTCAAATCGACCGCTGAGGCTGAAAAGCCAACCAAAGCAGACTTGATGCGTATCCTGACCGAAGGAGTTCCCGGCACGGCGATGCCTTCGTTCCGCGTGTTGCCGGAAAACGAGCGCGAGGCGCTGGTCGAGTACGTGGAATATCTCAGCGTTCGCGGTCAGACCGAAATCAAGTTGATTGAGTTTGCCGCTGGCGGGCAGGCTTTGCCGGCTGCCAGCGCATTGGTGGCCAATCTTCCTGACAAGGAAGGTAATGTCAGCGACGCGACCGACGAAAATGTGCTGGCCAACATTTTGCAAACCTGGCATAACGCAGACAAGCACATCGTGGCCCCCGTCGAACCTCCCGAGGGATTCGTGAAATGGGTGACTTATGTTCCGAAAAACCTGCGAGATAGCAGTTCGCCGGTTCCCGAACTCAGCAGCGATGACAACGCCCGCCGAGAGGCCTCGCTCAAGCGCGGTCGCGAGTTGTTCTACAGTGATGTAGCCAGTTGTTATAAGTGTCACGGCGATTCACAGTTGGGTGACGGGCAGACAACGGACTACGACTTCTGGTTCACATGGCGGAAAGAACTCGATCAGAAGCCGGTTGCCGAGCGCGAGAAGGCGATCGAGGAGTTTATCGCACTTGGAGCGCTCCCGCCCCGGACGATTCGCCCTCGCGATTTGCGGGCCGGCGTCTATCGCGGCGGACGTCGCCCGTTGGATATTTACCGGCGCATTACCTCTGGCATCAATGGCGCGCCGATGCCTGGAGTCAAACCGACGGAAGGCACGGCCGACATGCCAGTGGATCCGGCCAAAGCCGCCACTGCGGAAGACCTCTGGCATCTGGTTCATTATGTGCTGAGTCTGCCCTATGAACCGCTGAGCCAGCCACCGGAAGAATTGGAGAACAAACTTCGCCAGGGTTGGCAGCCCGAACCGCCCAAGGCCGAGCACAAGGCTGAAAAGGAACACGGAAAGCATTCGTAAAACACTGTCGGCAATGTGAAACAATTTCGCGTGCGACGGATTTAAGGAGAGAGTGGAAACGTGGGAAAGTTCTGGAGCCTGATATTTTTTCTGGTACCCACGCTTGGCGTGGCGCTGTTCGTCGTCTCGGCCGACGTGAACATGCTCGATCATTGGTTCCCGGCGGACGTTTCCGCCGACGGCCATGTGATCGATAACCTGTTCATGATGATCCTGGGGCTGACCGGCGTCGTGTTCGTCGCCACGGAAGTCTGTCTGGCTTACTTTCTCTGGCGGTACGATGCCAAATCTAATCGAGATGCAATCAAGTACACTCACGGCAGCCACACCCTGGAAGTCGTGTGGACCATCATCCCGGCCGCCACGCTGTTGTTCATTGCCATCTACCAGATGAACGCCTGGGCCGACGCCAAGATCCGTAAGCCGGAGCATCCTGGCATCGAGGTCGAAGTTCGCGCACGCCAATTCGAGTGGCGATTCCGCTATGCGGGGCCAGACGGCAAGCTCTACACGCCGGATGACGTGTTTTTCGATTCGGAGTTGCATGTGCCGGTCGATGAGGAAGTTCTGGTGCATCTCAAGAGCGAAGACGTTTTGCACAGTTTCTTCTTGCCGAACCTGCGGGTCAAACAAGACGCCGTGCCGGGCATGGTGATCCCCGTTTGGTTTCGCCCCACCAAGATCGGAGCGTGGGATCTGGTGTGTGCGGAACTTTGCGGTTGGGGGCACTACAAAATGCGGGGACGGATTGTCGTTCAGTCGCGGGAAGATTTTGACGCTTGGTTGGCGCAAACGGCTGAGAAGCAGCATGCCACCCAGGCCGAGCAACCCATCGCGGCCAAGTAACCTGATCTTCAGCGGCGCGGAAGCGCTCCAGTGGAAAGAAGCATGAGTATTACAGCGGAAGGATTTCACGAACACGAAGCGGCCGGGCACAGCCAGATGGGTGTCGGCGCTTTCATCCGCACGTATGTGTTCTCGCTCGATCATAAGATCATCGGTCTGCAATTCTTGTTCTCCACGCTCCTCTGGTTCCTGGTCGGGGGTCTGTTGGCGCTGGGGGTCCGCTGGCAGTTGGCCTGGCCCTGGGCGAATGATATGCCGCTGGTCAGTAAGTTTTTCTTTCCCAGCACTGGCGGACAGATCTCGCCAGAGTTCTACACGATGCTGTTCACGATGCACGCCACGGTGATGATCTTCTTCGTGATCATCCCCATTCTGGCGGGCGCGTTTGGCAACTATTTGATTCCGCTGATGATCGGCGCCGACGACATGGCGTTTCCGACGCTCAACATGCTCAGCTACTGGTTCATGTGGCCGGCGTTCTTCTGCATCGGCGGCAGCTTCTTCGTGCATGGCGGGGCCGCGGCGGCCGGTTGGACGTCGTATCCCACGCTCACGGCCCTGCAGGAAGCTGCGCCAGGCAGTCATATGGGGCAAACCTTGTGGCTGTTGGGGGTCACGTTCGTCGGCGTCTCGTCGATGATGGGGTCGGTCAACTACATGACCACGATCATCCAGATGCGCGCACCCGGCATGACGATGTTCCGCCTGCCGCTGACCATCTGGGCAATGTTCATCACCGCCGTGCTGCAGGCCTTTGCGTTGCCCGTGTTGACCGCGGCCGGCTTCATGCAGCTCTTGGACCGCACCGTCGGGACCGGTTTCTTTCTCCCCGACGGTGCCACGGCCAACAACGCTCCCTTCGCCACCGGTGGCGGACAGCCGCTGTTGTGGCAGCACTTGTTCTGGTTCTACTCCCATCCGGCCGTATACATCATGATTCTGCCGGCGATGGGCATGGTCTCTGACATCATCAGTTGCTTCGTCCGCAAGCCGATTTTTGGTTACAAGCCGATGGTCTACTCGATCGCCGGCATCGCGGGTCTTGGCTTCGTCGTCTGGGGCCACCACATGTTCATGTCGGGGATGAATCCTTATCTCGGCATGACGTTCATGGTGGCCACGATGATGATCGCCCTGCCCAGCGCGATTAAAGTATTCAATTGGCTGGGCACGATGTGGGGGGGCAAGATCCAATTCACCACGCCTATGCTGTTTGCCGTGTCGTTTGTGTCGATGTTCATCATCGGCGGACTCAGCGGCATTTTCATGGCGGCCACGCCCGTGGACATATTTATTCACGACACCTATTTCATTGTCGCCCACTTCCACTATGTGCTGTTCGCCGGCACGGCCATGGGGGTCTTCGGAGCCATCTATTTCTGGTTTCCCAAGATGTTTGGCCGGATGATGAACGAGCCGTGGGGGAAGGTCCACTTCCTGCTGACGTTCCTGCTGCTCAATGGAGTCTTCTATCCCATGCACATCCTGGGCATCGTGGGCTTCCCGCGCCGCTTGGCCGATCCGTATCAGTACGAGACGTTCCATCACTTGTTGGCGATGAACCGTTTCATTACCTACTGTGCCATCGGCATGGTCGCCAGCCAGGCGATCTTCTTTGTCAATTTTTTCTATAGCATCTTCTTCGGCCCGCCCGCGGGACGGAATCCGTGGCACAGTAATACGCTGGAGTGGAGCGCACCGAGCCCGCCCGGCCACGGCAACTTCGACTTCCAACCGATTGTCTATCGCGGACCTTACGAATACGGCAGTCCTGAAGTGGAAACCGACTACTACCCGCAGATTCAGCCGCCGCCGGAGGGGGTGGACCCGACTGCACCGGACAAGCACGGCCACTAACGATTTAAATGACGACGCCGAATCCCATGCGTCCTATTTCTCAAACAGAACATGATCACACCGGAAACTAGCCTGACCTCCAGCCCCTGGCCTCATCGCCTGGCTGTGTTGCTCTGCGCTACGACCTTTCCGTTGTTGTTCGTCGGCGCGATGGTCACCACGCGGCAGGCCGGGATGGCCGTGCCCGATTGGCCCAACACGTTCGGCTATAATATGTTCCTCTACCCGCTTTCCAGTTGGTTCGCCGCACCCTGGAACGTGTTCGTTGAACATGGGCATCGCCTGTTCGGCGCGTTGGTGGGCATGCTTACGATCGCTCTGGTCATTACGCTGTGGCTTCGCGATCGCCGCGCTTGGGTTGGCGCCCTGGGCTTGTTCGCCTTGATCCTGGTCATTGGCCAGGGCGTGCTGGGTGGGATGCGAGTCCGACTGAACGAGCAAACATTGGCCCAACTTCACGGCTGCGTGGCGCCACTGTTCTTTGCCACCACCGTGGCCCTGTGTGTGTTCACCTCGCGGTTGTGGCGTGAGGCCGAACCAAGTTCGGAGAATCGAGTCAGTCGCCGCATTCAGGTGTTGGCCCTCTCGACCACGCTGTTGGCTTATGTCCAGATGGTCGTCGGTTCAGAATTGCGACATATCGCCCCCGATGCCTCGACCGACCGATTTCGCACGGCGGTGTGGTTTCATCTGTTGTTGGCTGCGGCGGTGGCTATTCATGTGGTGATGCTCTGGATCCGGGTGCTTCGTTTCCCGGATAAAGTGACGGCCTTGCGCCGCCCAGCCGCTCTGCTGTTGGCCGTCGTGATCGGGCAGATAGGCCTGGGCTGCCTCACTTGGCTGCTGAAATATAGTTGGCCGGGTGGAATACCCGTTCCGCAAGCGTGGGTTGCTGGCTGGACGAATACGGCAGGCACGCTTTCGCAGTCGCTGGTGATTACGGCCCATGTGGCAACCGGTTCACTGGTGCTGGGGCTTTCGCTGATGCTGGCGCTGAGATCGTTGCGATTACTTACACCGGTGCGAAGCGGGATGCAGCTTGGCCAACGTGCGCTGGAGGCCGCGCCATGAGTACATCCACGCTGACCTACCCACGCCGCCGCACTGCACTTTGGGGTCGCGTTGCGGACTATATCGAACTGACCAAGCCCCGAATCGCCGCCTTGGAACTGTTGACGGTGCTGGTGGGAGCCGGCATTGCGTGCAGCGGCGTGCCCAGCGACGGTTGGCTGATTCTCCACTTGCTTGGCGGCACTGCGCTGGTGGCCGCCAGCGCCAGCGCGCTCAACCAGTGGCTGGAGCGCGATACGGATGGCCTGATGCGCCGCACCGCGGATCGGCCATTGCCGGCGGGGCGGCTGACGCCCACAGAAGTCATCATCTTCGGCGCAATCACTGGCAGCGCGGGTTTACTTTGGCTGCTGACATTGGTTGGTCCGGTCACTGCCGCCTTAGGTTTGCTCACTTGGCTGCTGTACGTCTGGGTATATACTCCGCTCAAGACACGTTCGTCGGCCAACACTTTCATTGGAGCGGTGGCGGGCGCACTCCCCGCCATGATGGGCTATGCAGCGCTGGCTCCCGCCAACGACGCCGCGGAACATCGTTTGCTGGCGGCCACGTTGTTCCTGTTGGTTTTCCTCTGGCAGTTTCCACATTTCATGGCCATCGCCTGGCTCTATCGCGATAGTTACACGGCAGGTGGCATGAAGATGTTGCCGGTGGTCGATCCCACGGGTCGCCGGGCTGGGGCGCAGGCAGTGCTCTCCGCGGCGGTTTTGGTTCCCATCAGCCTGTTGCCGACGCTGCTGATGCGGGCGGGATCCGTTTATTTCCTGTTGGCGCTAGTGTTGTCGGTCTTTCAGTTGGCCTGCGCCGTGTCGTTCGCATTGCAGATGAACGATATCACGGCTCGGCGGCTGTTGCGGGCGTCGTTGGTTTATCTGCCGATGCTGATGGCGCTGCTGCTGACGGTTCCGCTGGTCTATCCCCATCTGTAGGAGAAGTGGGTTTCATCGATGTCCGATCACGATCATAGCGGCCACGGTTCTGACGGCCATGGCCATTTGAAATTGGAATATCAGCAGGCCTTGCCCTTGAACAACGGCAAGCTGTTCATGTGGCTGTTTCTGTCCACGGAAATCATGTTCTTTGCCGGCTTGATCGGCACGTACATCGTGTTGCGCTTTGGGTCGGTCCGCTGGCCGGCGCCGCACGACGTTCACCTGGTCGAGCCGATTGGCGCCTTCAATACGTTTGTGTTGATCCTTTCCAGCGTGACGATCGTACTCTGCTTGGAAGCCGCCAGGGTCAACAAAACCGGCGCCGCCAAGGGTTGGATGCTGATCACGCTGCTGCTCGGTTCGGTATTTCTGGGCGTCAAAGCATACGAATACAATTCGAAGTTCGCCCACGGCATCTACCCTGCCCTGCCCCGAAGCCGGATCTATGAGAAGGCCGGGTTGCGCTATGTCGCCGCAGTCAGGCTGCGGCTCGATCAAATCACCAATGAATTGACAGCCGCCGACGCACCCAAGACGGAGCTGCTGGCGGAGCAACAGAGTCTGACGGCCGAAAAAGAAAAACTGCTGGCGCAGATCGAAGAACTCAAAAAAGGAGAGGGCAAAGACAACTCCGCGGCAGTTGCCAAAATTGAGGCGGAGATCAAAGGCAAAGAAGAGAAGATGCCGCTGAACATTGTCACAGGACTCAAGGCCGAAGTGCGCAAGGCGGAATTGTTGGCTGCCAAGCATCCTCACGATACGGAGGGCGCTCAGGCTGCGCTTGACAATCTGGCGAAGCAGATCATGCCGCCGCATCATTCGCCATCCGATCCTGTCGGCGATCCACTTGCAGACGCCAAGAATCCTCCGCCCGGCTGGAACGATCAACATCCCTGGCTGAAGTTGCCGATGGTCATTCCCGGCGGCAACATGTGGGCCAGCACCTATTTTCTGCTTACCGGTTTTCATGCGGTTCACGTCATCGTGGGCTTGATTGTGTTTGCACTGCTGCTCTTAGTGCCGCTGGGGGCCGCTAAGGCAGGGGCGATCGAGAACATCGGCCTCTATTGGCACTTTGTCGATCTGGTGTGGATCTTCCTGTTTCCGTTGCTCTATCTGTTTTAAGGTTGTCATTAGCCATGTCCGATCACAGCACAACGGCCGCTCCTTCAGGTCACGGCGACCATCACGGACATGATGGAGAGCATGGCGCGCACGATGCCCACGCCCACGGCGGCAGCATCAAGACGTATCTGACCGTGTTCGTTGCGTTGTGCGTCTTGACCACGGGTTCTTTCTTGACTTGGACGGACTGGTGGCACACTGCTTTCGCGAACAAGCACGTCGCCTGGTCGTTCATGATGGCCATCTCCTGCACCAAGGCGATGCTGGTCATCCTATTTTTCATGCACTTGAAGTACGAAGCCAACTGGAAATATGTACTGACGATTCCGGCCGGTTTCATGTCGATCTTTCTGATGCTGATGCTCATTCCGGACGTCGGCATGAGGTTCTGGCACTACTCGCGAGATCGCTTGGAATTCTGTGCCGTCCCAGAGCGAGCGTCGGACCACGACGCCCATGCCTCGCACCCTGCCAAGGTACCTGAAGCCGCGGCACCGCAAGATAAAGCCACGCCCCACCCAAAATAAAAATTGCGTAGTCGCGTAGAGCAGGCTATTGCCTGACGCTTGAGACTTCGTGTTGCTCACCCGCGCTTGGTCAGTCCCTAACCTGATCTGCGGCATTTTTGCTGCTCCGTGCCGTCTCTGTGCCTCAGTGTCGCTGTGGTTCAAATGTCTGACATTCCCAACGCCATCGAAGTCTCCAAACTCTCGCACCATTACGGGCAGCGTCAGGCTCTGTGCGATCTGGACCTGACGATCCGTTGCGGTGAGATCTTCGCCGTCGTCGGTCCCAACGGTGGCGGCAAGACCACGCTGTTTCGCATCCTCTCCACGCTCGTGCCGCCGCAGACTGGCCGCGTCATGGTCCTTGGCCTGGATGTCGCCTCGCAGACGAGCGACGTTCGCACTCGCATTGGCGTCGTATTTCAATCGCCGGCATTGGATCGCCAACTCTCCGTCGCAGAGAACCTCTCGCAGCAGGGTAGGCTCTACGGAATGACATCGCGCGAGATTGCCGACCGCGGCGGCATGTTGCTGGAGCAACTCCGCCTGACCGATCGCCGCCGAGAGCGGGTCGATACTTTATCCGGCGGGCTGCGCCGCCGCGTCGAATTGGCCAAAGGATTGCTGCACGGGCCGCAATTGCTGTTGCTCGACGAACCCAGCACGGGGCTCGATCCTGCGGCCCGCCGCGATTTGTGGGACCATTTGTCGATGCTCAAGCGCGACGCCGGCGTGACAGTCGTCCTCACCACGCATATCCTGGAAGAAGCCGAACAGGCCGATCGAGTAGCGATTATTGACGGCGGCAAAGTGGTGGCGATCGACACGCCCGACGCCCTGCGCTGCACCGTCGGCGGCGACGCAATCACTGTCCGAACTGCCGATGCAGCAGCCCTGGCAGCCGCGGTGTCTGAGCGATTCGGCTGTCAGGCCCAAGTGGTCGATGGCGCCGTGCGTCTGGAACAGCCGGACGGGCATCAATGGATCGCCAAGTTGGTCGAAGCGTTTCCCGGCAAGATCGAAGCTATTACCTATGCCCGGCCGTCGCTGGAGGATGTTTTTATCGATCGCACCGGAAGGCGGTTTGAACGCGACGTGGATCCGCCGATGGAACCGACGGGACGCGGCCGCCGTAAGAGTAGCAGGTATTGAGCACGAGGCACGTAGTTCAAATTCCATAAGCGAATCCTCACCATGAGTCAGCCAATCACCATCACTGCCGCAACAACGCTCGCACAGCCTCGCGCCTCGCGGCCGCTGATGGCGGCGCTGAGCCTCGCCTGGCGCGAGATCATTCGCTTCCTGCGGCAGCGGCACCGCGTGTTCGGCGCCCTGGGTCAGCCCATCATCTTCTGGCTGCTCTTCGGCACCGGCCTGGGTTCGCTCAAGCTCGACTACGCCTACTTCTTTCCCGGCACGCTGGTCATGATCCTGCTGTTTACCGCCATCTTCTCCACGATCTCGGTCATCGAGGATCGCCGCGAGGGATTTCTGCAATCGGTGCTGGTCGCCCCCCTGCCCCGTTGGAGTATGGTGGCCGGCAAGCTGCTCGGCGGCACGGCGCTGGCCATGCTGCAAGGTTTGCTGTTTCTGATTCTCGGTTTGCTGACCGTCCATGGGCTTGCCCCAGGTGTTTCCGGCGTGATCGGCGCCATCGTGCTGATGGCTGTTGTCTCGCTGGCGCTCTGCGGCCTCGGATTTCTGCTGGCCTGGACGATGAATTCGTCGCAAGGCTTTCATGCCGTGATGATGGTGTTCCTGATGCCGATGTGGTTATTGAGCGGCGCATTCTTCCCGGCGCAGTCCGGCTGGCTCGGCTGGGTGGTGCGTCTCAATCCGCTGACATACGGAGTCGCTGGCCTGCGGCAATTGCTCGGTGTCGTCGATCCGTCGGCCGTGGCCGGTCCGCCGCTGTGGCTCTGTTGGGGCATTTCGCTGGCGTTTGCCGCCGCGATGTTCGTGCTGTGTGCTCTCTCCGCCCGCCGCACTACCCGAGGAGATCTGCTATGAAGTCTTTGGCTGTGAAAATCTGGATCATGATCCTGCTGTTGGCAGTGGCAGGTTATGCCGCGTTTACCATCCGCAACAAGCGAGTGGAGCGGGAAGAAGTCGAGCGCCAGCAAGTGGCTGCGCGGAAGTTGGCGGAGGAAAAAGCCAAAGTTGCGATCACCGAAGTCCCGCCTGTGCCTGTCGATCTCGATTCGTTCACCATGACCGAGCGCAACGGCAAGCCCATGTCGTTCGGCGAGCTGCGCGGGCAAGTCTGGATCGCCAGTATGTTTTTCGCCAGTTGCCCGAACGAATGCAGGTTGCTCAACCAGACCGTTGCCGCATTGCACAACGATCCCCTGTTCAAAGACGTGAAGTTCGTCAGCGTCACCGTCGATCCGGCCGTGGACACGCCGGAGTCGCTTAGTAAAACGGCCGACATCCTGGGGGCCGATCCCAAACGCTGGCTGTTCTTCACGGGCAAGCTCGACGACATCGTGCGACTCGGCAAGCAAGCCAAAGTGGATGCAGGCTATAAGAACCATGTCGCTCGGCTGATGCTGTTCGACCGCCAAGGTCGCATCCGTGGGTATTACATGTTCGACGACGCGCAGCAGATCGCTAAACTGCGTCTGGAAGTGCCCCGTCTGCTGGCGGAGGGATTAGGGGATAGTGGCCAGGGGGTAGGGGCCGGAGACAAGTCCAAAACATCTCCCGCTAAACCCTAGCCCCCAGTCCCTCGCCCCTAGTCCCCCCCCCATGTCCGACTACCTCCCCCACCTCAACGCCGTCCTCAATTCCACGGCCGCGGTGCTGTTGATTGTCGGTTATGCGTTGATTCGCAAGCGGCGCGAGCAGGCCCACAAGCGAGTCATGCTCACCGCCTTTGGCGTGTCGATCGCCTTTCTCATTTCGTACTTGGCCTATCACGTCTGGCCGTTTGGAAAAATGGACACCAAGTTTCAAGGCCAAGGCCTGATCCGCCCCGTGTACTTTACGATCCTGATCACCCACATTTTCCTGGCTGCCGCCGTACCAGTGCTGGCGATCGTCACCATCATCCTGGGCTATCTCGACCGCCGAGCGGCCCATCGCCGCTGGGCCTGGTGGACGTTCCCCATCTGGCTTTATGTATCCATCACCGGCGTCGTGATTTACGTGATGCTCTACCATCTCTACCCCCATAGCTGACGGGCGTTTATACTGAGATAGTATCCATCACGCTCCGCGTGATGCCGTCCACTCAAGACCTCACGCGGAGCGTGAGGGATACAATCATGAATACCGCCAACTTCCGCTGCCTCCTGCGATCCCT
>JAIOPX010000081.1 GCA_021413705.1 Planctomycetota bacterium | reverse complement strand
TGGCCCGTAACGACATGCCCGCGTAAAGTGACCCATTATGATCACCCTGACTTACGACTTGTTTCGTTCACCAGATTTGCTCAGACGCGGGCATGGCACCCAGCAAGGAGATCTTTACCTCCTTAGCGCCCCGAGCGTCCCACGAACACTTCTAAGCTGTTCCTCCAACTCGGCCAGGGCGGCCCGCTCCTTGGCTACCACATCGGCCGGGGCCCGGGAGACGAACGATTCGTTCGACAGCTTTTGCTGTTTGGCGGCGATCAACTGCGTCAAACGAGTTTCCTCCTTCTCGCCGCGAGCCTTCTCCGCTTCGACGTCGATCAGGCCGGTCAGATCGACATAGAGTTCGATACCCGGCAGCGTGGTGTGGGCGGTCACAGCGGGAGGCGAGACGTCCGGTCCCCAGGCGGTGGCGGTCGCACCAGCCATGGAGGCGAAGTAAGGGGCCATGGGTTTGAGCAAGTCGGCCGTGGCGGCGTCGCACTTGCCGACGAACTCCATCTTGGCTTTGGGCGCGATGTTCTGCCGGCTGCGGATTTCGCGCAGTCCGCCGAGCACAGCCTGGAACCGGGCGAAGCGGGCTTCGATCGTCGGATCTTGCTGCTGGAGATTTGCTTCCGGCCAGGGGGCGATCATGATGCTGGGGGCGCTTGTGAGCGGATGGGCGCTAGCCCCCGGTGGGTTACCAATCGTGCGGCGTGCGGAGTCACCGGGGGCTAGCGCCCGTCCGCTCACAGGGAGACCCCTCGTTGGCGCCACCTCATTCAGCAACTGCCACACTTCCTCGGTGATGAAAGGAATCATGGGGTGCAACAGTCGCAAAATAGCATCCAGGGTGTGAACGAACACTCGCTGGGCTGTCAGGCGCTGAGCATCCTCCGACAGTCGCGGCTTAACCATCTCGGCGTAGTAGCTGCAGAACTCGCTCCAGGTGAAGTCATAGAGCGCCCGGGCGGCATCGGCAAAGCGATACGTCTCCAACGCCTTGGTGACTTCGTCGGTCACGGTAGCCAGCCGGCTTAGCAGCCAGCGATCTTCCAAGGCAAGGTCTTTGTCCGCGACTGCCCCCGGCGTGTAGCCTTCCAGGTTCGTGATTACCAACTTCGAAACGTTCCATAGCTTATTGCAGAAGTTGCGGCCCAGCTCAAAGCGCTCGCTGACAACGGCCCCGCGCGGCAATGCTTGATCCTCGGGCGTGGAGGCCCATTGGGTTGAGAACCGCTCGTGACACTTGGGACACTCGACGACCGGCAGCACGCGGTTTTTCTTTGTTTGCTCGAACGTCTCCTGGCAGTGCGGGCATTCGAACTCCACCGGCATCCGCACATCCTGAGTTTCGGTAGCCATGTAGGCCAAGCCAAAGCGGAGCGAATCGGCCCCAAACTTCTCCACCACGTCCAACGGATCGACCCCATTCCCCTTCGACTTCGACATAGTCTCGCCGTAGCCGTCGAGAATCTTGGGGTGGATGTAGACCTCGTGAAATGGCACATCGCCGACATTGAACAAGCCGGTTAGCACCATCCGAGCTACCCAAAGCGTAATAATGTCACGACTGGTGATCAGCACGCTAGTGGGATAATAGTAGGCCAGTTCGGGCGTCTTCTCGGGCCAGCCGAGCGTGGAGTGGGGCCAGAGCGCGGAGCTGAACCAGGTGTCGAGGACGTCGGGGTCACGAACAAATCCAACGCATTCCAATGCTTGAATGACATCCTCGTCACTTTCATTTCGTAAACAGATTAGTAGGTCGTACTCCGAATCCGGATAGTCCGGCAACGACCGCATTGTTATTCCCCATCTTTCGTCCGGTTCGACGGACGATCCGGCAAACACAGCCGCAATCCGGCCGCCTGCAATCCACGAAAACAATGTTTGAAACCCTTCGCCGAATGCGTTGTCGATTGGTACGCCAAGTTTTCCGACGTATCTCCACACCGGTATTCGATGCCCCCACCAAAGCTGTCGACTCACCGGCCAATCCCGCTTCTCGCCCAACCAATCGAGATAGCTCTTGGCATACCGCTCCGGTGTAATCCTGACTTGCCCTTCGGTCACAGCATCCATTGCCGACTGGGCCAATTGGTCCATTTTCACGAACCATTGATCCGCTAAGTACGGCTCGATCGTCGTCTTGCTTCGGTCGCTATGGGCCAGATCAATCTCGCGGTCCTCAATTCGATCGACTAACTCGGCCGCTTCCATGTCCGCCACCACCCGCTTGCGCGCGTCGCGCATGGTGAGCTTGGCATACGGCCCGCCAGACTCGTTGAGCGTTCCGTCGGGATTGAGAATGTTGACCATCGGCAACTCGCGCCGTTTGCCAACTTCATAGTCGTTAGCGTCATGGGCGGGCGTAATCTTCACGCAGCCGGTGCCGAGTTCCGGCTTGGCCCATTCGTCGGCGACCAACGGGATCGGACGATTCAGTAGTGGCAGCATCACTTGCCGCCCGGCCACCGCCATATCGCGCAACTTCACCAACTCGGGCAGTAGTGTGCGGCGGCGCTCCTGGATGTCGTCGATTTGTTTTTGGAGATCGACTTTTTCTTTTTCCGGCGCAGCGGCCAACCGTTCTTTCAATTCTTTTTCCGCTCCGTCGAGTGCCGCGGCCGGGTCGGGATGAACCGCCACAGCCGTATCGCCGAGCATTGTCTCAGGGCGGGTCGTGGCGATCAGAACATGCGTCGGCTCGCCTGGATTGGGGTCGATCACAGGATAGCGGAAATACCAAAAGTGTCCTTTAACTGTCTCGTGGAACACTTCGTCATCGCTGACCGCCGTCTGCAAGAACGTGTCCCAGTTGACTAGCCGCTTGCCGCGATAGATCAGCCCTCGCTTGAACATTTCAAAAAATGTCTGCCGCACGGCTTTAGCGCACACATCATCGAGCGTGAACCGGGTCCGCTGCCAGTCGCAACTGCACCCCATCTGCTTGAGTTGGCCGATGATCCGCTTTTCGTATTGCTCTTTCCAGGCCCAGATCCTCTCGACCAGCTTTTCTCGCCCCAGGTCGTGCCGTGAGAGTTTTTGTTCTTCCAGCAGCCGCCGCTCGACGACAGCCTGCGTGGCGATGCCGGCGTGATCGGTCCCCGGCATCCAGAGGGCGTTGAACCCTTGCATCCGTTTGGACCGAATGCAGATGTCCTGCAAGGTGTTGTTGAGCGCATGACCCAGGTGGAGCGCCCCGGTTACGTTGGGAGGCGGAATGACGATCGTGAACGGCCCCTTGGGAAACCGTTTCCGCTCCGGGTCCGGCTCGCTATGAAAATAGCCCTGCTCCTCCCAAAACGCATACCACCGCTCCTGGGCAGCCGCATGGTCATACTGTTTTGGCAATTCCCGCTCGATCGTGCTCATGCGTTTTTTGTTTGAACCACAGAGACACAGAGGGCACAGAGAAGAAAAGAGATGGGCCGTATTCGTAGGGTGGGTGCTTGCACCCACCGTAAATTCTGGACGCTGCGTGGGTGCAAGCACCCACCCTACAGGCTTTCTCTGTGAACTCGGTGCCTCTGTGGTTCAATCCTTCCTTGTTGCGGCTCCACTGTCTTTGTAAAGCTTGTACTCCAAGCTATCCACCAGCGCCATCCAGCTTGCTTCGATGACGTTCTCGCTCACGCCCACCGTTCCCCACACGTCGTGCTCGTCGCGGCTTTCGATCACCACGCGCACGCAGGCGGCTGTGCCTGCTTCGGAGTTGATCACCCGCACTTTGTAATCCACCAGGTGCATCGTGGCCAGCGAGGGGAATAAACCACCGAGGGCTTTGCGCAGAGCCTTGTCGAGCGCATCGACGGGGCCGTCACCCTCAGCCACTTCATGCCGGATGTCTTCACCGATTTTGAGTTTCACGGTCGCTTCGGTGGTCGTGGTGCCACCGGGGCCGGTCTCGACGCTGACATGGTAATTGAGCCGCTCGAAGTGGGGCGTGAACGTGCCGGCACATCGCCGCACCAACAGATCGAACGACGCTTCGGCCGCTTCGAACTGCCAACCGGCGTTTTCCAATTCCACGATCTGGCCCAAGATGCGGTTCATCAGCTCCCGGTCGTCTTCGATGCCGTGCTGGCTGGTGAGCGCGGCAATGTTCGACCGCCCTGACAATTCCGAGATCAAGATCCGCCGTTCGTTCCCCACCCGCTCCGGGGCGATATGTTCGTAGCTGGCCGTGGCCCGATTGATGGCGTGAACATGCATGCCACCCTTGTGGGCGAACGCGCTCGGCCCCACAAACGGCTGATTGACCGGATACGTCATGTTGGCCGCCTCATAGACGAACCGCGAGAGATCGGTGAGATGCTCGACGCCGCTGTTGGTGAGCACTTCGTAGCCTTGCTTTTTAAGGGCCAGGTTGGCGATCACCGAAATCAGATCGGCGTTGCCGCAGCGCTCGCCCAGGCCGTTGATGGTACCCTGCACCTGATTGGCGCCCATGTCCACCGACGCCAGGGAATTGGCCACGGCCAGTTCGCAGTCGTTGTGGCAGTGGATGCCGACCGGCACATCGAGAACCGCCAGGGCCGCTTTGGTCAACTCCGCCACCCGCTCGGGCATGGTGCCACCGTTGGTGTCGCACAGCACGATGGTGCTGGCCCCTGCCCTGGCGGCGGCCTGGATCGTGCTTTTGGCATAGTCAGGGTTGGCCAGCCAGCCGTCGAAAAAATGCTCGGCGTCGTAGATCACTTTGCGCTTTTGCGAAACCAGGAACGCGATGCTTTCGGCGATCATCGCCAGGTTTTCTTCCAGCGAAACGCGGAGCACCTCGCGGACGTGAAAGTCGGACGTTTTGCCCACGATGGTGATGACGTCGGTCTCGGCGGCCAGCAATGCTTGAAGGCCCGGATCGTCCTCGGCCTTCAGCCCGCGCCGGCGAGTCATTCCAAAGGCGGCTATCTGAGAATGGGTAAGCTGACCGGCGCGGCGCATTTCGGCCACGCGACGGAAGTATTGAGCGTCCTTGTCGTTGGAGGCCGGATAGCCCCCTTCGATGTAGTCGATCCCGACGCCATCGAGCCGCTCGGTGACGAGCAGCTTGTCTTGCAGCGAGAAGGAGACCCCTTCACCCTGGCTGCCGTCGCGTAGTGTGGTGTCGTAGATTTCGATGCGCCGCATGGGATATCTAAAGCGGAAAGCGGAAAGGGGAAAGCGGAACCCTTGCGGAGCGGCTTTCCGCTTTCCGCTTTCCGCTTTGTTCATAGTTCGTCAGCAAACGTAACGCTGTCATCATGTCTGAAAACTGAAACAGCCCTGAGTCCTTTTCGGGGCTCAGGGCTGCTGTTGGCTGTTCGGTAAACTAGCAGCAACCCTTACGGAGGCCCGATGGTAATCATGACGCTGCCAATCGACACGGCTCCGCCGGACCGCGAACCGCGGTTGCAGGCGAAATCGGCGTGCTGGCAAATGGTCATCATAGCGGGTCTCAAAGGGGCTGCAAACATTAAAAAATACGTGATGGAGAGGTGTTTGTCAATCCCGGCGGCAACGTGCCGCTGTTAGACTGCGCATTGCATTGCCCCCAGCCGCGCCCGACAATGGCGAACATGCGCCGCTTCCTTCGATTCCGCCTCCGGTCGATCTTCATTCTCACGACGCTGATCGCGATGGGCTTGGCATGGTGGAGCCATCGCGCCCAGCGGCAGCGGAGGGCCGTAACCACGCTCTGTAAAAATAGCGCAGTGGTTATGTACAAATACGAAAACAATCGCCTCAAGCCCTACTGGAACGGCTTTTCCCCTTGGCCTTGGTACATCGATTATCAATACAAAGTTACCAAGGTATATCTCTTGAGGCCCACCAGAGCCGCAGACGAAATGGCCTTGCAGGCGCTGGATGGGCTTGAGGAGGTTTATCTTCGGGACGGCGAACCTCGTGAGATCGGCCGATTGCAGGAAGCTTTTCCCAGGTGCAGAGTTCAGCGGTTCGACACCTGGCGTTGAGGCGATGATCCCGTCGGTGCAGGACGGCTGGCCCTGTTTTCTGTTTCTTCATCGCCAGGGAAGTGCCAACTGGCTGAGAACTCCCCTGGCCTTGTCGTCGATAGCAGCCTGGTCCTGGCTCTTCGATACCGATGGATATTGGGCGGTGCTCAGTATGCATTGACGATCAATTCCGGCCACCGGACCAGGCACTGTGGGAAAACATCCGCCGGCACGCGCTATCCCGGATGATCGATCAGCCGTCAGGCGCTAGCCTCCGGTCTCGGGTTGATTGAAAGGCTGGAGCAAGCGCGATTAGGATTAAGATCACGATTAAGATTAGGAAGATGAGTAGGAGAACGAGAAAGAGAAAGATTAAGACAGGCGGTCCCGGCGCGTCATCCTACTCTTAATCCTGCTCCTGCTCTTCCTGCTCTTCCTAATCTTAATCTTAATCCTAATCTTAATCCCGCTTCTTGCGTCAGCCGCTCTCCAATCGGATACTACTGACATGTACCGCCGCCTACTTATCTTCGCCACTTTTCTGACTGCTGGATGCCAACCGCAGCAGGCGGCACCGCCCCAGCGTGTTGCTCCACCCGTGCAGTCGGCCGAGATGTTTCCCAACCCGAAGCCGGGCGATACCTTTCAGGCGGGAGAACTATCGATCACCTTCGTAAAAGCCGGTGTCTGCGATGGCCGCATTCACACGGCGCGGGGCCTCGACGTCGATGAACCGCTGGCCTGTGGCATTTTCTCGGTCAAGAACAGTTCGCAGGGCCAACGGTTCACGCCCTATTGTGACGCATCGCTCCACGATGAAGATGGCAGCAAATTGCTTACCGAGGATGCGGTACTATCTCCCCAGGAACTGCACTCTTCGATCAAGGAGCTGCAACCGGGCGAATCGACATCCGTCGTCGTCCATGGGATCGTGAAAAATAAGAAATCCAAATTCTTCGACGTGAAAGCCTCCATCCGCTGCGACAGCCAATCGCAGGTTTTCGAGTGGACATTCCGCATACCCAACGAGCCGTTGCCGAAATAGCGGAACAGCGGAGGGTGACGCTCATTTGCCGGGCACGGCGGAGGGTGGCATCCATTTGCCGGATGCCCATTTGTCGGATGAATGCTCCCTGGCTTTCCACGCGGTCGAGCGAAAAGAGGGCTGAAATAATCCAGGTGACGCCTCGCTGTTCCCTGTTTTTCGATGGATGTCCCCCTATCGGATTGTGTTGTGTCAGGAACTCGTGTTGTTACTATTGGTTGACCATAACACCTAGCGCACCTTAGGAGCAGGCGATCATGGCCAAGAAAAAGCCCCAGCCGCGAAAGACCGCTCCAGCGAAGTCCAAGGGTAAGACTCGCGCTGACAATACCAAGGCCACGAGGAAGAAAACGACCAATGCAAAACGCAAGTCGAGGGCTGTCTCTCGTGGCAACGCGGATGCCAAGAAAGGTTTTGTGATTACTACCCAGCGCGAGCTGCATCAACGCCTTCCCAAGGGCCATGAATCCGATTGGATCGAGTTCGCAACCTTGCGCATCGTTAGCGGAAAGCTCCGCGTCTCTGATCCCATGTTCTTCTGCGATCACCCCCCGTCACCGACGTTCGACGTCGAACGTGGCATGTATCGAGTTATGGTGAAAAGAATCGCCTATCACGACAATCCGCGCATATCGCGATTAAGGGCGATTTTAGAGGAGCCATCGTCTCTCGGCCTTCAGCTCGCGGACGTGGGAGTTGATTTTGCACAGGTCGGCGTATTTGATCCAGTCGTATTGGAAGAGGCCGGAGAAAACATGGATATTGCTGCGGGCGAGAAGATGGTTGCTGATTTGGGCGCCATCGACGAGTTTGGCATAGTTCAACTCGGCGGCAATGACATCGCGACCATGCCCGTCGCCGTTTCGGGGATGGGGGATGGGCGCTACCCGATACTTGAATTGCTGTTGGATCAAAAACGAGTGGGTGTTGAGGTGGTATTCATCGGCCCTGAGGTTGTCGCCGATTAACGCGCACTGAAGCATGATCGTGGTTGCTGAGCTGGCTTTCCGAGCTTCACCACGTTCTGCCCACGATGTGCATGGCGGAGGATGACAGCCATTTGGCGGATGCCATTTACCGGATGAATGGTCCCTGGCTTCCCACGACGTCAGGCGAAAAGAGGGCTAAAATAATCCTAGTGACGTTTCGCTGTTCCCTGTTATTGGATGGATGTCCCCTATCTGGGATCCGAATCAGGTTGGAGGCGCGTCGATCACAGGCACAAGTCGCTTTACCGCGAGTGCAAGAAGTCGGTCATCGAATATCTTCTGCTTCCGGCGTGCGGCGGCTTTACCGCCCGGCCAGTCTTTTATCGCTGTCTTTAGAGATGCGACATCGGGTGTACATTTAACTTCGGTGAGCAACCAATCGACCGTAGCTAAGAGTTCCATGCCTAAAGGCGATTCAAAACCGTCGATGGTGGCCGCTGTCCTTTCTAGAGCTTCCGCATAGATCGACGCAGGTTCATTACTTAAATACGATGCAATGCGATCTCGCTTTTCATTCTCAAACCAAATTAAGTCGAGCGGACCAGCGTCCGCCAATCGCTTCTCGCAGTGCAAATAACTTCCATCCAAGCCATTCAACAAATGCCGAAGTTGATCTGCATATGGGCCGTACTTATTTGCTGCGAAAATAACCTTGAAGGGATCAGGAAGCTTAAGCCGTTCGATTGTGCGATGTAGAAACCAAGCGAGCTTCTGCACTTCTAAGTTTGTGCACTCAAGCCCAAGTACTGCGTAGCGACGAACTAATTCTGCGATAAGAGCGCGGGCCGGAGTGAGTTCATCAACACCAGACCGTTTTGGTGCATTTTGATATTCATCAGTCGGAGCGTAGACGGTTACGCTGACGTCGGGAATGTCCGACATGGCCGCTTCGATTTCACGTTTGACGTGTAACCATTCCAGCCCGCCATTGCCGCAACCCAATGGTGGAATCGCAATCGAACTTATTCTTTTCTCTTGAATTACACGAACCAAATCCTGTAAACCCTCTCGAATCCACTCCATTTTGGATGGGTTGCGCCAATGCCTCTTGGTTGGGAAATTTATGATCCACTTCGGCGGCATTAGATTTCCAGTTTCAGTCACGAACATATGACCGACCTTCACTTCATCCCTCTTGCATGCCGCTTCGTAGGCCCGTGTGTTGGCAGGAAAGGATTCGCGAAACATCAATGCGATTCCTTTCCCCATCACTCCGACCTCGTTGACAGTGTTCACGAGTGCTTCGGCGGGGGAATCGAACATATTGCCCTTTGTGAAGTCGATCATCAGAAATACCATCCTGGTTTAACTCTGACCGGTAGGGTTACCGAGTGCGTCGCCAATAATCCGTTGAGTTCATTCTCTTGCGTTACACCGTGACATGCGATACCAAGAAGTGCATTCAGTGGCACCGATTTGTGGACTAAGGCTTCCGCCTGATAGCGCTCAACCTTACCTGGATTGTTCAGATCATGCTTGAAATCTCTGGCGTGGAGAATCGCCCAATCGATATTCGTCAAGTCGTTCATATCAGAGCTGAACTGAGCCGCGGCCACATACGCATGCCGGTCCGAAAAAACGAATGGCACTCCGCATTCGACAAGCTTCTGCAAAGACGATACTAGAATCACGATTTCGGACATTGGTCTTTGTGGAACGTTTCGCCCCGTCTTAATGTTCAACAGCATCGGCGAATGCGGAGTGAAGTAAAACGGCACGTAGTCACTCAGCGTGCCGCCCGGCGCGATCGGTATTTCCTTTGTGTTGCGCTTTCCGATTAGGTCAGAATTACCGATCTCTCGGAAGTTCGGATCGTGTTGGGGCGAGTTGCGCGAGTGAACTCCATTGCCCAGAATCCACGGCACATTGCCGATGCGCGTGATCCGATAGATCGCTCCTTCTGCTAAGGGAAGTGCCATTTATGACCCACTCGACTTCTGTCTCCCATTTTATCTCTGCGCGGCAAGTTCTGCGGGGCAGCCGCACTCGATTCCGCGCTGTAGAGTAACCAATTAGCTGTGGACCGACAAGCGCCCTAAACGCAACGGGCGCAAATGGTTCCATTCAGTGTCGCACTCGAATTACGTAGATCTGAACATCGAGTTGGCGTATCCTGAAAAGGGGAATTGCCATTGGCATCGGCCCAATCGATGGTCAGCGGATTCCCCTTCGAGCCCACAACCAATTGCGGGACACCTGATTTCAAGTCAGGGTCCCTTTCGGGGGGTGAGTGATCGACACATCTTGCGTTATCGACCGAAGGTTTTTTTGGCTTATCTTTGGAGTCGAGGCTTTAGGTCGTGGGAGCGCTATGTTCGGGAGGCCGTTGCATAGCAGGACCGTTTCATACTGGTGGGTGGCTGATTTTTCTGCTCGAAATTCTGAAGATAATTTCCGCTCACAAAAACGGGCCGGTGGCTAGCGCCAGGCGGCTGATAAAATGAGGGGTGGCCACGCATGTTCGGCACGGGATTTGCGCATGGCATTCTGTTAGTTTGGCGACTGCCAAGTTGACAGGAGCAATGCAGTGGCGACGAAACGCAGTCCGTTGCGGGAGCGCGACATTCAAGGGCTGAAGTACCTTG
>JAIOPX010000331.1 GCA_021413705.1 Planctomycetota bacterium | reverse complement strand
GTGGCATTCCTTCACCATGTGGCAGACCGTGTAGGTGCAGGTCTTCGTCTTCTGCTCAGGCACCATGTGGCAGACCGTGTACGTGCAGGTCTTGGTCTTCTGTTCCGGAACCATCCGGCAGACCGTGTACGTGCAAGTCTTGGTCTTCTGCTCAGGAACCATGTGGCAGACCGTGTAGCTGCACTTCTTCACCCGTTGCTCAGGAACCATGCGGCAGACCTGGTAGGTGCAGGTCTTCGTCTCAGGAACCATCTTGCAAACGGTGTAGGTGCAGGTCTTCGTCTTCTGCTCAGGCACCATGCGGCAGACCTGGTAAGTGCAGGTCTTCACACGTTGCTCGGGCACCATATGGCAAACCTGGTAGGTGCAAGTCTTGGTCTTCTGTTCAGCGACCATCTTGCAGCAGGTGTAGGGAACCTTCTTGACGACCGTTTCGTGAACATACTTCACGCAGTTGATCGTCTTCTCACGCACTTCCGGCACCCAAACCTTCTTGCAGGTCTTCACCGGCGGGCATTGGATCTTCACCTGCTTGCACGCGCCGGGCTTGTAGCAGCAACGGCAGCAGCAGGGATCCCATGTCCAGCATCCCGGTTCTTGCACGCACTTGCAGACCACGGGACCAGGGCATTCGCTGACCTGGGTTTCCCAACGGCCGCAGCATTCCTTCACAACCTTCGTGTAGTGAACCGGCTTGCAGACCGTGTAGCAGCACTCCCGCTCGCGGGTCTCATAGACCGGCTTGCAGACGGTGTAGCAGTAGGTCTTGGTCTTCGTCTCGTAGACTGGCTTGCAGACCGTGTAGCAGATCTGCTTGGTCTTCGTTTCGTAGACCGGCTTGCAGACCGTGTAGCAATAGGTCTTGGTCTTCGTCTCGTAGACAGGCTTGCAGACCGTGTAGCAGCGGGTCTTCGTCTCGTAGACCGGCTTGCAGACGGTGTAGCAAATGTCGCGAGTCTTCGTTTCATAGACCGGCTTGCAGACCGTGTAGCAGGTGGTCTTGGTCTTCGTCTCGTAGACCGGCTTGCAGACCGTGTAGCAGTAGGTCTTGGTCTTCGTTTCGTAGACCGGCTTGCAGACCGTATAGCAATAGGTCTTGGTCTTCGTCTCGTAGACCGGCTTGCAGACCGTGTAGCAGTAGGTCTTGGTCTTTGTCTCGTAGACAGGCTTGCAGACCGTGTAGCAGATCTCGCGAGACTTGGTCTCGTAAACCGGCTTGCAGACCGTATAG
>JAIOPX010000130.1 GCA_021413705.1 Planctomycetota bacterium | reverse complement strand
TGGGCATGAAGGCATTGGCGTTCGCCTCAGTCTCCTTCGCGGGCATGGGGCGAGCAATTCGGGTACTTCACCTCGTCCCAGCCACCCACATTCCCGTTGTATGAGAAAATCATCACGCGGAGCGTGATGGATACTATGGGGCTTCGTCCAGCTCGGCTTGCAACTGGCACCAGCGTTCTTCGGCTTCGGCGATTTGTGCCGCTAGGGCTGTGACCTCGTTGTGCAGGCGCATCGCTTCGGTCGGATCGGTCGCTTGCAGCAGTTGATCGTTGATCGCCCGCTTTTGCTCATCGGTGCGGCTGATCGTGCGTTCGAGGTTCGTCATCTCTTTGCGAACTTCGCGCTCGCTGCGCTGGGGGGGCTTCGGCGGAGCTTTGGGCGGCTTCCCTTTGACGGGAGGCGCCTTCGAGAGCCTTGTGGCTAACTCTCGCTCCCCGTCTTCGATTTCTTTGTTGACCGAATAGAGATAGGCTTCGTAATCGCCCCGATAGTTCGTCACATGGCCGTCGCGAACTTCCACGATGCATGTGGCCACGCGCTTCATGAAGTGCCGGTCGTGGCTGGTGAAGATCACCGTACCCTGGTAGTCGATCAACGCTTGGGCGAGAGCCTCGACGGTATCGACGTCGAGATGGTTGCCTGGCTCATCGAGGATCAGGATGTTGTATTGACTGAGCAGCAGGCCTGCCATGCAGAGCCTGGCCCGCTCGCCACCGGAAAGGACCGAGACTTTTTTCTTCACATGGTCGCCGCGGAACAAGAGCGCTCCGGCCACGTCCAGAATCTGCTGCGTCTTCGTTCCCGGCGCGGCGTTGTATTCCAGATAGTCGAGCACCGTCTGCTTTTCATTGAGGCTCGTGTAAACATGCTGCGCATAGATGCCAATCTGGCAGCCATAGCCCCAACGGACGTCCCCTTTGATTGCCGGCAACGAATCGACAATCGTGCGCAGGAACGTGGTCTTACCCTGGCCGTTGTCTCCCACCACGGCCGCGCGGGAGCCGTGCGTGATCTCCAGTTCGATATCACCGGCCACCGTGTGGTCCGGGTAACCGATCGCCAGCCCTTCGCAGCGCAAAGCCGCACCTTTGCGCGGCTCGACGATCGGCGCGCGGATGTTGGCCGTCGGCTCGTCGGCGGCAATTTCGACGGTTTCCAGTTTCTCAAGCTGCTTGCTTTTTGATTTGGCCCGCGTGGCCGTGCTCGCCCTGGCTCGGTTCTTGGCGATAAACTCTTCCAGGTGGCGGCGTTTGGCCATCACCGAGGCGTTGACGCGCTGGTCGTGTTCCAGGCGTTCTGATTGAAATTCGAGGAAAGCATCGATCTTGCCCGGGAACATCGTCAGCTTGCCGCGCGACAGGTCGAGTGTGTGGCTGCAGGTGGCCGCCAGAAAGGCCCGGTCGTGCGACACAATCAAGCAGGCGCCGCGGTGGTTGCGGAGAAAATGCTCCAGCACGATCTGCGTTCGCAGATCCAAGAAGTTCGTCGGCTCGTCCAACAGCAGCAGGTTTGGCTCGTGCAACAGCAGGGCCGCCAGCTTGACGCGCGTCTGCCAGCCGCCGGAGAGCTTGGAAACCGGGCCGTCGAGATAGGCCCCTTTGAGTTCGAACTCGCCCGCCACTTCGCCGCATTTCCAGTCGGGCTGGCCACTGTCGCGCAGCAGAAATTCCATGGCCGTCTCACCCGGCTGGAACGGATCGTGCTGCCGCAGATAGCCAGGACGGAACTTGGAATGGCGGATCACTTCCCCCTTATCGAGTTCCTCATCTCCCAGCAGCACGCGCAGCAGCGTACTCTTGCCGGCGCCGTTGCGGCCGATGAAGCCGACCTTCACGTCCTCGGTGAGCACCGCTTCCGCCCCGTCCAAAAGCACCTGGTCGCCGTAGCTTTTGTAAGCGTTTTTAATGTGCAGCAGCACAGCCATGCGCGGTGGAACCTCGAAACAGGTGGGGCGTCGATGGTGGGATCGTGGGCAGAAATCGAATTGTCGTCGTCAGAGCCCGATGGCAGGGCAGGGGGGTGCCTCGCCGGACGACAGAACTCATTATAGCCGCATCTGCCCAACGCGGGAACGGCGGCCGATCTGGCGGCAGGAAAGCGTGTCTCTCTGCTCGTGCCAGAGATTGATAGCCGCCCCAAACCGTCTCGAACTAACGTCAACGCACAATTGGCGACTATTGATCGAGAGCACTATCGACGCCTTGATTGTCATCTCCATCGCGGCTCATCAGGGCGCGTAACACGGCCGGATCGGTGTCAGCCGGAATCGTCCGTATACTGCCATCTCCCATCGCAGCCATAAATCCACTGGGCCGTAATCCGCCCAGACCCGCCGCGGGATCCGCGGGATTGTAGTTGTAATCTTTGGGCTCGGCCCAGGGGACGGCGGCGTCCGCCTCGACATAGAGAATCGTCTGCGAGATAGATCCGAATCGCTGAAGTTCAATCGGCTTGTTCCCTTCAAAAGCCGTGCCGGGGCCCATGACCGCCAGATAGTGTGTATTGTTCAAAGCCCGCTCTTCGGGGGAACTATACAACGGCATGTGACGATCGCTCACGGTTCGATTTTTTTCGCTGTTCCAAGGCTGAGTTTTATCGTACAGCTTATAAAGCGAAATTTGCTCCATGAACGGCAGAATGTCCACCCGCCAACTGACGGGCGCACCCTGCGAGTCGTCGGCCACCGCCGGTAATCTCCGGTTTTGAGACTCATACTGATGTGCGGCCATCGTGATTTGTCGCAGATTATTTGCAGACTGAGCCCGCCGCGCGGCCTGACGCGCCGCTCCTACGGCAGGAACCAACAGGGCGATCAGCAGACAGATGATGTTGAGCAGCGGCAAAGCGACCGACAACACAATCCCTGTGATGGCCATGCCGCGTCCCGAAACGCGCCCTTCACTGCGACTGATGTCCCCCAAGCTCATGATGCCGAAAATCAAGCCGGGTATGGCCGTGACAATCGAGCAAACCAGAGAACCGAGGCCCAACACCAGACTGGCGATGGCCTTGCCGCTGGTGCTGGACGCGGTTGCAGTTGAGGGCGCGAGCGAACGATACGGATCGGGCGAGTTGGACATAAATGCCCCCATGGAGTAAAGGCGGGTGTTCGGAAATGCGAACACCCGCCCGAGGAGATTGAGAGAACTTGAATTGCCAAAAATGTCGAGGCAAAAACCCAGGCCTTTTACAGCAGACCCTTCAGCGCCGCCAGAGCTTTATCATAGTCCGGCTCCGAGGCGACTTCCTTCACTTGCTCGGCGTAGACCACCTTGCCGTCCTTATCCAGCACAAACACGCCACGGGCCAGGATCTTCAACTCCTCGATGAGCATGCCCCAGCTCTGGCCGAAGTTGCGGTCTTGATAGTCGCTGGCCGAGCGGAGGTTCTTGATGTTCTCTGCGCCGCAGAACCGATTCATGGCGAACGGCAGATCAAGGCTGACCGTCAAAGCGTTGATCTGGTCCCCCATCGCAGACAGTTCCTGAGAGAACTTCTTGGTCTGGGTCTGGCAGACCGGGGTGTCGAGCGAGGGAACTACGCTGATAAACGTGGGTTTCCCCTTCACATCGGCCAGTGTGATGGTCTTCAGGCCGCCACCCTCAAAGGCATGGAGCGTAAAGGAAGGGGCCGGCTGGCCTACTTTCACGGCCTCGCCCGCCAACGTCAACGGATTACCCTTGAATGTCACTGCTCCAGCACGTCCCATGGCTTATGTCCTTCCGAAAAAAAAATGAGGTGAATTGGTGTTGATGGATCGGCAAGGGTTGATAGCACGCTAACGACCTATGCAGAACCCGCCAGTTTACCACAATCCACGGCAGGGCAATCAAGGGGGTAAGACCTGGGGATAGAAAGGTAGAGTGGACATTTCTGCCTGCCTATGCGTGACAGAATATGAGGCTGAACGAGACAACCTTGCAATTTGCTCTTGCCCAGCGGGGCCAGTCCCTTAAGATGAATAGTCGAAGGTGGTGTTCTTAGGCAGCCGGTCAGGCAAACGGCATAGCGCACCAGGCGGAACCAAAAATGACAACCACGCAAGTGCATGGATGGGGATTGGACGTGGAGCGAGGACCAGGTTGGGTCTTCGTAAGTCTCGCGCCCCCGCAAGAGGCTGGACTGGCCTACACATCTTCCGGCGGAGAGATCGCGCCACTAGCTGAAGACTTGTGGGCCATCGTTCAACAACACATGGTCGATCGACTGATCCTGAAGATGGATCAGGTGACATTTCTCAGTTCCCACCTATTGGGACAACTGGTTCTGCTCCACAAGCGAGTCCACAACAACGGCGGCATCATTCGGTTGTGCGGGCTGACGCCCTCCAACGAACAAGTGCTGCACATGGCAGGGTTGCACACCCGATTTCCGCACTACGACTGCCTGGATGACGCCATTCGCGGAACGCCCGTCCGGCCACGGTGAGCGCGTTGGAGTACAGCCTTCAGGCTGCTTCTCGAAAGTGCGTGTGTTGGGAAAAGCAGGCTCAAGCCTGGACTCCAACTATTACAACCACGTCACTTCAATGCGGTTGTCGATCTCGTCAATTCCCTCGACGTTCCGCAACATCTCCTGTGCCATCTGCTTTTGATAGTAGGAGGTAACCACCCCTTCCAGGCGGACACGGCCGTTGTCGGCTTGAGCGTGGACTCGGCGGCGATTGAGGTAGGGGTTGCGGGCCAAAGCCTTCGACACGCGGTGGTGCAATTCAGACGGTTCTGCGGCGTGAACTTCCAATATTTGCGTCATGGTGGGGCCAAGGTGTGCAAAAGTCAGGGCGTGTCGCTGGGCCAATATCGGCGCCAGGAGCCGCCCCGCATGAGGCTTTCTTAAAAAGCCACCGTGGGGGCGTTGCAGAAGGAATATCGACCGCCAGAACCTGGAAGCCAAACATTTCCTGTTAGATAAAATGGCCGACCTCGGCAAATGGCGGCAACGCGAAGGAATGTAGGGGTTGTGCTGTTAAACGAGCGGCCAAAGGGTCAATGCCGCCACCATTGCTAGCAGTAACCATGAGAGCCGACGCATTCGACGGCCAAAACGAGCCCGCTCATCGGGATGCTCAACCATGTGTTGCACGAACGCAATGCGATCCATCAAGGCAGGGTGTAGCCAACTGGCTTTGGCCGCTTGCTGTGGGGTTTGCGTTAGAGCAGACAGAGTGCGGAGGGCTGAAGTGAAATGCCGCGCATCCTCCACGCCCTGGCAGCCGCAGAGGTCCGCCTCGCGCTCCAATACGCGGCAGTACCAGGAAAAAACGGTAGCTGCATATCCGGCGGCGATGACCAGCGTCAACAGGGCAGTCTGCGCCGGTAGATTCAGCCCGTAAGCCAGGAGTGCATCTGACGCAGCGGCCCAGGCCGTGGGAAATGTCTCGGCCATGGCGCGCCACAAGACAACCGGCAATACGACCGCCAGCAGTCGCAAGAACATATGCCCATGCCGGGCGTGTCCCAGTTCGTGGGCGTAGACGGCCGCAATCTGCTCCGGAGGCATCCGCTCAAGGAGCGCATCACTGAGCAGAACATAACGAAAGCGCGGAACGATACCCACCACAACCGCATTGCAAATCGAGCCATCGGTGTGCCAAACCAGGATTTCGCGCGGGCGCACGCCCAGTCGTTGCTGAACCTGATGCAGACGATCGCGAAGTGGCCCGGCGGGAAGCGGATCGGTACGCCACAAGTAACGCAATGCCCAAGGAAATCCAACGACCACGACGAGCAACAGCGGCAACGTCAGCAACAAATTGACAGTGGACAGGCTGGATCCGGTGGCATAGCGGGACACCAGATCCTGGGCAGTAACGACCACTAGCAGCGGAACCAACACAGGAGCCAGCAGATGCCTGGCCAGAAGCAAGGTGGGCCTGAACCCTCCCACAGTCCGAGGCATCCGGCCAACTTCCAGGGCACGGCGACTTTCAAGTGCTTGATCGGCCACACCCATGGCCCACCAGGACAGAAACAGCGACAGGACCACGGGCAGCAGTATCAACAATTCGTCCAGCAGAAATGCTTCTTTGAGATGCCAGTTTTCGCGCACCAGTTGCGGCCACCCCAGGCCGAAGTAAATAGCTACAATGGCCAGCCCCCAAGTCATGGCGTGGATCTGGCGAAGTCGGCGATAGCGAATCGGCCAAGCGGCGTCGAGACCGTAGTCTGCCTGCAAGCCAGCGACGGTCGCGGCCGCAATGATCCGCGCGGCAATCACTAACAGCCCCAGGAGTAGCCCGCAGAGCAAGGCGCGTTCGGCAGTGTCCGGAAGCGATTCGGTGGGGGCCGACTGGGCGGCCACCAACGCGCCAAGCAGGGCCAGAATAATAGTCAGTTGCATGGTACTCTCCATGCTAGTTAGAGTGACTGGGCACCACAAAGTAGCCCTCGCCTGCCGGCTGCAAGTCCCGGCGCGCCGGGGGCGTGGGCTGGCGTTGAAGTTCAGGCTTTAGCCTGCTTCACGTTGGAGTACAGGCTTTAGCCTGCTTCCGAAGCTCAAAGCTGCCTGAAGACTGTACTCCAACCTTCCGGCAGAAGGAGCCTACTAGCGGGCCGTACTTGGCATGGGAAGATCAACGGCCCAGTAGGTGGCGTTCCGCAGCAGGCGGCGGAACACCTCGTCCTTAAACTCCTCCGGGTGGCCAAGGGATGTATAGAAAATGCGTCCTCCGCCCGGCGAGACGTTCGTCCAGGCCACCGGTTCTTGCGGCAACCGATTGCCCACGCGCCCCATCATCAACGCCTTGGCCGTCGGCGCCAGCGGCGACATTTTATAGAGCCAGGAAGCAGTGCGCCGCTCGCGCGGGGCAATGCCCTTTAGAATCGGGTGCGATTCGTTTCCGGAGGGAATCCACACATAGCTGGTGGTAGCCTCGTCCTGCGCATGATTGCCATGATGCCCCCGGTAGTGCCCTCCCAACACCGTGCGATCGAAATCGGGCCATTGATCGGAACCAGGAGGCGCTTGCCCGTCTCGACTACTGAAGCCGTGGCTGGAAGTGCGAATTGCTACCAGCGGTTTACCGGCGGCCAGATACTTCCGAATTTTGTCGAGTTGCTCCCTGGGTAGCGTCCGACGCCAGACGCTCATCAACACGATGTCGGCGTCGTCCAAGTCGGCCAACCCGACCAGCGTTTGCGAGCCATGCTTGTCCCACAGAACGGCGTCGATCTTGAAATCCCGGCCCAGCATCGCCAGAGCAAACTCCGGGACGGTGGCGGTAGTGCGATATTCTTCCTCCGCCAAGAGCAACACCATCCGTTTGCGCCGATCGGCTGCAAAACGCAATGGCTTGCCACCGAGCACCTGATCCGACGTGATCGTGGAACACCAGTGTTTCTCAATGTGCTCGACGACCAGATCGGTGCCGGTGAAGTGGCTGACGAAAGGCGCTTTGGCCGGATTGTACATGGTGTCCGTCAAATCGCGCATCAAGGTCACATGCTGTCCCTGCATGACAAGTTGCCGGATCGAAAACGGCCGCCCCAACACGCACATGTTCGTGTGAACGCCCAAAACGATCACATGAGTAATGCCGCGCTGCTTCATGAGATAAAAGGCCTCGGCGTTATCGGTAATCGCGTCGCCATCCTTAATCTTGATCGTGGCAATCTGTCGCATCCATGGAGCGCCAGGATTGCGTCCTTGAGCCTTGAGTTCGGCGCTATACGGCGTCTGCTCGGCCGAGGGCGTATCACATCCGCCATCGGAATCGTCGATGGGGAGCGCGCCCTCGCGTTCGCGGTCCAGCGAGCACCACCCCTTGAGCGGAATCTTGGTCTGCACGGGTGGCGCTGCCTGGGCGAGTTTCCGCCCTGGATGGTTTTTGTAGTATCCCAGCGTGCTGCTGGGACAGTGGATGATCAACACGCCCCGGTCGCGCAGCTTGTTGGCAACTTCATTCACACGCGGCGCCATCTCAGCTACTCGCGAAGTGGCTCCTTTGCAATGGTGCAGATCCCACATATCGCAGATGACTAGGGCTGTTTTGGCCGGATCCCACATCACCGGATTTTCCACGACGCAATACGACCCCAGGTCTCCCTCGACCGGCTTCCGGGATCGTTCCACAAAGTTCAGCGAACTTAAATCGGCTCCCGGAGAGGGGTTCGGCAGAGTTGCCGCGACAAGCCAAATAGCAAGACAAAGCAGGAATTTTCGCATGGAAGCTCCCGGGACCGTCGCGGAAGGAGGCTGGACGGTTCGCACAATCACCATCACCAGATTATGATAATAACCCAAGCCAACCATAACCACCGCCAATAATCGCATCCCTCTGAGCATACCCATGTCGAAGACCACAGCCTTATCCGCAGACGATCCCCGAGAACTTCGCCGGCAAAAGGCGCGACGCAGACAAATCGTGAAGGCTTATAAGAAGTATCCCAGCGTCGTAGCGGTTGCCAAGGAAATGAAAACGACGGAAGCCGAAATACATTCCAGTTTGCGGCAGGAAGGGATTCAGCCCAAACATGCGGATCGCTATGAATATCGCAAGGTCATTGCCGAGGAGGTCCGCAAAACGGGTGACCTTCGGGCGGTCGCCAAAAAGTATCGGGTCACGGAGTTCTATGTGCGCAACGGGTGCTGCAAAGAACATGGCGTGCTTGTGAAGCGGGCGGGATACAAGGAACCCCGTGTCAGCGGAGTGACGCTCAAGATCATGGCCGACCTATTGAATGGGCAAAGGCAGCAGGCCTTGTCGGACAAATACAATGTGACCCGTCAGTGGATCTCGCTGATCAAAAAACGGGCCGAAAAGGCAGGGTTCAAGTTTCCGCCGGCGAAAAAAACCAGGCGGCCGAGGACCAAGAAGACCTGACCTGCATGCGACTTTGATCCAAGAATGGGTCTGCCGAGTGTTGGAGTCCTAGAATTAGCCGGCAATTCAGTCCGCAGCCTCAACACCAACTTCCACAAAAAAAAGTCCTGCAACTGGAAAGTTGCAGGACTTTATCACAAGCGAGGCCGACGGGGCTCGAACCCGCAACCACCGGATCGACAGTCCGGTACTCTAACCAATTGAGCTACGGCCCCGTGCTTCGGGGAGAGGAAATTATAGCGTTGCCCGGGCCATCCAAGCAAGGGTAGGGCGCAGGCTGAATTCGAACCGAGTCGAGAATGCCCGTAGCCTGAAGAAATGAGCTTTCGGGTGATGCTCTCCCAAACCCTTTGCGGCCATTCCTCTGCGGGCCTACGCCCCGTCCCGCCTTCCAACTCGCAATGAGCTGACTAACGGTTGTGTCGATTGTGACGCTCCCGGTCCTCGCGGCTTGCTGCGTTGGAATTTGACCTACATTTGTCCATAGAGATTAGGGCGCAGTGGATCAGATAGCACAGATCGCGATATTTTCGCACTCGGCATGAAAGTGACCAGCACTGCGTCCTGGTATGACGGACACGGTGCGTCAGAAGCATGGCAGGGGGCATAAATACGGGAGTCCAGCATGTCCAGTACATGGAATCACGTGTCCAACGCCGCCCTCCGCTGGGCAGAATCGCTCAACATGTCGCAGTGGCTGCTTGTGCTACTGGTCGTCGTGGCGGTGGGGGCGTTTTGCCTGAAGGGTTTTGGCTCGCGCTCGAATTATTAACAATCAACTCAGTATCTTGAGGCTTCACGTGGATTACTTGACTTTCGCTTGGATCGATTTATGGTCGATTAATTTGCCCGCCCCGGTAGCCCTGGGTGTGATCTGCGTGGTAGGGTACTTGTTCAGCCGCCGCCGAACGGCCGTCCTCGAGGACAACAGCACGGCACGGCGCGAATTGAAGCGGGCCAAGGCCGTGGCGAAGGAGCTGGAAAAGATTGCCGAACTGTTGCGGCGCGACTTGGCCTCGCACCATTCGAGCATCGAGCGATTCAAGGAGCGGATTACCAACATCGGCACGAAGCGCGAGGACGCCTCGTGGCAGGATATGTGCAAGGAAGCGGAGGAGATGCTCCGCCCCACGCTGCGACTGGCGTCGCAGATTTCCAGCGCCTATGACGAGATCCGTCAACAGACCAACCATCTGATGACCTTCACGGAAGTCCGCACCGACGCGCTGACCGGCGTGAGCAATCGCCGGGCATTGGACGAGACGCTGGAATCGATGGTCGCCATGCAATCGCGTTATGAGCAGCCGTTCTCGCTGGCCATTTTTGACATCGATCATTTCAAGAAGGTCAACGACGAGCATGGGCATTTGTTCGGCGATCAAGCGCTGAAGGACGTGGCCCGGCTGATCGACGATACGATCCGAGAGACGGACATCGTGTTCCGCTACGGCGGCGAAGAGTTTGTGGTGGTCATGCCCAACACTCCGCTGTGCGGGGCCTGCATCTTCGCCGACCGGCTGCGGGAAGTGGTCCACGCCAAACTGGAGTTGACCATCAGCGGTGGTGTGGCCTCGGCAAGGGAATCGGACGATCCCCAGAGCCTGCTCTCCCGAGCCGACGCGGCCCTCTACAGCGCCAAAGCCGCCGGCCGCAATCTGACGTATCACCACGACGGCGATACGATCACACCCAGTAGAGAACTGCTGGGAATGCCCGTTGGGGCGGGTGTGTAAGCAAGCGAAAAGGGAGCGGGGCGCGTTAGGCCACCGTTGGTCAACCGTGGCTGGCCGCTGCCTGGAACCTAGCTTCCACTCGGCAAAGCGGCAGACAACTTGAGGCGAAGTCTCGGAAGACTTGACCCAATGCTAGCCGATTTTTGCGCGGCGCGGTATTCTGATCGCATGCAGCCGCAACAGAAATCATTTGCTCTCAATCCTGTCCCGAGCGCGCCACGATCCCTGCGCCGCTGGTATCGACCGCAGTTCAGCTTGCGCATGCTAATCATCTTTACGTCCGCCATTGCGGTGAGTTTCGTGGTTCTAACGTGGACGCATCAGAAAAGAGAAATCGAAAGCGGACGTTATATACACAATTGGCCACAAGCCGTGAACCGTCAATATTGGGAATTGGAGCGCGGATGGCCATTTACCTATCAGTGCGCGTTATTGGACGACGATGGACGACTTTTCACCATTGAGCCCGGCAAGTTGCTGACGAGAACGGAGGCATACCAGTGGACGATGCGTTGGCCCGCATTCGTAGCTGACTTGTTGGCGGTCACGCTAACATTTGCGACCATTGCGTTTGGCTTGACATGTGTGATCAGCTTTGTACGGGCTACTCGGCGTGCCCTTACTACCGAAGACCAGCTTAAGCCCCTGTCCTCTTGGGGAGGCGCCATCGTTTGCGCCGGGCTGGCAATGGTAGCCCTGTTGCCGAGTTATTATTTCTTCATGAAGCACGGCTTCCAGGTTGTAGAGGCAGGTGTTGAACACGGCTATTGGCGGGAATTCACTTTAAGATATACGTTCACCGCGTTCGGCGCTCCGGCCCTGTTACAATTGAGTGCAATAGCAGCATTGACGGCTGCGAAGGGATGGCTGCTTCATCGTCCGTGGCGAATTTTGGTAATGCAACTCTCCGTGGTACTTATGCTACTGGTTCCTCTGCTGGATATCGCGATCCCGCCAATTACAAACCGGATTCAACACGAATTGTTTTCGACATGGTTTGGCTGTTCTCCGACAATACCTGGACTATAGGAGTCCTAAACCCCCATGCCCCAACTCACCTGGCTCGGTCACGGCTGCTGGATTATCAAAACGGAAAAGCAAACGGCACTGCTCGATCCGTTTCTCGACGATTCTCCCACCGCCCCATGCAAGGCGGCCGAGATCTACAATATCGATGTGATCCTCGTCTCCCACGGCCATTTCGATCATGTGGCCGATCTGATTTCGATCGCCAAACGGACCAAGGCCGTGGTGGTGGCCAACTTTGAAATCTGCGAGTGGGCCAGCAAGCAGGGTGTCGAGCGTACCGAGCCGATGAACCTTGGTGGCGGCATCAACCTTCCGCTGGGGCGAGTGACACTCACTCCGGCCGTGCATAGCAGTGTGTTGCCGGATGGGACGTATGGAGGGAGTGCGGGAGGATTCGTGATCGAAGCGGACGGAAAGACGATCTATTTTGCTTGCGATACGGCGCTCTCTGCCGACATGCAGTTGCTGAGCAGCCGCAAGATCGATCTGGCCGTGCTGCCGATCGGTGATCGCTACACGATGGGCCCCGATGATTCGCTGGAAGCGATTCGCATGATCATACCCAGCCGCGTGGCGCCAGCCCATTACAATACTTGGCCGCCGATCGCGCAAGACGCAGCAGTCTGGGCCGCCCGCGTGCGAGCCGAGACCAGCGCCGAGCCCGTCGTGGTCGAGCCGGGCGGGGTGATCGAGGTGTGATCTTGTTGGAGTCCAGGCTTCAACCTGCTTCCGCAGTGCAGCCTAAAGGCTGTACTCCAACGCTCTCAATCAGAAACTTTCACCTGAATCTCATCCCCCACCACGCGGACTTCAAACGCATCGGTCTTAATGCGTGGATTGTCGCACCAAGTGCCGTCGCACACCCTGAACCGCCAGGCATGCCAGGGGCAGGTGACCATTCCGTTCTCGACGTGGCCAGCGCTGAGCGAGGCACCCATGTGCGGGCAGAGATCGTCGATGGCAAAGTATTTGCCATCGACGTGAAACACGGCCACCAGCCGATCGCCGACTGTGCATGTAATCCCTTGGTCGGGCGGGATGGAACCTACTTTGGCGACGGTGACAAACATGCTTTAGAGTTAGGTTGGAGTACAGGCTTTAGCCTGCTTCAGGCAGACAGGAATGTCCACCCACGGGGTTCTTGGCTTTCTCGAAACCGTCTATTTTGACATAATGCCCTGTGGATGGGCCAGATGGGCAATCCCAAACCACTTTGACGCAATGGTGCAAAGACACGCAGAGTACCTGACTAAATCTCGTTTTCTTCTTTGCGAATCTTTGCGACTTTGCGTCGAATAAGATCGGTTTCCTTCATTTAGCTCAGCAGCTTACCTAGGGGGACAGTCCCAATTTTGGTTCCCAAAATTTGGGACAGTCCCCGTGGAATCTCCATGAACCAAACACTCAAAGACCAGATCGTGGGGCGGATTCTGCCGCGGATGCAGACGCCGGCTCAGTATATCGGCGGAGAACTGAACGCCGTACTGAAGGACCACAGCAGTGTGGCGGGGCGGCTTTGCCTGGCGTTTCCGGACGCCTATTCGATCGGCATGAGCCACCATGGGCTTCAAGTGCTCTACACGTTGATGAACCGCCGCGACGACTGGCTCTGCGAGCGCGTGTTCGCACCCTGGCGCGACATGGAGGGGGCGCTTCGTGAGGCCGGCCTGCCTCTGTACAGCCTCGAGTCGTTTACACCGCTGTGCGATTTCGACGTGTTGGGTTTTTCGCTTCAGTACGAGATTTCGTATACGAATATCTTGACGATCCTCGACGTGGGTGGCGTTCCGCTTCATGCCGTGGAACGCACGATGGCCAATCCGCTGATCGTGGCCGGCGGCCCTTGCACGCAAAACCCGGAGCCGATCGCGCCGTTTTTCGACGTGGCCGTGACGGGTGACGGCGAGCCATCGTTGCCGGCAATTTGTGATTTATGGTTGCGGCTGCGAACGGCGGCCCGGCGGCCTGACGGCAGCTTTGTCCAGGGTGAAGCGGGACGGCAGCAGCGCGAAGAGGCCCTAGCCACGTTGGCGGCGGCGCTGCCATTTGCCTACGTGCCGCGGTTCTATGAGCCGGAGTATTACGCGGACGGCCGATTCGCCACGCTCAATCGGACGCGCAACGATGTGCCGGAGACAATCGAGCCGTCGGTGATCGACGATCTCGATTCCATTCCCCTGCCGACGCGCCCCGTCGTCCCCTACACCGAATGCGTCCACGATCGGATCGCCATCGAGATTATGCGCGGCTGCCCCTGGCAGTGCCGGTTTTGCCAAAGCACGGTCATCAAGAGGCCATTGCGGATCCGCCAGGTGGAGACGATCGTGCAGGGAGCACTCGAATCGTATCGCAGCACCGGGTTCAACGAGATTTCACTGTTGTCACTCTCCACCAGCGACTATCCTCACTTCGAGCAACTCGTCAATCGCATGTACGAAGTGTTTGGCCCCTTAGGTGTGAACGTCTCAGTCCCCAGCCTGCGGGTGAACGATCAACTCAAGACGGTCGCCCGGCTGATTCAAACTGGCGGCCGCAACGGACTGACTCTGGCGCCGGAGGTTGCCCGGGACGACATGCGAGAGCAGATCCGCAAGAAAATCAGCAACCAGGACTTGTACGACGGTTGCCGCGAAGCGTTCCGCAACGGTTTTCAAAAAGTAAAGCTCTACTTCATGTGCGGCCTACCGGGTGAGCGGCCGGTGGATCTCGACGGGATCGTGGAAATGGCGGAGACAATCGCCACCATCGGCCGCGAGGAAATGGGCCGCTATGCCAAGGTGACCGCCAGCGTTTCGAACTTCGTGCCGAAGGCGCATACGCCGTATCAGTGGAACGGCATGCAGCGTCGGGAGTATTTTCGCTGGGCACACGCGTATCTGCGATCCAAGAAAACGATCCGCGCCGTCTCCGTTAAGTGCCATGATGTGGAGACAAGCTTGATGGAAGCGGCACTCAGCCGCGGCGATCGGCGGATGGCCAAAGCGATCGAACTCGCCTGGCGGGCCGGATCGCGAATGGACAGTTGGCAGGAGGAGTTCAACGCCGACCGCTGGTGGACCGCGATCGAGCAAGCCGGCATTGATGCCGAGACGCTAGTGCATCGCCCCTATGAACTTGGGGACCGGCTGCCGTGGGACCATGTGAACATCAAGAAGGGTCGGGCATTCCTAGAAAAAGAGCAGACCAGGGCCGTGGCGCAATTGTCGGCGATGGCGGATGCAAAATAACAGAGGAAGTATATAATAATAAGGGTGATGTTTCCGCATTGAGGCGATCAACATGATAAGAAACAATCTCACAGATTCGGACACGGCTTCCAAGCAAGACCATGAAATGGCTGCATGGCTTAGGGAGCAGGCTGCATTTGATGAGCTTCGGCCTTCGCTGTCGCAAGACGATCGATACCGAGACAAATACGTCGCGATACATGAGAGGGCGGTGGTCGATTGTGATGTGGACAAATTTCAGCTTGTGCGACGACTCATGAAGAATTTTCCAGACGATATTTTTTTTGTCGGTCATGCCTCAATAGATGAGCCGCTTGTAGACCTGCCGTCGCTTGAGATCGAGCAATGAGATTTGTTTACTCCAGGCAACTCTCACCGCCAGCCTTAATGTTGCCGCTCCACTTTCGTGGACTTGGTTCGTTCAAGGTTTTCGGAAACGAAGGTAAAATTGATACCGCCGCAGACATGACGGCAATTCCCCTGAGACTTCAGGAGGAGCTTGCACTTAAACCATTTACTCGACGACGAACTAAAGGCGCTCTCAATTCCAAATACGTGAGTATGCCGACCTATCTGTTGGAATGCTCATTTGATGGATCCGAATTCTTTGAACTGGAGGTTCTGGTTACGACACGCCCCTACGTCCTATTGGGCCGTGACTTTTTGAATAGCTTGGTCCTGATTGCGAATGGACCTCAACAATTCTTCGAGATTCAGAAGCCCTATACATGATTCGCGATTAATTACGTCGCAAACCGGCTCACTTCCTGCTTGATTCCATCCGCCGCCTTGGCCAGATCCGCTGGCGTCATCACCGGATGCAACTCAATGGCGGCATTGAGCGCCTGGAACCACGGCTCGCAGAAGGACGGAATCTGCGAGGCCTCCTTCATCTCGATCACCAGAAAGCCGCAGCGTTGGCCATTGTTGTCGGTGAAGTAGACCGACTCCGGTTTCTGCTCGTCGAGTATTTTTTGAATGATCGTGCCCAGCTTTCCCTCTCGGGCGGCGGCATTGCCAGCGTCGTTCGGGATGTTCACTTTCAGTAGAAATCGCATGGATCGAACTCCTTGTAACGAGAGTCAACGATGATTTGGTGGAAGTTTGTGCGGAAATTCGCCATGCCCATGCCCTTCAACCTTGGATAGCGCCGTTTGCAGATTGGCGTTTTCTGGATTGCCAAGTTCCTGTTGAAATTCATCATCACCCATCGACCTGGCTTGGCCGTCGGCAAATAGCACATTGCGCACCCTGATATGGTTTGCGAAAATTTCGCAAGCAATCATCGCAGTGTCAGAGTCCTTTTCGACCGGCGGAGCGTAGACATAGTCATGCCCCATTCCGAGGCTGTCATTGCTAGGACATTGCAGTGACGCAGCAGGCAAGGACAGATCGTCGAGAGTCGGGGGATAGTCACCATTGTGCGACTGCCGGTAGGAGGCGATCTCCACCCCAATATTCTTGAGCTTGACCGTACAAGAAGCCCGTCGTGCCGCCTCGCGGCCCGCCTGAACCGCCGGCAAGAACAGCGCCAAATTAATGGGCACTGCTAGAATCCCCAATACCCCGAGCACGAGCCCTGCAATGGCCAGTCCCTTGGCGGCCGTGTCTTTGGCCAGCGCTATTGCGCCAAAAGATAGTGGCCAACAGGCTGGGAATCGCACAAAAGCAAGGGAGGATGCCGACGATGCCCAGCACTAAGGACGCGATCGCCAGCCCCTTCCCTTTGGACTTCATAGGAACAACCGCGCCCGCCAGCATCGGATCGACCCGTTTGCCGCATTCGGGACACATCACGGACCCACCGCCGGCCGAAGCGATGAAACTCCGCCCGCACTGGCTGCATTGCACTTGAGTCATCTTGAGAGGCTCCGCATGATTAGTATGCGACGGCGTAATAGGCTGGGGCGAACCCGGCCTGTTACCATTTGGTAAACGACAAAAACTTTCCTTCCATCGTGACACGCACGCGATCTCCCTTGGGATTCGGCACGCGCTCCACATTCATCGAAAAATCGATCGCGCTCATAATACCATCCCCGAACTCCTCGCGGATCACTTCCCGCAGGGTCGGGCCATAGGCCAGCACAATTTCGTAGAACCGATAGATCAATGGATCGGTCGGCGGCATGGGTAGATCGGGACTGTCGCGCTGTTGCAGCAGGGCTGCCACGGCGGGCTCCAGCCCAAGCAATTCGGCGATCTTGCCGGCCTCCGCCGCATCCAAGGCTCCTTGTCCATGCAAGGCGGCGGCGGTCCAAACCGGATCCCGGCCGATTGCCGTGGCGATGTTCTGGAAGGTGAGTCCTTTGGATTGTTTGGCGGCCATGATTTTGGCCGTGCATTCGCAACGTGTCATCTGGCAGAGTCTCCTGTGTGAGATTGAAGTGTCACCGCTCCTCGTTGTTTAAGGGGAGGAGAGAGCCGCCAAAAGGACCATCGAGCGGTCAGGCTACCCGGTGCTCTGGGGATCGTCAAGCGTTGGAGTCCAGCCTTCAGGCTGCGTTATTCAGGACAGGGTAAAGCCTGTACTCCAACGGGCCGGACTTCAAAAATCGCGGAACTAGCCAGCCCCCGGATGCGTCTAACTGTTGCTGGCGGCTAAAATGCCGGTCGCCTGATACATCCACCACTTCAAGATAAGTGACTCATCATGATATTAAAACCGGGAATACTCGGGTTGGCCATCGCCGCCCTGGGAGTTGCATTTGCCGCGCAGGCGACTGCCGCCGAAACTTCAGCAGTCGGAAAAGTGGTCGAGGGAAATAACCGCTTTGCCTGTAAGCTCCACGGCAAGCTGCGCGAGCAACCCGGCAATCTCTTCTATTCTCCGTATAGCATTTCCACGGCGTTGGGGATGACGTATGCCGGCGCCCGCGGCGCGACAGCCACGCAGATGGCGACGGCCCTGGATTTTGGCCCCAACGATCCTGCGTTTCACGCGGCCATGGGACAACTCATCCGCGATTTCAACGCCGCAGGCAAACAGGGTGCCTTCAAGTTGAGCGTGGCCAACGCTCTTTGGGCTCAGCATGACTACACGTTCCTGCCTGCCTACACGCAACTGGTCACCACGAACTACGAAGCCGCCGTCCGCAATCTCAATTTTCAAAAGGAAACCGAAGCGGCTCGCCAGACGATCAACCGCTGGGTGGAGGACAAAACCAACGACAAGATCAAGGAACTCTTGAAGCCTGGCGTGCTCGATTCGGACACACGGCTGGTGCTGACCAACGCCATCTATTTCAAAAGCGCCTGGCTCCACCCCTTCACGAAAGAAGCGACGAGTCCTGGCCCCTTCACGCGGCTCGACGGACAAAAGGCCGATGTGCCCATGATGCACCAGACGGAGCGGTTGGCCTATGTGAAGGCCGACGGGATGCAGGCGGTGGAACTCCCCTACGAGGGCAGTGCGCTTTCAATGGTCATCCTGCTGCCGGAAAAGGTGGACGGCCTGACCGATTTGGAGCAAGGGCTCACGGCCGATAAGCTGACCGCCTGGCGCGGAAAAATGAACCGCTTTCCGGTGGAACTGACACTGCCGAAGTTCAAGATGACCAGTGAGTTTGCCCTGAAAGGCGTCCTCTCGTCGCTGGGCATGGTGGACGCCTTCACGACCGCGGCCGACTTCTCTGGAATGGACGGCTCGAAGAGTCTCTCGATTCAGCATGTCATTCATAAGGCGTTCGTGGACGTCAACGAAGATGGGACCGAAGCAGCGGCGGCCACGGCTGTGGCTGTTGCCGTGACCAGTGCCCCAATTGAGCCGCAGAATCCGATTGTGGTGAAGGTCGATCACCCATTCCTGTTCGCGATCCGCGAAAATAAGACGGGGAGCATCCTGTTCATCGGCCGGGTGGTGACGCCTTGAGTGATCGCATAGTGCAGTAGCGTTTACCGAGTGACCGACTCGACCCCACCAAGCACAGTTGGTTCCATTCCGATCAAGACTCCCACCACTAACGCGAAAAGTCCAATCATCAGGACGAGCAATAGGAACACCGCCAGCCAACTGGTTCCGCCGCGCCGGCGCAGCAATGCGAGTCTGGCGACCGGTTCGGGCTCTACGCGGTGCGCTCGATCAATCGCCCGCCGCGCGTGCTTCAGATACAACGAGTTGGCCAGGTAGCCGCAACCGATGGCCAAGCCAATGGTGATAACGCGGTCCACCGCTCGCGGCATTTCCTCTTTCAAGATCACGTCGAAGACCACCAATTCCGCGACCGTCAGCAGCACGACGATGCCCAGGTAGATCGCGGTCACTCGATACATCTTTCGATAAGCCGTCCACAGCGGCCCGAGAAAAAAGGCGGCCCAGTTGAAGCCATAGTTTCCTTGGGTCCGCTCCCACCGTGGCAGAAAGTACTTGGCATTGCGACCGACAAACGCAATGAGTTCAGTCTGCTGCGGATCGTTCCCCTCGACGGTAACTTCTGCCTGCTCAAGGGATCGGGGCGCAGCGAAGGGATTGTCTTCTGGACGATTGGTTTCGAGTGCTGACATAGCATCATGCCACGGATGGCCTGCGGGTTGTCCAAAGTGAGAGAGACGTTTGTGCCCCTTGGCGGCTGCCATCATATCTGTGGCAGGGGCATTTCGCCACCTCAGCGGCTTGCCCGGCGGGGCAGGTTGAGATACCGTAAATCCTGACGGCCGTGATGGATCGGCCTTTTTGGTAGCCTCGGATTCCTTTCCTTTTCCCCAGGCAGATTCCACCTTGGTTTTTCAACGAGTTTGGCGATTACCACGATGTTGGGCAGTGCTGGCCGCAGCCGCCTGTGTAATGGGCAACCTGACAGCCCAGGCAGCCGCCGACGACCTAGCTGCCGCCCGCAAGTTGTTCCTCAAGGGTAACTATGCCGAAGCGGCGGAGTCGTACGATCTGTTGGCGAAAAAACACCCCGTCGATGCGGCCTTGGGAAACGCCCGCTGCTCGATGGCGGTAGGGGAGTTGGATAAGGCCGATAAGGCATTGGCCGAGGCGGAAGCGGCACATCCCAAAGAGGTTCGGCTTCCCGCGGAGCGAGCACAAATTGCGCTGGAGCGAGGAGACCTTGCCAAGGCCGATCGCCAAGTGTCCGCGGCGCTGAAACTTGCTCCGCGCGATCCGCAGGCGCGATGGATCGCTGCCGAGTTGCTTCGCGCGCGTGGCAAGATCGACGAGGCCGATAAGGCATACGACTCTTTCGTTCAACTTTACAACGACACCGAGTTTACCGATCCAGACGCTGTCCGCTACACGGCTCTGGGTTTGGCCCAAAACGCCCGCTGGCGGCGCTCGCATGGCCAGTTCAGTGATCTGGTGAACGACGTCTATCCACTCGCGCTGAAATTAGATCCAGACTACTGGCCCGCTCACCTGGAGTCGGGCCTGCTCTTCATGGAGAAATACAATCAGCCCGAAGCCGTAAAGGCATTCAAAGCGGCGCTGAAGATCAATCCCAATGCGGCGGAAGTCCATGCGGCCCTGGCGCGGCTTGCCTTACAGAACTATCAGCTTGAAGAGGCCAAGAGCGCGGCCGAGGCGGCGCTGAAAATCAATCCCAACTTGCTCTCGGCCAAGTTGGTGCTGGCCGATATCGAACTGGCGAACTTTGAACCGGCCCTGGCGGAGAAACTACTGGTGGCCGCCCTGCCCTTGCGGCCGGAAGATGAAGGGACGCTGGGTCGCCTGGCCGCTGCTCGCGGGGCGCTCGATGGCCTCGACAAAACCGGCCCTGAATCGCGGCTCGGCAAACTTACGGCCGAAGTCAAGAAACGCAACGCTCGACCTAGCGACTACTACGAAGCGCTCGGCGAGAGCCTCGATAGCCTGCGCCGCTGGCCGGAGTCGGCCGTCTACTTTCGCGACGCGATAGCTGCCGTCCCGCAGTTGACCGGCGCCTATGGTCGTCTGGGAATCATCGAGCTTCGGCTGGGTCAGGAAAAAGAAGCACGCAAGACGCTCGACAAAGCGTTTGAGGTCGATTTTGGTAACGTCCGCGTCAAAAACAGCCTGGAAGTATTGGACGTACTGGACGGCTATGCCACGCTCGAGACCGATCACTTCATCATTCGCTACGACGAGAAGCTCGACGCTGTCGAGGCCAGGGCGATCGCCCGGCAACTGGAAGAGGTCTATCCGCGGCTCGTGAAGCAGTTTGGTTTTGAGCCGAAGGGGAAGACGCTGTTCGAAATCTTCAACAAGGCCAAGAACACCACGGCGCACGGTTGGTTCAGCGCTCGCACGGTCGGCCTGCCGCATATTCACACCATCGGCGCCTGCGTGGGGCGGATGGTGGCTATGGTCTCTCCCTCGGGGATGAAGCAGCCGTTCAACTGGGCGCGCGTGGTGCAGCATGAGTTCATCCATGTGATGAACCTCCAACAGACGAACTATCGCATCCCGCACTGGTTCACCGAAGCGCTAGCCGTCTACAACGAAGGCTATCCCCGCGCCGACGAGTGGAACGAGATGCTGCTCGCGCGTGTGCCGGCCGGCAAGGTTTTCAATCTCTCCACGATCAACCAGGGTTTCATTCGTCCCGAGACGAGCGAGAACTGGCAGATGGCCTATTGCCAGGCTGAAATGTATGCCGAGTATATGCTCGAGCGGTTCGGAGACGATGCCCTGGCAAAGATGCTGGCCGGGTATGCCGACAACCTCGACACTACGGCCACCATCCGCCGCGCGTTCGGCGTGGAGTTGGACGATTTTGAGAAAGGCTACATCGAGTACGTCAAGAAGGTTGTTGCCGGATTGCAAACGACCGGACAGCAAACGCCTCCGGCCGGTGGTTTTCCCGCGTTGTTGAAGGCCGTGGCCGACGATCCGAAGAACCCGGACAAGCTCGTGGCGTTGGCGCAGGCTTATCTCGATCGAGAAGCGTTCCCGAAGGCCGGTCAACTAGCACGTGATGCCCTGGCTGTCGCGCCGAAGCATCCAGGAGCAACGTATGTCCTGGCTCGGCTCGACCTGCTGGTCGGCAACACCGACGGCGTCGAAGCGAAGCTCGAAGGAGCGCTCGACCGCAAGCAGCCGCATGCCGGACTTTTGAAGTTGTTGGCCGGGTTGAAGTATCGCCGGGGTGACAATGACGGCGCGGCCGAACTCTATCAACTCGGCCGCGACCGGTTTGGCGGCGATTCGAGTTGGACGAAACTGCTCACCAGGGTATACCTTAAGTCCGGCGACACGGCCAAGCTCCGTCCGCTGCTGGTCGTGCTGGCCGAGCATGATGGCGATGACTTGACGGTTCGCAAGAAACTGATGGAATTGGCCGTAGCCGCCAAAGACGACAAGGAAGCGGCCCGCTGGTCGATGGAAGTGTTGAACATCAAGGCCCGGGATCTGGCTGCACGGAAAACTCGGGCAGAATCTTTGGCCGCGTTGAAACAATGGCCGGCTGCGGTCGTAGAATACGAACTGGCCATCGAAACGTCCCCTAAACAGCCCGATCTGCGATTGGGTTTGATTCGGGCGCTCGACGGAACCGGGGACAAGAAAAAGGCCCGCGCGGCGCTTACAGATTTCAAAAAGCTCTGGCCCACAGATCCGGCCGTGGCTGAATTGGAGAAACAGATCGGACCATGACCGAACCATTGAAGCCAACCGTAGAACGGGTTTCCCAACCCGTTTCGTCCGACACGGGCTGGGAAGCCCATGCTACAGGTGACGCCGCCAACATCACACTCCGCGACTTCCAGCAATTGATCCGCAATATGTACGGCTCGAAGGATCAAGCCCGTGGCGTCGATGGCACCTTCATGTGGCTGATGGAGGAAGTGGGTGAACTCGCCGCGGCCTTGCGCAGCGGGACGCATGCCGAACAAGCCGCCGAGTTTGCCGACGTGCTGGCCTGGCTCACGACAATCGCCAACGTGGCGGGCGTCGATCTGACGGCAGCCATCGCGGAAAAATATGGCCGCGGCTGCCCCGGTTGCGGTAAACTGGCTTGCACCTGCGACGACGCGGAGAAGCCATGAGTGCGACGGAAATGGCGAATGACGAAATCAGAATGACGCATGAAATCCGAAATCCGAGTTGCGATATCGCGTATCGCGAACACACGCCTTCGTCATTCGAGTTTTGTCATTCGTCATTCTTTCATCATTCGAGTTTCGTCATTTCTTTGCTTCTCTGTGCCACTGTGTCTCTGTGGTTCAATTCTGCACTTGCCGCACCCTCCATCGATCGCGTCGAACTTGGCTTTGACGGAAACTACAAGCTCGGTTATTGGACGCCGCTGAGCGTAAAGTTTGGCGAGCTTCCCGATTCCAAGAACGTGTCGCTCGAAGTTACTGTCCCCGACAGCGATGGCGTCCCTACCAGGGTGCGTCACTCGCTTGAGAATTCCAATAAGCAAGCTGAAAGGCTTTTCGTCAAAATCGGCCGCAATAGCGGCGAGATGATCGTCGTGCTACGTGATGGCGAGCGAGAAATCGCCCGCCGGATGTTCGATCTGGCCGGAGGTGAACTGACTCCGGCCATGCCGAGCGACGCCTGGCTTCTCTTGTCCCTCGGCACGACCAAACATCTGGCCGCGACTTTGGCCGCCAACCGCCAGTTCAAGTCCTCGGGTGGGCGCATTGTCACGGTCACCGATCCCGCTGATCTGCCGTACCAATGGTATGGCTACGAAGGGGTCGATGTGGTCGTGCTGCCCGGCAGTGGGAATGAGCTATCGGCGTTGTTGAAGGCTGATGCCCCCATGGCCGCGCTCGATGGTTGGCTCCGACGTGGCGGCACGCTGCTGATGACGCTCGGCGCCAACGGCGAAAAAGTACTCGCAACCGACAGCAAGGCTGCCGACTGGGCGCCGGGGCGCTTCGACAAGGTCATTGCCATGAGCAACGCCGGCGCGCTGGAGCGAGCCAGTGGCGTGGAAACGCTGCTGGAGCCGCTGTCCGAGGGAGAGCGTTTCTCGCTCAGTGCCACCCGGCTCACCAAACCAGTGGGAGCCCGCGATGCCGAAACTCCCACGACGCTGGGAGAAGTCACGCACGCCGGCTATGACGATCTCAGTGGCCAGCTTCGCACGGCTCTCGATCAGTTCCAGAAGCAAGGAGTGCGGCTGCTGCCCTTCGGTGCTCTGTTGGGAATGATGATGGCCTATGTCGTACTGCTAGGCCCCGGCGACTTCTTGCTGGTCAGGCGAGTCTTGAAGCGTATGGAACTCACATGGATCACCATGCCGCTGCTCATCCTGCTCACTTGTGGCGGAGCCTATGCACTGGCTGTTGGGCTCAAGGGGAACCAGCTTCGCATGAACCAGGTTGATGTGATCGACTACGACGACGTGCAAAGCGCACGGCGCGCAACGACATGGTTCACGATCTTCAGCCCGCGCGGGCAGGCCTATGACCTGACGCTGGCTTCTCCCGGTTCCCGCGTGGCGCCGGAATTATTGCTCTCCTGGTTTGGACTACCCGGCACGGCGCTGGGTGGCATGGAATCACGAGCCACGCCCCCCTTGGCGGGCCAGCCCTACGATATTTCTTCAAACCTCGATGCGCTCGACGAGGTGCCGATCCCCGTCTGGTCCACCAAGAGTTTTGTCGCTCGCTGGACCCCTCAAGGTTCGGCCCCCCTCTCCGCCAATGTGACACCCGCCAAGGGAGGGCTCGAAGGACTGCTCTCCGGCACGGTGGTCAACAACTCCGAGGCCCCTTTGGAGCAGTGCGTGTTGCTGACCAAGCGCTGGGCTTATCCCTTGGGAACGCTGGCTCCCAAGGAGCGATTGGCGATCCACGACGGCCTCGGCCCCCGCGCGGCGCAAAGCTACCTGACACGGCGCCGTGAGGCGGATGAAGCCTACGACCACCTGGGCACCGATGCCGCTCGAATCCTGCAGGTCATGTCGTTTTATCGAACCGTCGGCGGACAAGACTACACGCGATTGAAAAACCGGTATGATGTCACGATCGACATTTCCCGGCAGTTGAGTGACGATCAGGCCATCTTGATCGGCCTGCGACCCAAGGCCACTGCGGAAGTACGCGACGGCGACAAACCCCTGGCCCCCGCCTCGCCCGGCGGCCTGACGATGTATCGAGTGATTGTCCCGATTCAAAACAAAGCTCTTGCCCCTCGCCCCTAGTCCCTGCTCCCTAACCCCTCCCTCTCAATGATCGAAACTCGTGATCTGACGAAAAAGTACGGCGATTTTTTTGCCGTCAAGGAACTGGACCTCAAGCTCAGCGCGGGGGACGTGTTCGGCTTCATCGGGCCCAACGGCGCCGGCAAGACGACCACGATGCGGATGATCTCAACGCTCCTGGATCCCACCTGGGGCGAAGCCTATGTCTGCGGCCATTCGATCTACACGCATCCCCGCGAGATTCGCCGGATGGTGGGCTACATGCCGGATTTTTTCGGCGTGTACGACGACATGCAGGTGATCGAGTATCTGGAGTTTTTTGCCGCCTGCTACCGGATCGACGGCCAGGCCCGGCGCGAAGTGTGCGATCGGGTGCTCGACCTGGTCGATCTGGAGTTCAAACGCCACGAAATGGCCAACACGTTGTCGCGCGGGCAGACGCAACGCCTTGGCCTGGCCCGCGTCATGCTCCATGATCCGCAAGTGCTGCTGCTGGATGAACCGGCCAGCGGGCTGGATCCGCGGCAGCGAATCAAGATGCGGGAGCTGATCAAGCGGCTCCGCGACATGGGCAAGACGATCATGATCTCCAGCCACATCCTGCCCGAGCTGGCGGATATGTGCAACAAGGTAGGAATGATCGAGCAGGGACAGCTCATCGCCAACGAGGACGTGACCGAACTGATGCGCCGCCTGCGCCGCCAGCCCGTGTTGTACATCGCCGTAGTCGGACCGCTGGGCGCCGCCGCCAAGCTGCTGGAGCAGGCGCCGATTGTGGAGAAGATCGAAGAGAAACCCGAGCATCTCGAAGTCACGCTAGTGACCGACACGCAGGACTACAGCGAACTGGCCAGCATCCTCATCCAAGGGGGCCACAAGCTGACACTGTTTAAGGAAAAAGAGATCAACCTGGAAACGGCGTTCATGCTGCTGACGCAGGGAGTCAGCGCATAAGGCGAGCGGGGGACGTAAGACTGCGGGGTGGGTGCTTGCACCCACGCCGCTGCGTGTTGGCAATGTTTCGGCAGGGTACAAGCACATCGCACGTTGCTTTGTGGTGACAGGATCTCTTCAACCGTCTACAATAAAGTTGCCCAGCTCAAAGAAGGGAGGAACTGTTATGTCCAACGTCGATGAAATCAAGGCGGCAATTGAAGCACTGCCTGCTCCGGAGTTCGCCCAATTGAGAAATTGGTTCAGTGAGAAAGACTGGGAAAAATGGGATCGTCAATTGGAGGAAGATTCCACAACCGGACGATTAGATTTTCTCATGCAGGAGGCCCTGGACGAAAAGGCAAAAGGAAGCCTTAAGGAACTGTAAATGCATCGAGCCACCAATCGGTTCTGGCGATGCTTCAACGCCCTCTCAGGAGATATTCAAAGGCTTGCCAGAGAGAACTTCGCGTTGGTCAGGCGCGATCCGCGGCATCCGTCTTTGCACTTCAAGAAAGTCGGAAACTTCTGGTCCGCTCGAGTCGGTCTTGCTTACAGAGCCCTGGCCGTCGAAGACGATGCGGGCTTCACCTGGGTGTGGATCGGCACTCACGATGACTACGAGCTAATCATCCGTTCGTGACTGCCGACACCTGCGTGATCGATTGGACGATTCGGGTAGGAGATCGGTAAGGCTAACATGCGGGCATTGATTGGAGGAAACCGATGACGATCCTGAAAGCTACCATTCAGAGCGGGCGGTTGGAAATCGTTGCGCCTCCCGAGTGGCCGGACGGTACGCAGGTGGAAATCTATCCGTTTACGCACGCCTCCAACGGCACTTCCGATAGCCTGTCGGCGCAGGAAATCGCCACAACCCTCACGGCAATGGACCGTTGCCAGCCGCTGGAGATCACCGCTGCGGAACAAGCAGCCTGGTAATCAGAGCAGTCAGCCCGCAAGCAGCGTGAAAAGAGTCAATTTGCGGAATTGGCTCGGGTGGGCCGACCGATCGGGGTCGTGGACATGCTCGTCGCGGCCATCGCTCGAACTTTGGGAAACTGCACAGTCGTCTCCACCGACAGCGACTTTCTCGCCGTGCCGGGACAGAGGGTGGAAAACTGGCGTTCGTGAGAAGCTTCCTGCGGTGAGCTGTCACGCGACAAAAAAAGAGCCGCTGCGGGCCTCCGTAAGCCCGCCACGGCCCTCGTCAATGTTACCCCGCGTCGAGCCGACCGGCGCGAAGCTCGCTACGTCATGTTGCCCCGCTCAATTGCCCCTTCACACTTGTCAACCGTTCACACGCTTCTTTTTCTCCGCTTCCACGCGAGCAGCCCCAGCCCGGCCAGGCCCAACGCGGCCAGGAGGAACGTACTCGGCTCGGGGACGGCGGCTTCCTCGAAGGTGACGGAAATCGTGGGCGGGGCTGATCCGCTTTCCGTGCCCCATGTGACAGTGCCACCATTGATTGTGTCATTGAGAATCATCATGTAGCCTTCGTTTGCGCTCAAGGTGTGAGTTCGCCATCCTTCCAACAGGGCCGTAATGTCCCAAGACACGGCGTTTGGGCCGTTGACATCGCCAATGGTCACGCCGCTGCCGTAGCCAGTGTGACCCGCATACCAAGCCGTCAATTCCCCACCCGTAACGCCGACGCCATTGAAATTGTCAATGGCTGTGCGTCCATAGTCTGTGGGGCCAGCGGATCCAGGGATTTCAAAGACCTTGAAGGTCACTGCGGGCGAACTGTAATTTGCAGTCGCTCCCGCAAAAGTCAACGTCGCGCTGGTGATTGTACCTGTTACGCTCGCCTGCCATCCGGTTCCGATATTCATGTAGGCGTACTGTTGGACATTGGAACTGCCAACATCGACGTTCGCCCAAAATCCATCTGCAAAGCCTTGGAAGCTGACTCGGCCTCCGTTGCCGCTCGTGTTTGTCAGCGGGACCCACGTTGGCGTGATATCAAGGGTGACCGCAGATGCTGGACTGTTGATAGCGCAGGAGACCGCCAGGGCAAATGCTACTGATACGAAGGAGCGGATAACATTTTTGTTCGTAAACATTGGCTTACCTATGGTGTTGGAGTGGTGTTTTCCGCCATCCGCAGGGAACATCCCAGCGTGGACGGAGAACAGAACGAGAAATCAACGCGACGAGATTTGCGATCAGCGGACTCCAGGGATGAGTGAGTGAAGGTTCATTTTCCGGGGAGCACTTCCATGCGGACGTTGTCGAGCCAATAGATGCCGCCGCCCCCTCGGCCGCTGGTTGGCATACCAAGCACCACATAGCGCGGCGGGGTGGTCCAATCGAGTTGCGGCATCGGCGTATGGAGCGCCCGATCGTGGACCCAGCCTTCCTTTCCGGCAGGTTTCAGGCGTTCTGCTCGGATGCCATGCACCTTGCTCTCGGCCACGTCCAGCAGCAGGCGCACGCGATACCATTGAAAAATTGGCCACTCTGTGAGCGCGGCTGACGGATTTGCCTTTTTCTCGAAAGCGATTTTCTCATCCGACTGCACTGCGGATGCGATGGCCAATGACACGGAAAAGTCCTTGCTTTCGGACATAATGTCGAACTGAATGAGCACTTGGCAGCGCTCGGATAATTCCCGCCCATCGATCTCATGGGCCAACAGCGGCGGGTCGTTCGGGGGCAAGCCCGTGAAAGCGATCGAGGCCACTCGATTGCCGAAAAATAATTGTCCGTCAGTGGCTTCCGGGTACTTGGCGCCCAGCGCGGCAAGTCGCGCGACGGGATCGATCATGCCAATTCCTTGTCCCTTCCGCGTCGTCCCGGCCGTGATCCACCCCGAGCGCGGTTGATCGATTCTGCCAAGAGGGAGCGACTCGAAATCCTCCGCCAGAAGGACTTTCCGCGGGCGACCATTAAGCTTGTCGAGCGCGAACTTGAACGGATCGGCGGCCGGCAGGAACTGAACCTTGTTATCGCTGATCGTGACGGCCTGGCCGGCGCTCAGAATTTCAGATTTCAGACTGCTGATTTCAGATTTGGTGGGATTGTCCCCTTGGTGCTGCTGCGCGAGTTGAACCTGGCCCTTGAACACATGCACTTCGGTCGTCGGGGGCTCTTTGCCCTCTTGTTGCGCCCCGGTTGGCTCCGTCTGCTCCAATGGGTCGTTCGATTCTGGAATCTCCGGGCCAGTCTTTACATACACTCCAAACTCCGTCCCCAGGTCGGTCACAGTGCCGCCGGGCGTGTGAACCTTGAATCCCTTGGCGGGTTCGGGCACATGGGCCGTCAGTCTGCCCGTCGCGAGCCGGCAGGCCGCCGCATCCACGATCGTCAGTTCGGCCGGGCCATCCACAATCACTCTGGCCTGATCGTTGAATGTGATCTCCGCCGAGCCACTCTGAAGTAACAGTTGCTGGCCGGCGATGAGTGTGTCCCCCGCCTGGGAAGATACTCCTGCCCACTTGGCGTCCGTCAGGTTGGCGATTTTCGCGGCCGGGGTCTGCTTGACCACAGGTAGCTCTGTGGGGCCGGGCCAGAATGAATAGGCCAGGATGCCGATCGCCATGAATGCCACGAGGGCGGCGAGGGCGGAAATGCGGAATGCGGAATTCGGAATGCGGAATGGGGACGGAGAATCACCGGCGGCTAGCGCCGTACCGCTCAGAGCCTCTTCGCCAGCACTCCCCTCGCCCCTCGCCCCTGTCCCCTCACCCCTCACGTCAGGTTGCTTGGCCAGTCCTCGAAGGATCCAGGTGTCGGCCATGAACTGAATGTATTGGAGCTTCACAGCCGGATCGTGGCAGATCAATTCGGCCAGCCGGGTCTGTTGGTCTTCGCTGGCCGTGCCGTCGAGGCAGGCGGTGGCCAATTCGAACAGTTCGCGCTGGTCGATCACTGGTCGTCCTCCTGGAGCGATTTCTCGATGCAGGCGGCCAGCGTCATCCGCGAGCGCACGATCCGCAATTTGACCGCGGCTTCCGTCAGTCGCAGCTTTTCGGCGATCTCGGCCATCGTTTCGCGGCCGCTGTAGTAGCGCATCACCAGCGTGCGGCGGACCTCGTCGAGCTTACCCAGGCAGCGTGTCAAAGCGATCTGACGACGGGAATTGTCGATCTGTTCGCTCGGATAGTCTTCCGCGATAGCCTCAAAGAACTCCGGCTGCTGGAGCGCCGGCAGCCGCCGCGACGTTTTTCGCTCAGCCAGCGTCAGATAGTAGGCGATTGTGCGTGCCCAGGCCCCAAAATCCTTGGCCGGATCGTACTGGTCGAACTGTTCCCAAAGCCGGATGCGAGTTTTTTGGATAATCTCTTCGGCTTCGTCCAGATGGGGCGCCATCGCCAGAACAAACGTCCGCAATGACAATTCGTGCTGGCCCAGCAGCAGCACAAACAGCCTTGTCCGGGCGTCGGAAGGGTCGGAATTAGGCGAACTCACTGGCTGATTCTTGTTCGAGTACAGGCTGTAGCATGCTTTGGCAAACCGCCTCTTCCCGTTCCTGCTATAAATAAGCCACAGGGAGGGAAAAAGTATCGGGCGTTGGCTCCAGGCGTAAAGAAAAAAGTCGAGCCAGGAACGCAAGTGGCAGCCTATGCACCACTTACGCTTCTCCGCAATCTGCGTTAATCTGCGAAATCGGCGGACCATTTCCTTAACGATTCTACACCACCGCCCCCACTCCCTCGGTTCCTCATCATGCCCCACTACGACGCGGTTGTCCTTGGCTGCGGAGGCGTCGGCAGTGCAGCCCTCTACCATCTGGCGCGCCGTGGGATGCGGGTGTTGGGCATCGATCGGTTTCCGCCAGCGCACGACCGCGGCAGTTCGCACGGCTCGACACGGATCATCCGCCAGGCCTACTTCGAGCATCCGGATTATGTGCCCTTGCTGCTGACGGCATACGAACTCTGGCAACAACTTGAGCAAGAGTGGGGACGCCGGCTTTTTTGGCAAACCGGATTGTTGCAAGTCGGCCCCAGCGATGGCGAGGTCTTGCCAGGCGTGCTCGCGAGTGCCCGGCAGCACGAATTGGCTGTCGAGTCACTGACTGCCGAAGAGGCAATGGCCCGGTTCCCTGGTTTTCGTATTCCTCAGCAACTGGCGGCTGTCTTTGAACCCAAAGCGGGGAGCCTGGCCGTTGAGGAGTGTGTTCGCGCCCACTTGGCGGGCGCGGTGGCTGCGGGAGCCGAACTTCGCTGCGGCGCAGCGGTCGAGCGATGGGACGTGGGATCTGCGGCGGGTAACGCAGGGTTGGTGCGAGTCCGAGTCGGCAACGAGACGCTCTCTGCGGCACGGCTGATTGTGACGGCCGGGCCTTGGGCGGCATCGCTGCTGACCGACCTGGGTGTCGAGCTGGCCATCGAGCGCCGCGTGCAGCACTGGTATGCCAGCTCGCCTGCGTATGCCGCCACGGCCGGATTCCCGGCCTACTTGTTCGAACTTCCCGACGGCATTTTCTATGGCTTTCCCAGTTTCGACGCGCGGGGCGTGAAAGTGGCCGAGCACACTGGGGCTGATCCAGTGGCCGATCCGCTTGCACTCGAGCGAAAGTTGCGAGCCAGTGACAGTCCTCGCGTGGAAGGTTTTCTCCAAGCGTACCTGCCCGGCGTTTCGACCGATCGAACTGCGTTTGACGTCTGCATGTACACGATGTCGCCCGATCAGCACTTCATCGTGGACCGTTACCCTGGACAACCGCAAGTCGTGTTCGCCGCTGGCCTGTCGGGGCACGGGTATAAGTTCAGCGGCGTGCTGGGGCGCGCCTTGGCCGATCTGGCGATGGACGGCGGGACCACGCTGCCGATCGATTTCCTTTCACTGCGGCGTCTTGGGCAAGGGATTTAAGCATCCCGTAAACAGGTGGCTTGAATCCGCATTCCCCAGGGGGGGTAAGGTATTGCTACAGAGTTCATGCTATTCTGGGTGCAGATATTCCTGTCTGTCCGGCCTGTTGGTCAGGCGGTTTGGATATCGGCTCATCTCGAGGAGGTTCAACTCCCAGCCATGAAACATTATGCAATTACCGGTCGCTGGTTCGTGTACTGCTTCCTAGCCACCATGACTTGCCTCATCGCCGGTCGCGTGGATGCTCAGAATGTTGGGGGGCGACAGAACCCAAATGACGCGCGAGCGCTCATGCAGTTCAAGCAAATGGTCGCCCAACGGCTGGGGAACAAGGAGGACGGGTTCTTTGTCGTTGCCTTGTCTTCCACCAGCTTTGAGATGACGGATCCCACCAACAGGCGGATGGTTCCCCGCACTTCGGTCGAAGTCTATAAGGTCGAAACACGCACTGCGGCGGTCACCTCTATCGCCAATCATATGACGAGCGGCGGCGCCTCAAATCCCCGCACGCCTGCCAAGCAGGACTGGCGTTTTGTCGGGCGGTACGAAAAAGCAGAGCAGGCCGATGAAGCCGTCCAGCAGGCCAAGCTCAAGTTCAATCCACAGCCGGCCGGCCGTGGCGCCATCCGCCCGAGATGATTCCGGGCGGTATCCTGATCAGGCTCTTCTCTTCTACTGCTCTTACTCTGGGTGGGGCAGGATAGTAGTTTCACTGGCTTAAACATGTGCCTTGCCTGTCGGGCGTGGCCTCTGTTGTGGCATGGTCGGGAGGCCGTGCCAAAACTGTGTCGGCAACAGAGCATTGACAAATGTACAGTAATCGCTAGAATGAGGGTTACGATCAGGAATTACGGAGGATTTCCCAAATAGCGAGGTGGTCTATGATCCTGCAAATTCGTAGCCAGCAGCCCCCAGCAGTTCAGCGTGGAGGCGTCCATCACGTCGGCGACGTAGTGACGTTGGTTTTGGCTGGTGCGAGAGTGACGGAAGGACAGACACGCAATCAGGCGATTGCCCGCACCTCCAACCGAGTTTTTGGGGTAACGGTGGCTCAGGCAACCAGCGTCCTGGCGTAGTAGTAGATTGCACCCAATGTTGCGCAAATCGCCAGCGTCAGCGCCATTCCTTTTTTCCAGTAGAACGTCAGCAGGCAGGCCAGGACAGCGATTGCTAGCGATGCCAGATGAAGCGTGGCAGGATCAGGCACCTGCGTCCTTAGTCCATATAAGGTTTTTGTTTCCACGCTGCCAAACAGCGTGTGCAGCGAAAACCAGACGGCCAGATTCAGAATAACCCCCACTACGGCTGCTGTGATGGCAGAAAGCGCGGAACTTAGCAGGCGATTGCCGCGCAGTCGCTCGATGTAGGGAGCCCCCAGGAAGATCCAGAAGAAGCAGGGAACGAACGTCACCCAGGTGGTGACGACGGAGCCGAGGATGCCCGCAGTGAGTGGGGACAACGCCCCCGGGTGGCGGTAGGCCCCCATGAAACCCACAAACTGAACGACCATGATCAGCGGCCCGGGTGTCGTCTCGGCCATGCCCAGGCCGTCGAGCATTTCCCCTGGTTTGAGCCAGCCGTATTTTTCAACCGCTTGTTGGGCGATGTAGGCCAGCACGGAGTAAGCACCGCCGAAGGTTACCACAGCCGCTTTGCTAAAAAACACCCCTTCGCGAAAGTAGACGGACTCTGAGCCAAGTGTCAAGCCGATCGCCGCCAGAGGCAGGAACCACAACGTCAAGAAAACGGAAGATACAATCACGCTGCGAGTAAGCGTTGGCTTGATATCGGGCAGCACTGCCTCATGCTGCTGGACATGGACACCACTTCCGTCGACAGCCGCATGCCCGCGAATGACAGAGAATTGCCCGGGCCACAACCGTCCACCGACCAATCCGATCGCGCCAGCCCCCAAAATCAGCAGCGGGAATGGCACATTGAAGCAGAAGATCGCCACGAACGATGCCGCGGCCAGAGCGATCATGGTGCCATTCTTTAGCACGCGCTTTCCGATCCGTAGCACGGCCTGAAGCACGATCGCCATGACGGCCGGTTTGAGTCCAAAGAAAATCGCCTGCACGATATCGGTCTGCTGGTAGCAGGCGTAAACAATGCTCAATCCCAGGATGGCAACAAAGCCTGGCAGGACAAACAAAATGCCGGCGATCAATCCTCCGCGCGTGCGATGCATGAGCCAGCCGATGTAGGTGGCCAACTGCTGCGCCTCGGGCCCCGGCAACAACATGCAGTAGTTCAGGGCATGCAGAAAACGCTCTTCCGAGATCCATTTCTTCTCGTCCACAATAATGCGGTGCATGACCGCGATCTGCCCGGCGGGACCGCCAAAACTCAACGCCGCCACACGGCACCAGGTCCAGAAAGCCTGGCGGAGGGGAATGGCGCGGGGCTCTTCGCTCGGCTGGGACGGCTCCGTGGGCATGGCGAACCGATGCGATTGAAAAGTGTTCAAGATGGCTTACTTCGCCGCGAGAGGCGCAGCATCGCCACGTCGGTGTCGCGACTAAACTCCGCCGCGCCGTATAAAACGCAGGCCTGGCCGCCCATGAGCAGATGGCGCACGCCGTGGGAGGAAAGCGTCGAAAGGACTTTGAGAATCGGGTTCGGCGTCAAGCGAACCTCCTACAGCCAGAAAAAACCCCCACAGCTTTTCGGTTTCCCGGAGGCGCTGAAGCGGCGTCAACCGGTACCACTCCACCCACTCGGTTTCGACGAGGTCTTCGGGATTTTTGGGGCCATCTGCCATAATCTGTACGATCGATCAGAACTCCGCTGGCGGCAGAGTACCCCCACGGGGATTCGAACCCCGGTTACCGGGCTGAGAACCCGGTGTCCTAGGCCTCTAGACGATGGGGGCGTCTTTCCGCGCCGGCCAGTCCGGCTGCACTCTTGTTTGAGCGAGCCGAAGCGCCGACGGGAACGTAACTTGTTACCCGATTAGTCACAGGGTGTCAACCTGCCTTGCCGCAACGGCTTGCGTCAGGGCGTCGTCGCAGGCGTTTTGATTGGGCCAGCGCCGCCATTTTCCTTGGCCGCATGCTCGGCCTGCCACAGTCCGGCCTCTCGCGCGTCTTGGGGATTGCTGGGGGGCGTTTGCCGTAGTCGCTGTAGCACACGGCGGGTCATGGCCATGTCAAATGTGTCTAGCCGTTTTCGCAAAGGCAACAGTTCGTGCAACCGGTCGGCGGCCTGTTTCGACTTGCCCTGGATGGAATAGATGACGTATTGCCCAGCGAGGCCGTAGGCGCGAAACTCCGGCTCGGGGTCGCGGGCCAACAATTCCAGTTGCGGTAGGGCATCGAACATCCGGTCGCGATTGATCCAGCCGTGGGCCAATTGCTTGCGGGCCAGCCGCACATGATAGTCATCGCTGGGAAAGTGCTCGATAACGGCTAGAAAAGCCTCGTCGGTCCCCTGCCGCATGGCCATTTCATATTGCTCGGTCGCCGTGGTTTGGCGTTCGACGTTGGTTCCCACCTCCTTGGCGCCTGCTAAGAGCGACGGCTCGCGACTGGGCCAGGCGAGGATGCCCCCCGAGACGAAGGCCGCGGCCAAGGCAATCCAGAACAGTCTCCGCCGGGTGATGGGCAGCGGCATGTCGGAGGTCTGCATTAGCGCGGCCAGTTGTTGCGTCGCGGCGCAACGAGCGGAAGTCAACGCCACCATCTCGGCCGTATTCCATTGATCGAGTTCTTCCGGCCAGTCCGCTTCCAACGACTGGATGCTCAGACCGCGCAACTCGCGCAACAGTTCGGCGCCGTTGGCATAGCGGCCTGCCGGATCTTTGGCCAGCATCTTGTGTATGATGCGGCACAGACCCAGCGGCAGATCAGGACGCAGATTCTCCAGCCGCTCAGGTTCGCTCTTGAGATGCTGCACGGCTACGCCCAAGGCCGTATCGCCGAGGAACGGCGGCCGGCCAGCCAGCATCTGATAGCTGGTTACGCCGAAGGAATAGATATCGCTGCGCGGATCGAGCAGTTTTCCTTCCACCTGTTCGGGGCTCATGTACAGCGGCGATCCCATCGTAATGCCCACCTGGGTGAGTTTGAGGGTTTCGGCCTGCTGGGTGACGCGAGCCAGGCCGAAATCGGCCACCTTGACTTCTCCCGTGCGCGAGAGCATCAGGTTTTCAGGCTTGATATCGCGATGCACAATCCCCTGCTCCGCCGACTTGGCCAAGGCAGCCGCCACCTGACGCATAATTCGCACGGCGGTGGCCAGGTCGGGTGGCCCCTGCCTTGCCAGGCGCTCGGCGAGGTTTTGGCCCTGCACATACTCCTGGGCGATGAAGTGAACGCCGTCGATGCACCCCACTTCATAGATCTGGACGATGGCCGGATGGACCAGCGATGCGGCCGCTTGGGCCTCCATGTGAAAGCGCTTGACATAGGTGGCGTCGGTCGCCAAATCGGACTTGAGCACTTTGAAGGCGATCTGCCGCTGGAGCGATCGCTGCTCGGCCAGATAGACCTCCGCCATGGCGCCGCGCCCCAGGCGTCGCAGCAGTCGATAGTCTCCCAATTCTCTTTGCGAGAGGTCGTGATCGGCCAGCCGCGAAGGTTTGGGGACAGGCGTTGTCATGGATTTTTAGTATCGCGTAGCGGAAGGCAAATCACAACGGTGCCACTCCCGCGTAGCACGGGCTTCCAAGCCCGTGAAGGCTCCCAGGTGACAGAGATGCCACGGGCTGGAAGCCCATGCTACGGGTCAGATTCGCCCGTTGAGCCAATACCAGGCCAGTCCCGCCCATTCATGGATCGCGGCCTCAGTACCTTCAGCCGCGGATGGGTGCGGGACGAACAACATGGGTGAGAACTGTAGCGGCCGGGATCGGTATCGGCAGCCCCAGGGGATGACCTCGATTCCCTGCTTGCGAAAGCACCGCGTGGCACGGGGGAGATGGGCCGCGTCTGTCACCAGAATCACTTTGTCAACGTGGTGTTGTTTCAATATCCGGGCAGACTCGACGGCATTCTCATACGTGGATCGCGAGGTATTTTCCAGCAGCATGGCATCGGCCGGCACCCTCAGACGTTCCATCAACTCCTTCATCGCGTCGGCCAATTGCGGACCGACATTCGAAGGATTCACCTTTCCCCCTGAGAGAAGCAACTTCGATCCAGAACCCGCATGGTAGATTTCCGCAGCCGCAAAACAGCGCTGCACCGTGTCGTTGGCCAAGCGCGACTCCGGTACGAGTGCATCCCCGTAGGCCATGCCACCGGAGAGCACGACGATCATCGGCACGTCTTGAGCCGCTTGTTTTCCAGGCGGATATCCCCATTCCAACGTGGCCAGCGCCAAGTTGCTGGTCAGCGGCATGCTGAGTATCCATAGCAAAGCGAAAAAAAAGATCGCAGGCATCAAGCGCCGGCGCGAGTCCGATTTTCGCCATGCCCAGCCCAGCCCAAACGCCGTAAAAATGAACAACCAAGCAAAGGGCTGAAACAGATCACCGAGCGAAATCATGGCACCCGTCGGAAGCGAGTAAGTGATTGCTCACGACACCGTACGATTGGCATGGGCCTCGCGAAGCTTCGACTTTGCTCGAGACAACAGCGGGCCGACACTGTTCTCGGGCATTCCGATCGCCATGCTGATCTCGTAATAACTTTTTCCTTCGAGGTGATAGAGTCGCATCACGTCGGCCTCGGTCTCGTCGAGTTCGCCCAACATGCGTTCGACTTGCTCGCGATCGCTGAGCCGTTGTTCGGCGCTGGGTTCGCGATCGGCCGCATTGTCGATCACCTCGGCATCCAGCACTCCTTCTGTGCGAGCTGCCGACTTTCGCCGCAGCAGCTCACGAACCACCACTCGTCGGCCTATGACGGTCAGGTAAGTGGCCAAGCTGCTCTGGCCGCGAAAGTGCTTCAGCACGGCAAAGTCGTTGGCCAGTATCGCCAGGAAGACTTCCGCGGCTAGATCTTCGCGATCCTGGGTGGGGAGTCGTATGGACCGGGATTCGGCCGTGTGGTTAACAACGTGAATCACCAGCCCCATGAAGCGGTCAACGAAGTCGTTCCAGCTTCGGGGCTTGCGCTCCGTGCATCTTTGCAGGAGCGTGCGGTCGATCTCGGAAAGTGCCACGGTCTGGTACCCTGGAAAAGTCGTTGAGCCAGGCGCTGCCATCTCGCTGCCGCCCGATTGCAGCGGGAACGCAACTCTGGTGTCAAAACTCGGTTCAAACCCCACTGGCCCAACAAATCGATTCTAAGAGCCCTTCCCCCCCGAAGCAAGTGAAGCCACGAGGCGGTGGGGGTCGATAACAGAGCCATCCATGGCTTGACACCTTAAAATGTCGGCCATTAAGATTCCAGCAGAGAATGGGCCACAGCGTCCTGAAGTGCTTTGCAGGCAGGAACTTGACGATTTCCGCACTGGGCCAGCCTAGGGACGAATGGAAACCGAATTGAGATAGGGCAGCGGCAAGGAATCGTCGGCCGAAGAACTTTTTTGATCGGCTGTTACGGGTGGAATAAACGGTACAATTTGCCACAGGTTGCCCCAGAGTGACGGACTCCCCGATTTTCGTTCTTTTTTCTTAGGAGTGTTGATTCCATGACGCACGTCGTTGCCGAGCCTTGCTTCGGGTGCAAGTACACCGATTGCGTAGTCGTGTGCCCCGTCGAGTGTTTTTACGAAGGGGAGAAGATTCTCTACATTCATCCCGATGAATGCATCGACTGCGAAGCTTGCGTCCCTGAGTGCCCTGTCGAGGCTATCTTCCACGAAGACAACTTGCCGGAGCAATGGGCGGACTTCAAAGTTCTCAATGCTGAGATGGCCACGCAGTGCCCCAGCATCACGGAGAAGAAAGCGCCGCTGGTTCAGGAATAGCAAAGAGGCGACGCTCCCGGCGAGCCGAGGGCGCGCGACCGGGGGCTTTCCTGATTGCGATGATGCTCTGGAATAACCAACCCGAAGTTGGTTGTCTCGTGCGCTCATCGTCCGACAATAGCCTGACCTGCAGTTTTCATCTTACGGCGCGGGTTCGTGAAACGGAGTGCGGCGCTTGAAAATTTCCAAGTGCGTGCGGACTTCGGACGCCACTTCGGAATCGTTTTTCTTGTCGGCCAGTGCCAGCGCTTCCTCGGCCGTCCGCACGGCATCCTCAAATCGGCCCGCCTCCGCAAGTGCAACCGCAAGCGTGTCGAGGTGCGCCGGATTGTCGCGATTGGTCAGTTTGCAAACTGCTTCAGATACTCTGACCGCTTCTTCGCCATTGCGAACCTCCTTTACTGGTGATGTCGCCAGCAACCAAGCCAACTGGTTGCCGGTGTCAACGTCCTGCGGCTGTGCTTTGAACAGTTGACGCAACGTAGCGACAGCCTGGTCTCGGCGATTCGAGCCTGCATAGGCGTCTGCCAGCTTCTTCAGAGCCTCGGTATGATTCGGCTGTGTCTTCAAGATCTGCTTCAGCAACAGCTCAGCTTCCACCCTCTGTTGAATAGTACCCGGCAATTTCCATCAATTGTTCGCTCGTCCCCGGCCGCAATTCCCATAGATCGACCTGGCGGAACACCGCTGGCCCTCCCTCGGCGAAGAGCTCGATCGACAGCGGTCCAGCAGCTTTCAGTGGCTGCGTGAAAAAGGAACGGCGGTTGCAACGCACTTCCAGCAATTCATTGTCCCACAGCAAATGAAGGTGGATGTTGTTGTCGTCGTGACGCCGTCCAGCCGCCGTCGTCAAGTCGCCAGCAGAAATCGTGTTTCCCTCGATGGCAACTTCCAGGCGCGAAGCTGCCGCATCCCCTGTGGCAATGCGAACGCCAAACTTCCGCGCCGTTTCCGGCTCGATCGTCAATTCCAGTTCGCAAGCCTTGGTCGGCATTGGTTTGAACCGATACGAAGCTCCCGTCAGGCGTTTGTCGATCAAGCCCTCGTGTTCCCCTCGGCGAGGCTGGAATTGCTCTAACACGAACAGCCGGCAATGGCCCACATGCGTACCCGGTTTGGCCAGATTATAGCCCTGACAATAATCGACGAGTTGATGTCCCTGAGCTTTGACATGCAGGATCTTGCTGAGGCTCATGGTGAGCTGATACTCGATGCCATCGTTGGATATATCCATGTTGCGATGCGCATGGCCGGCCATCAGCAATTCAAATTTGTATTTCTTCACGAGTTGCCAGAACTTAGGGTCCGGGCTCCAGAACTGGTGAGAGAAGCCGATGATTCGCGCGCCGGCTGGCAATCGCTTCAAGTCGGCATCGAGCCAGTGTACGGCAACGTCAGGGTGGCCAGTCTGCAGGCTCCCGTTTGGCTCCACACGCGCCCAATCCAGGCCGATGAAGTGGACGCCGGCATACGTGAACGACCAACGGAGCGGGCCGAGATACTTCGTATATGCACCGTTGCCATGGATGTCTGTCGGTTTTTTCCAATCGGTGGAATGGATTCCGACAATATCGTGGTTGCCGGGTGTGTGAAACATCGGCACCGGAAAGTCCCTGGTGAACTGCCGGATATCGGCAAAATCTTTGTCGGCGTTGTCGGGGCCCATGTAACCCAGGTCGCCGGTGACTACCGCAAATCGGACGAGATCGCCCATTCGCCCCACATCCTGCCGCCAGAGATAGTTGAAATCGCGGCGGAAGGCATCATGAGGGTCTGTGGCATGAACGACCGCGAACGGGAACTTTTGCTTTTCTTGCACCAGGCCAAAATTGATCGCGTCCCCCGGCTTCGTTTGATCGAGTCGTCGATACCAAGCCCCAGAGGGCCAGGTGTTGGTCGGCCAACTGATAGCTACCGTCCGAGTATTGCGAATGGGCAGGACCGGATCGTCGGCCAATTCGAGCCGATAGGAGCCATCTGCGCCGCTCTCCACGATCTGCACGCCATCGGTCACAGCGACGCCGGCCAAGCCCGTTTCACCTCCATCAAGCTGGCCATTGCCGTTGGCGTCGATATAGACGCGGCCGGAAATCGTTTCGGCGGCGGGTAGGTTGCTGCTGGCCAGTTCAATAATCAACAGGGCCGCGAAAGAGGAGAGGAGCCGCAGCGATAAGGTGTGCATTGAGAATGATCCAGAGGCGGGGCTACAGGGCGGGCATTACAGCCGTAGCCGAAGTCGTGAGACTTCGGATTCACACAGAGCCCCGAACTCTTACGAGTTCGGCTACGGGGGGTTCTATCGGCTATCGTGCGGGAAGCTATTTCAAATCCACCGACCAGTAGGCGTTGCTCAAGAAGGTCTTCCAGCTTTCATACTTGGGATTGCCGAGCTTGAGCGTCAGCAGCGGATTGTGCTTGGGGCGGGCAGGCGGGCGGATCAGCTTCATGTGGGCTTCTTTGGGCGTGCGGCCACCTTTGCGCACATTACAAGCCACGCAGCAGCAGACGATGTTCTCCCAACTCATCTCCCCGCCGCGGCTTCGTGGCACCACATGGTCGAGGCTCAGTTCGCTGGTGGAAAAATGCTGGCCGCAATACTGGCAGCAATTCTCGTCCCGAGCGAAAATGTTGCGGCGGTTGAACCGCAGTCCCTGCTTGGGCACTTTATCGTAGTCGAGCAACCGAATGACGCGGGGAATCTGAAGCGAAAAATTGACGCTCCGGATCCAGTCGATCTGCTCGTCCTCTTCCTGGGCCTCGAACGAAGCCTTCAGCTCGCTGAGCTCCCGCCAGGTGACAAAGTCGTAATTGGCATATCGCCCCGACTCGATGTGAATGACTTCCGCCAGATCGCGAAACAAGAGCGTCAGCGCCCGGCGCACGTTGACCACGTGGACCGCCATATAGAAGCGGTTCAATACCAGAACGCTGTGAGAGAACGGATTGGCAGTTGTCGGATGGATCATTCAGGGCCACCGTTGTCGGTTATCGTTGCGGAAACACTCCCTTCCTGGACCACTTCGCGGTCGCGGTATGCATGTTGTTCGGTTCGCCTGGCGGCGGCGATCGGCGGGACACGGCGATTCTAATGCACCACCGCAGCCCGATTGTTTTGTGCGCTAACGACACGCAAGCGCCGGCAGACGCCCGTCGTCAGCAGGATCGACGCGAGACGCCCCACCTGGAGAAGTCTGCTGCGTCATTGCTTTTCGTGCAGGTCGCGTGGGCTATGTCAAGTGGCACTCGAATCTTGCGCCGACACAGCCGGTAGGATTCCTCTTACTCCACCATCTCTCACTATTGTAGCCGGACGAACATCAATGGGCTAGTCGAGAGGCCGCATCGTAGTTCGGGCATTCCTACCCTCGACACACCACACTCCGTGGCGGACAGGAATGTCTTTCCCAGGTTTTCAGCGGACATGGCAAGCTGGCATGGTCATCGCGGCACGACACTTGCTGTCCACCATTTCGGTTTAATTATTCAAAAACTTTTGATCTGGGTTGCCAGCGGCCAACGGCCATCGTTAGGATAGAGACTGGTGGTTCGCCCTGGTCCGTATGACTGGCGCGAGAGTGTGCCAGTCGTGTCCACAAACACGACCTGCAACATTTCTCGAAGTGTCTGCTGTGCGTATGCAGTAGATGCGAGGCGGGACGAACCGACAATTTCACTGCCCTTTTGGATACGGAACGCCAGAGGGCTACCCTTGCACAGGGATACGCGGGCGATGATTCATTATTGCTGTGACGTTTGTCAGCGAACGATAGATTCTGAAAACGAACTTCGCTATGTAGTTCGAATGGAAGTGTACGCCGCCATGGATTCGTCGGCCGACCGTGAGGATGCTGGTGATCGGGATCACCTGGAAGAAATCCAGGATATCCTTCAGCGCGTCGAGGACGACGAGAGCGATCGGATCGACAACGACGTGTATCAACAGTTGCGGTTCGATCTCTGTCCCGAGTGCCGAGTGCGGTTCTTGAAGAACCCGCTGGCTCGCGAGACGATCAAGCAGTTTCATTTCAGCCCGAACTGAGCTTAAGCTTCTGGCATGAACGGGCCGGTAAGCCGCCGCCGCCATCGCACGCCCCTGGCGGTTGCTGCGCTGTTGTTGGCGCTTTCTGTGGGTGCGCGGCTGTGGTTTACGCCGCC